>NZ_JBNPWS010000046.1:0-29683 GCF_050433705.1 Paenibacillus sp. DS2015 | reverse complement strand
CTCCTTTTTCACTAGATGATAAAGGAAGGTTTAGAAAATGGCAGTGAAAGATTGTAGGATTTAAAAAGCTACCGCGTAGCGGTTTAGTTCAACACGAGCTTCGTGAAAGAATATCTCATTGTCGTTTGGAGAGCAACTTCAAGTTCATCCTCAGACGTATGTTCAAAAGAATCGTAGAACACCAACGTCCCTTTACGTTTTGCTATCGGCGGCTCGTAACCATAGGGTACCGCTTGAATATCCCGTGTCATTCTAACTTCCTCCTACCTCGAACGTATATATATAGTGTCACCAACAATAATTGAAGTATAACAAGAATACACATCGCTGGCATCTTATATATAACCCCTACCGTAGATTAGACTTTGACAGAATAACAAAGCATAAAGGAAGCTACAGGCACTAAAAGGGTACAAAACACGGCAATAAGCATCGGATCATTACTGTGCATCCCCAGCATAGGTCCCATTAACCCCGCCATAATACCACTTGTTGCTCCTGCTAATAGTGTCTGATAATCAATGAGTGAACCAAAAAGAATGCCAATCAGGACCGCAAGCAAGGTCGTTGTGATCGTAACAATAGCTGTATTGTGATGATATTGAAGACCGAGTACCGCTCCTATGGCCAAGCCATAGACACCGCTTGTTGTCATCGCAATGTTCATACCTAAGTGATAACCAATGAGTTGCCTAAATCTATGAAGATAAACATATGCAATCAGCCCACTCCCCATAATGATCACCAGGAATATCCACCACATATTTCCTAGCATCTTCTTCCCCCTCTTGAACAACCTCTTATACATTTACATTATGCTGATCGAACCAAGGACCATTCACTTTTCTCAAAAAGAGATATAACCTCGCCTCTTGTTCATAAGATACAATGAGGTGATACGATGAATAAAGAGCTACTTGTTCCCCAATATTCGTCCCCGGTGAGTACGCTACCCGGATATGAACTCACCATGATGCAGGAATACTTACATGGATTGAACCTACAGCGTCTGAGTGAAGCTATACCCTCTCAAAGAAGAACACGGTAATATCATCAATGTGCGTACGGATAACATAATCATCGAGTTCAGGGATATTGCTTACTTCAATGAGGATATGGGCATAAGCAGATTCCACATTCTGAAGACCACCTACGATAAAAAAAGGATACTGCTCGATTATAATAAGGAGCCTCTGCCCAATATTTTCTTCAAACTGTTGTACAACACCGGCTCTCCGAACCTCATTCATCGTAATTTGAAGTTGACTTAATGCCACCTTCTAATCCCTCCATTCACGAATCTATACAAGCGGTAGTCTCGTATTAGAGTCAAAAGCCATAATATGAACAACATGCTCTATTGGAAAAATAAGTGGCGTAGGAAAACGAAATTGTGGTGCATTGTGCATCTTGATAATAACGGGGTTCAATTCGATAGACCCGATTGAGATTTCGCTTAATGTCCCACAAAAAATAGGCCTGAATGTCTGACCTAGAATATTTAACTGGGAGACATTGAGAACTACAAGGACACCTTGACCGAGCAAACCTTCAAATACTTTGTTGTCAGGCATAACAGCTGGCACAAGCATCCCACCCTCCTCTATCAGGTTACGACCACTACCCGAATCATATGCCCAACCTCTATCCCTTTATGCATTATTTCACTGTTAATATACGGATTTGATTAAGTTTCAACTTCTGAGAGTGACCCGTTGAATCTATTTGAATCCATATTTCACTCTCCGTTGTGCGGACCAATATTCCAGAAATAAAGTCTCCTTCCTTTGTTTTAATCTGAATTCGAGAGTGAAGATAAGTTAGGAGTGCCGTAGTAAGTGGAATTCCAAAGAACCTATTTAATAGCGTTGGGTTACCTGAGACGGTATCCCCGAAATGTAGCGTCATTCTTAGCCCAGAAATGCTCGATACCCACCAGCACCACGCTTCGCCCAGAACCAATTCACGGACACCTTAATACAAGTAAACAAGCTCAGAAGATGACAGAAGGTCCTTACGATTGTGATGCTAGAATCCAGCTGAGACTCGCAGGCTTAAACGGTGGGCTAAACTTTCTATTATTCCGGAATCAGGGATGTCGTGTTAACGTAACGATTGAACAAGGGTCAACTACGCGGGTAATTGCGGGCATCATTTGCAATGTGGGTACAAATTTCGTAGATATCAAACAGAAGGCGGATAAAGTGGTCACAATATTGCAAGAAAGAATTGTTCATATTGAATGGTTGGATCGCTCTATAGGGTCTTGTACTCGTTCGGGGCATCGTGCATGTCACTATCTTGACTTTGAAGAAACGGAAGAAGAATAACGCAGACATATAAGAGGGGCGGAACTTAATACGATGACCACTTGTTCAACACGCTCCTCAGACTTCATTGTCTCAACAAGTATGTATTGGGATATACTATAATGACTACAATCAACACACTAAAATAATAAGAAGTAGAGGACATACGATCATGATGTTTCATATCACATACATATCAGAGGGATTAAAGGTTAAGGGATACCTTTGCTTACCGCATGGATTCGAAATGCCTACATCTGATTTACAGGCATGGATAGAATCGTTCTATCATGCAGCAGATCTGCCTATAACACAAATCGCAAGCTCTATCGAGCCCAGTAAGCAGAATATCCATAAGCACAAATGGCCTGTGCTTATTTACTGCCGTGGTGGCATTGGACGAGTTGGGAGTGTTAAGACACACTGGCTTGAACAATTTGCTAATCATGGGTACATTATCTTTGCTCCTACTTATCGAGGGACTGAAGGTGGCGAGGGAAGAGATGAATTTGGAGGGCAGGATCAAGAAGATGTTATTTCTGCTTACCATCTACTATGTAGTCTGCCCTTTGTCGATCCAAATCTAATTTCTATTATGGGATTCTCACGAGGGGCCATTAATGCGACACAAACGGTTGTCAACAACAGCCAAATTAACCGTTGTATCTTGTGGAGCGGAGTATCAGATCTCGCACAAACTTATGAAGATCGTATTGATTTACGCAAAATGCTCAAACGCGTCATCGGTGGATCTCCTATGAAGGTTCCAGATTCTTATCGTGCGCGCTCCCCCATTGCCATGGCTGAACAAATTCTATGTCCTGTTCTTGTTATACACGGTACTGATGATGTTCAAGTCGACTTTAACCAAGGCCTACAAATGACCCGCCGACTTCAAGAGATCGGTGCAAATGTTACACTTCATCAATATGACGGTTTAGGACATCATTTCCCTTTGGCGATGCATAAACTAGCTATTAAACGCATGTTCGAGTGGATAAATGATTCTTCAACATGAATTCCTAAATATTATTTAGCTGAGGAACCGTAATCTATAATATTCAAGTTAACATCGTACGTAATCTCAGACTGACTAAAAGTCTCATCCCACTCCTTTTCAACCTTTTTCCAAACCTTAGGGTGTTGTATCCGCAGCCGATTACCGAATCCTGCAACATCTACATGATAAACCTCTTGCATTTTATGAATGACTTTATACAAACTATCTTTTAATTCTTGTTCGAAGTAACCCTGCGCTTCCTTCAAGAATTTGTCGTCTGTAGGAACTTCGGATGTATTCCAGTTCTCAATGAGCCGACCATCTGATTCGATACTCACGTGAAAAGAAATATCCTGGCCTTGAACTTTTGATTTAATCTTCGTATTTACATTCTCGATTTCATAGGTAAGGACTTCCCCCGACTTATCATAAGTTTTGATTACCCCTCCCTTTACTTTACCGGTAATCCAAGACAAGGCTTCAACATCTTCCTCATCTAATGTTCCAATCCATCTATTGATCTTCCCTTTAATAATAGCTGCCCCAGCGAATGCAACTTCCTTCTTGGCGGAAACCACGTTTTGCAGAATAAAACTTGCACCAGAGTTCATTATTCCATCTAATTTGGTAAGAATCATAGGTGGTAATATTTTGTTAGTTCTAAACTGATTGTCCACTATACCTTTGAGATGAAGCGCAGGAATTTCTCCGGCTTGATTTGAGATTAACGTCTCGCTAGCCTTACTTATTAATACAAGACAACTGGGTCTGATATCGTTATCTGGCAAAATGAATTTTAAAAGCGAATCGAGATCCATTCTACGTACAAGCTCTGAAGAGATCACTATCGCTTTCAAATGATGACCAATAATGGGCGATCCCTCCGAAGTGAGTATTGTCGCATTAATTGAAAGATCGAATCACCGGTTTCCTGTTGTTCAAATACATCGTTGATGTTGACTTACTCGCGGATGGTGACTCTTGACTTTTCTGAAGAGGTATAATCTGAATAGTTGAAGTTATGAGATTTTTTTTGGGATAATCATCTCCCAGCATAGATAACTCTTTTTCCACTTCTGATTCCTCAGCAACATCAAGTGCTAGACCTACATAAAGACTCTGATCTTCAATTTGCTTATTACCCCAGCATCCTGTTAGACAGGGTATTAATAGAATGAGCAATGCAACTAAGATATAGCGTCTCATGCTATTCATCTTGTTTAACCACTCCCTTTTTGAAGACTTTAGAGATCAGAAGGAGGAGTACGGGCAACAAACCGAACAAATAGATAGAAATATTTCCAATGAAATCACCAAATTCGAATACTTCATTGATATTTTTGGGAGTCATTGCAACAATGAATATGATTGGAATCAAGCCGTACATGATAGGTTGAATATTCTTCTTTAATTTATATTTTTAAATAATTGAGCCTGACCCAACGATGCAGCATAAAAAGCAATCGTAAAAGTCGCGAATATTTTTATCGTAAACTCTCTAACGTGAACATCACAATTTCGAGCTATTCTTTGTTTAATAGCTACTAAATCTGCTTCATACTTTCCAGTAAACGAGGGATTAGTAACTCCTTTAGATATGTTAGTATCGGGTGTATCTTTTTCAGATTTATTCGCTGCCGGACTATCGTCCGAAGTTTGATTACCTAAGGCAGATTGGAGCCATCGAGAAACTAAATAAATGAATATAGGAACGATCAGTATCACTATAGCTTGTACAAAAACCTTCCAATCTGGAATATAAGAAACAATCGTGTGCCACATGTTCATCATCCCCACAGCTACAAAGCCAGAATTGACAAGAACGAGCCATGTCATTAGTACAATGTAGCGTTACCATAACTATCCAAAAAATACAAAAAAATTTCACAACATAAAAACGCCTATTTGACCAGCATTCGGCTGATCAAATAGGCGTTCATCCATGATTTTCATCATTAAACCTATATGTTCATGTATCATCACATAATAATCCCTATGTAATATCCAATAGAAATAAAAATCAGAACCCAACATAGTCCACTCAATCCTGCTACTAATATATATTTCTTAAAAGGCATGACGCTTATACCCGAAATGTAAAAGGTAACTTGTCTTATACCAGGAATAAAATAACCTAACACGATGGCCCAAGGCCCAAATCGAGCGAACCAATCTTCTACTTTGTTAAACCGTTTGGGTGTCATCCCTACCCATTTTCCATATTTATTGAATAAAGGTTTACCTACTTTTTTACCTATTAAATAGTTAATGCTCATCCCAGTAACGGCCCCTGAAAAACTTACCACTACAGACATCAGGAAATTTAATGTCATTGTGGATATCAGAAACCCTACCATCGTCATGACAACCTCGTCAGGTACTGGGAGACCAATAATTCCAATGGCAAGCAATAGATAAATGGCTAAATATCCATATTGTGTTATGAATTCCATGGTCCACTCCATCATGTGCCCCCTTGCTCTATACGCTTCATTTTTTGAAAGAAGGAAATGGGATACGACTAATCATTAAGCATGACAGTACACAGACTATAATAAACATCATCGTCGTATGAACATAGGCTCCAGATACTGACACGCCAGCTAGGATGACACCAGCTGCTGTAATTGGAAGCCCTATAAACCCTTTGGATGCTGACTCTGCCGACTGAATATTGAAACGTGCTAAACGTAGTGCTCCGCAGACTGGAAAAATAACAATAATCACTTCACTCATCCACTGCATGTCCATATCCTGTAGATTGTTGATAAACATTAGAAAAATAGGTGCTACACCAAATGAAATAACATCAGCTATAGAATCTAAGTTTTTGCCATATTCGCTGTCCACATGTAATAATCTCGCTAATAGACCATCTAATACGTCCCAAAATGCCGCAATAATCACCAATACAAAAGCAGCGATATATTGTCCGTCAATGGTCAACTTCAATGAGATTACCCCAGCGGCTAGATTAGCTGCTGTGCAAGCAGAAGGTAACCAATTCAACTTCATCATTCTCGACTCCTCATCATCAATCTCAAAATACTTTTTGTATCTATTTAGTTTAGGCATCAAACCAAATCACAAATCGAACTCCCTCGTCAATGTTCTCTGCTGCATATCTACAACGGTGTAAGTCTAGTATATGCTTGGCTATAGATAACCCAAGCCCGGTGCCCCCCATTTCCCGATTTCGTGAGGGTTCAACACGGTAGAATCGTTCCCACACGAGTTCGAGCTGCTGCTCGGGTATTTGAATACCTTTGTTCTCAATCGCAATCATAGTAGAATCTTTGGAACTCTGGATTCTAATCATAATAGAACTCGCAGAATCAGCATAACGGATCGCATTCACGATTATATTAAATATCACTTGTTCAATTCTACCTATATCGGCCTGAATTGGCATTTCATTGGAAGGAATCACAACAGCTTGCAACTGTTTATCTTTCAGTAAATGGACGAGTTTAGCTACAACCTCTTCCACAACTTCACTCAACAATACTGTAGCACTCCTTAATTTGACCGTACCCGATTCAAGCTTCGCTAAATCAAGCATATCCTTAACAAGCTCTTCCATCTTCTCGGATTCTTCAATAATGACCTGTACATAATGATCTTGTTTTCCTGCGCTTACCCCGTCATGCAGTCCCTCGGCAAATCCTTTAATGATACTTAAAGGTGTTTTTAATTCATGTGAAGCACTTGAGAAAAATTCTTGTTGGATCTGCTCCAGCTTCTGTTTATGTTCCATATCAACGACTAATTGTCGATTTGCATTCTTCAACTCCTGAAGCGTGCTATCCAATGTCTCTGATAAGGTATATAAACTGTCCGAGAGACTCCCGATTTCATCATTTCGTTGCACTGGAGAAGGCGTTGTGAAATCAAGCTTCGCCATCCGTTTGGCAACTTGATTCAATGAAATTAACGGTTTAGTCACCATCTTGGAATAGATAATTGACATAATGACGATAATACAGAATCCTCCGATTCCTAAATATAGATAAAACCAACGCAAGGCCTCATTAGCTTCACTTATTTCTTGAAGTGATGTAACGGAGAATACAAGCTCAGGCTCTTGCTGATCATATAGAATAGGTTGAACTACAATAATGTTACGTAGTCCGCTCCAAGGCTCTGTCCATTCCTCTTCAACGACCTCTCCACGCTCTAATTGCTTCTTATGTTCCTCAGTCAAAGGAAACCATTCCTCTAAAGCCATCAGAAGCATACCTTGGCGTAGGCTCCATGTTTTCATATTAGGTAGTAACAAACCAATGACTGTACCCGAAACTCGCTTGCTATATTCTTCAGGCCTTGCCATTGTCTGATCACCTATGAATGGGCCACCTTCTTTGCTAATTCGAGCAGGATATAGCATGTGGTCAGAAGATTGCCCATCCACCTCCCCTTGCACATCTAAATGATCACCTAATCGAATTTGTAAAGCCGTGAACGGTTCTCTATACTCACTCAGCAACAATGAAATGGACACATCAGTCACTTCACCACTATCCTGCTTTATCTTTATTTGATAGGGGTCGTCAAACTTTACGTTTCCATCTAAGGTGACGATAGCAAAATGATTTTTATTTTGTGTCATCAACTTGACTGCTTCTGCAGAGACACGTTCTGAATCCCATTGTGCCCGAGCATAATTATTACTGAACTTCTTCAAGCTGCTCTCCACTCTATTAATCTTTTGATACTGATAGAAGTTCTCGAAGAATAGGAGTTGTCCTAAAGTAAATAATCCGTAGAAACACAAAAAAAATGATACCGTCACAGCAAATAGCTTAAATGTGACCCCCTGTTTATTCATTCTTCTACCTCAAATCTATATCCTGTTCCGATCACGGTTCGAATATAGCGCGATTCATGCCCTAGTTTACTTCGTAATTTTTTGATATGTGTATCAACTACCCTTGAGTCACCTTCGAAGTCCGCGCCCCAGACACGATCTAATATTGTGTCTCTAGATAGCACTATGCCCTTGTTCTGAATCATAAATTGCAATAGTTCATACTCTTTCGGTGTTAGCTCGATCTCTATATCTTCTATGTTAAGACGATGTGCCAATGTATTTAACACGGCTTGACCAAAGCGGAGATTATGTCCCTGTGGACTAACCTTCCCCTCCAACCTTCGCATTAAAGTATTGGCACGAACAACCAACACTTTGGGGCTGAATGGTTTCGTAACATAATCATCTGCCCCAAGCTCAAAACCATGGATTTTATCATCATCATCTGATTTAGCAGTTAATAATATGATAGGCACATCGGATTGATTCCGTATTTGTCTACAAACTGAAAACCCATCCATTCCAGGCATCAAAATATCAAGTATTATCAAATTGGGCTTGGTTATTTCGAACATTTCCAAGGCCCTCTTACCATTATCAGCTTCATAGACAATCCACTGTTGTTGCTTGAAATAATCCGCTACGATTTCACGGATTCTGCGTTCATCTTCAACAAGGAGGACAATTTTACTCACACGTTCATCCCTCTCTCCAGCATAATGCTCTGCATAATTATAACGATGTGATGTGTTTTTTATGTGTTCTGGAGTCACACCATAATACCAATAATTCCAGAACTAAACAATTAATTTCTCCCGAATCTGTGTAACCAACTAATTAAATTTAAGACAAATCACGTTTGGCTTGAAATCAAATGGTTCTATATAATGTGAAAACAGTTACATTCAGAACCTTTAAGAGAATTCAACAGTGGCTTCTTTTTACGAATAGGACGGGTACAACAATTTGTCAACGCTTAAATATTTTATTGGTGCGTGAACGAGCACCTTCCATATATTGTCTGAACAATATTTAGGCTTTGTAAGTTCTATATGAGGAGTGTAAAACATGGGCAAATTGATAATTGAACCTGGAAAATCAATAGGTGATATTAAGTTAGGTATGAGCAAGGAAAAAGTTGAGGAAATATTAGAAGACTGTCCTATTTTTTATAATGTTGAGTATGAAGATAATCTTCACGTTAACTTCATAGAGACTGCTTCAAGCTCAAAAGATGTATACAATTGTTTATTACAAGGTATTGATCCATTCAGTACAAAAGCGGATGAATTAATAAATACACTTGATAAGATATCACCTTATGAGAGAAACGATGAAAGTCGTCTTGGGTTTACGTATCGATTTACTAAATTAGGAATCGCCTTCTGGAGGTCTAGTGTCTTTAAAGAAGAAGATGCGAATGAAGACTGGTTCAAAGAAATGACCATTGAAAATCAAGAAGATGAGCTCAAGCATCTTTATTTCGAATCTATTTCAGTTTTTCAAGTTAATGATTGACGGTTTGCCACTTCCTTGAAGTATTCACTTTTGGACAATCCGTTATCGTAGCGGTCACATTTAGGTTGTGTTGATTACTTGAATCTATCCGGGTAAAGCTCTTTATTCAGTTTAGTAGTTTCTCCGTAAAAATTTTCCAGCAGGGATTCACCGTTTGCCGACTTGCTCAATTTTAATTTTTCGAATTGAGCTATCAACTTCCCCTTTTGTTCCAGTGAGTATAATACTTGCTGAACAGCAGGGTCTGTTGAATCTTTTTTGTCTTCGTAATGAGCGCTTTGGATGAGGTACAAGTCTTTGTAACCAGCAAAAACTTCTTCAAATTCTTCCAGGACACTTTGTGGATTTAATTCTAATTCTAAGTCAGCAGATCTACTCGCTAACTCCTTTAGCTCCTGCTCATCCTCTGTCGTTGCGCCGGGTGCATCAGCAATTTGCTTCTGTGCTTCATAGCTTTCGACCGCATACGAAACTTTCTCTTTCAACGGGCTATTTGCGTCTACTTGGTTAGCGTTCATGTTAGCCAATGCTAAGCCGCCGCCGCCGACGACGACAGAACAACATACCGTGAGTACAATCCAAGTTTTCTTTTTCAACTTTTCCCCACTCCCTTTATATTGAATTAGGATTTGACTTTTATCGAGAAGATCCACTCTCCGTAAGCCACATACGACTTCAACGAAATGTTTGTATTCCATGTGCCGCTGGTTACGGAATGTTGCGCAACTTTAAGATCGTTTCCGGGGCCGTAGCCATCGACTATGAAATCATCATGAACACACGCCTGAACTTGATACCCTTATTGTACGAGAAATAGGCATTCTTCGCACAAATAGATTGTGTAAAGAATGCCTAAGAACCATTATAATGTATTAAGTTCGAATTAATTTAGTTATTAATGATAGCAGCTTTAGATTTAGAATCCCATTTGCCTTGTAAGCCAGATAATTGCAGTAAACTCTTTAGAGATAGCATTACCGTTTCACCTTGATACCGCGATGCTATAATCTTAACGTTCTTTCCGTCCACTGTCGCTTGGTTTGTAAGTGGCTTATGCGTAATCGTACGACCATTTATTACCATAGCGATTGTCTCCGTTTTATTATTCCATTGAAGATTGGCTCCAAGTAATTTAATCGATTCCCTGAGTGGAATATATACGCGAGAATCTTCAAGTACCAGAGGTTCCTTCAATGTATTTTTCTTACCATCAATAATCAATTTACCCGCAAACACCTTCACAGTAGGCAGTTTCCCATGGTTGATTGCAATCTGTTCAAATGATAAATTTGAGGAAGTTATGATAGCTACAATATTTAATTTCACTTGTGAGAACAACCAATGAATCTCATCGTTCTTCATCCGTATACAACCTGCACTTACATACTTTCCAATCGAATTCACATTATTGTTACCATGAATAGCATAAGTTGTTCCCATAGTCCCATTCACTTCTAACCCTAGCCAACGATCTCCCAAAGGATTACGAGGATCTCCTCCAGCAATTTTCTCTTTATAATAGGGCCTATTCTTAATCTTGTTCACAATTTTGAAACTACCTTCGGGTGTCAAGCTAGGATCTTTCCCCGTAGCCACCGAGAATACCTTTTCTAACTTTCCATTTCTATAAAAGGCCAATTTGTTCGTTTTCTTGTTCACGATAATAAAATCATTACTAACCACTTCCGCAGCCACTGCTTTACCTACAAAGGCAGTACCCCACAATAAAATGAAACATACAAACACCAACAACACATTTCTTCGTTGCAAATAATGAACCAGCGCGTAAACCTCCCCATCAAGTATAAATGTACTATTTATAAATATATTACTAGAGCGCCTGTCTTACTACATTTTTCCACACAAAAAAATATCTACAACGACTATGTACTATTCACTAAAACTTAGCCACCCAGAATATTCCTGCACCTTATCTTATAACTAAAAAGAGCACTTACACAATAGATAATTACTCATGAGTGTATATCGATTAATTGATTGGTACCCAAAATACAACTATGCTAGAGTCGCATGTATTTTTATAAGAAGTAGATTACCTTGGTTTGTACCCGATCTCGTAACTCCATCATTTTGTGCTCTTTAATTTAAGGGTTCGAAATCAGCTACAACGAGCACATCTAAATGTCTAGTCGCCCGGAGTATTTTTTTGATAATGGAGCCTTGCCAACCTTCTTTCCACAATCTAGTTTTAGATTGACCTATAATCATCTGCGTGGCCTGGTACCCATTCGCTTTGGACACCAGAACCATAGGAATGTGTTTCTGCTTACTCGTCGTGAGAATCTCAAACTTCCCTCCTAACCGTTCAGTCAGTTTCCTTAGAGCTTCTAATTGCTCAGTCATGACCGTTGTATTGTGTGTACGCTCCAACTGAACAAACGTAACATACCAAATCGCCTTCAGACGGTAGGCAATGCGAAACCCTCTGCGTATTAATCTTTCTGCATGTTGCGTTTTGTTTAGGCACACATAAATCACTTCTTGCCGTCTCCATGGACCTCTTAATGATTCGTTTCGTTCCCAAGATTCTAGTCTCTCATCAACATCATCAGCAATTTCCCGTAAGGCCAATTCTCTAAGCGCAATTAAATTACCTGTTCTAAAAAAGTTATTAAGCGCTTGATGGATTTTTTCCACATTATAAATTTTCCCATCTTTCATGCGCTGTTGTAACGATTCGGGCGTAACGTCGATCAACTGAACTTCATCAGCAAGCCTTAGAATATGATCCGGTATCGTTTCTCTAACGCGGACACCTGTAATTTGCTCAACAGCATCATTTAAGCTCTCCAAATGTTGTACATTGACCGTTGTAATGACCGAGATTCCGGCAGCCAGAATTTCAAGGACATCTTCATATCTTTTTTTATACTGGCTTCCTGGGACATTGGTGTGCGCGAGTTCATCAACTAATACTACTTCTGGGTTTCTTCGGATGATTCCCGCTGTGTCCATCTCGTCCAAATGGGTTCCTCTATATTCAATCACCTTCCGCGGCAATATCTCTAACTCGTTGATTTGTGCTTGTGTCTCTTTACGGCCATGTGTTTCAAGTAGTCCTATGCACACATCAATTCCCTTTTTGAGCAAGTGATTCCCCTCACGTAACATGGTAAATGTTTTTCCCACACCGGGAGCAGAACCAATGAACACTTGAAAAGTTCCCCGTTTGATTTGCTCTATCTTTTGAACCATTTCCTGAGAGCTTAAACGACGAAATAAATCCACCTCTTCCTCTGACTTGGCAACTTTCGTAGGCAGGATTCGTTCTCCATCGTGCTCTGCACGATCGGCAACGATAAAGATGTCCACATTGCGTGTTCTTTTTAACATATCATGCACGATGGACCCATGCCAGAATTCTTGCCACCATGTTTGCTTGGAATGTCCAAGTAGGATACGTGTCACGTTATTTGTAAGTGCATAATTCACCAGAACCTTAGGTAACTCCCTTCTTGCACATAATGGAAGTTCCGTGAACTCGGCGCCGATGCGATTGGCAAGCTTAAGTTGTGATCTTTTAAACACAGCCGCCTCTCTAGTAAGCTCCTTATCCTTGTTCACAAACGTCACGATAAGCAGCTCACCATTCAGCCGTTTGGCAATTTGTTGCCCTCTACGCATATAAATAGAACCGTTCCAATGATACTGTGTAGAGACAAGAATGCGTTCACCTGCACCTGACGGGCCAATAAGTCCCCATTCTTCACGATACTTTTCGAGAGAATCATTGACTCCTTCAGCTACCAAACGCAGTGTAAGTTCACGCAGAATCGCTAAATTTCCACGTTTAAAAATCCCCATGTCGTCGAGGCTTAACAACTTCCCTTCTGCAACACGATTTAGCATAGTCTCTGGGGTGACATCAATCAGGACTACTTCATCAGCTAGACTCAGCGTATCCGTAGGTACCGTTTCGACAACCTCAATTTTAGTTAGTTTTTGGACAACGGACCGCACATCTTCCAGTTCATAGACGTTTATGGTCGTAATGACACTCATCCCATGACGGATTAAACGTTGTATATCTTCCAGTCGAGTCTTCAGTGGGGCATCTTCCCGATTTCGGTGAGCCAGACCGTCAACAATGACAACCTCGGGGTTCCTTTTGATCAAGGCATCTATGTCTAGATCTTTTTTTTCTATTCCATCCTTCCACCAGTGAATACTTGGGACACGTTCCAAATCCCCGATTTGTTCTATGGTCTCTGGGCGTTGCATAGTAGAGACAGCGCTGATGACAACATCAATACCTTGGGTTTTGAGAGACTGTCCTTCCCGTAGCATATGATACGTCTTTCCAGAACCACTAACAGACCCAATGTATACCTTCAAACGACCTTGATGTAGCTTCGAAATGGAAAGCAAGATCTCTTCTGGTGTTTTCCTTCTGAAATGTTCCATTGTACCTCCTACACGGATGAAAGCCGAATCACCCTTCTATAGGTGACCGGCTTCTCTCATTATTTATTAACTATTTCATTTATGGCTAGATTCAATTTGAGTACATTAACGCGCGGTTCCCCGAACACACCAAGATCGCGTCCTTCCGTATTCGCTTTAACTAGATTTCCAAGTTGGGCCTCTGATAACCCAGATAATTTACTAATCCGAGGTATCTGAACTTTCGCTGATTCTGGCGTAATATGAGGATCTAGACCGGAACCTGAGTTCGTAATCAAGTCAATTGGAAGCTTACTTACCGGTACATCAGGGTTGCTTACCTTCCATGCAGCAATTGATTCTTGTGTTCTCTTTAACAAATCTGGATTGGAAGGGGCATAGTTATTGGTTCCTGATGCCTCCGCTTTATACTCAATGCTTGAGACTCTACCTTGAAAATACTTCGGATCGGTAAAGTTTTGTCCAATCAGTTCCGAACCGACCACTTCACCTTTACTGTTCTGAATAAGGCTACCGTTTGCTTTATCGGGCATTAACAGTTGTGCCACTCCTGTACATACGAGTGGGTACACGATCCCGCACAAAACAATCAGCACCACACTACACTTTATGGCAGTACCAAGAGAGCTACCCATTGTTTTCATGCCCATATTTAATGTTTTATTCATATCTCTTCATACCCTTTCTATATATAATTTAGATCCAAAAGTGTACAATCATATCAATGATCTTGATCCCCACGAACGGCGCTATGATACCACCTAACCCATATATAAATAGATTACGTTGTAACAGCTTGTTGGAACTCATGGGTTTGTACGCGACGCCTTTCATGGCCAGAGGGATCAGTAATGGAATGATAATCGCGTTAAAAATCAATGCTGACAATATGGCTGACATCGGGGAACCTAAGCTCATCACATTGAGGGCTTCCATTTGCGGTATAGCTACCATAAACATGGCCGGAATGATAGCAAAATATTTCGCAACGTCGTTTGAGATACTAAAAGTGGTTAGTGCCCCACGAGTCATTAATAGCTGCTTACCGATAGCCACCACTTCAATGATCTTTGATGGGTCGGAATCCAGATCGACCATATTGGCCGCTTCTTTTGCTGCTATCGTACCGCTGTTCATCGCTAGCCCTACATCTGCTTGTGCAAGCGCTGGGGCATCATTGGTTCCATCCCCTGTCATCGCCACCAACTTACCTTGAGCTTGTTCCCTCTTTATTACAGCAATTTTATCTTCCGGTTTACTTTCAGCAATAAACTCATCTACACCAGCCTCACGTGCAATGGTTGCAGCTGTTAGTGGATTGTCTCCGGTACACATAATGGTTCTAATCCCCATTTTACGAAGCTGTTCGAAGCGTTCTTTCATTCCCGGTTTTACGGTATCTTTGAGATAGATTAGTCCGAATATTTGATTATCGACTGCTACGGCTAATGGAGTCCCGCCTTCTCTCGCAATCGAGTCACCTTTGATACCCAAATCTTCGGGTATATTGCCACCTTGAGCTTCGACCCATTTTCTTATTGCATCGACAGCGCCTTTACGCACTTTACGTCCGTCTTTTAGATCCATTCCACTCATTCGCGTTTCGGCTTTAAATTCGATAAACTCGCCATCTACAGCGATTGATTCGTTAAAAGGCTGCTCTTTCTTTTTTAGAAGATCCAACACAGAGCGGCCTTCTGGCGTTTCGTCTTTTACGGAGCTAATCGCTGCCCATTCCGCAACAGAAGCTAGGTTTGCCGAGCCCACTGGAATAAACTCACTAGCCATCCGATTACCGAAAGTGATCGTTCCCGTCTTATCGAGAATCATCGTATTGATATCACCAGCAGCTTCAACGGCTTTACCGGACATTGCCAGCACGTTGAATTGGGTAACGCGGTCCATACCCGCAATCCCAATGGCTGACAATAACCCACCAATCGTTGTTGGGATCAAACATACGAGTAAAGAGATAAGAATCGGAACCGACAACTCAATTTCCAAATACCGCGCTATGGGTGCAAGGGTAACGACGACAATTAAGAAAATGATCGTCAACGTGGTTAGCAATGTGTTCAATGCAATTTCATTAGGCGTCTTTTGTCTTGATGCACCTTCAACCAGAGCGATCATACGATCGATAAAGGACTCTCCAGGGTCACTAGTTATTCTGATTGTGATCTTATCACTGACAACCCGGGTCCCCCCTGTTACCGAACTAAAGTCACCACCCGCTTCTTTAATAACTGCTGCCGATTCGCCCGTAATGGCCGATTCATCGACAGATGCCAGACCTTCAATCACCTCACCGTCACCTGGAATCATCTCTCCTTGCGACACAACGACGATATCTCCTTTGCGGAGGTCGGTTGAAGGTACTCGTTTCAGAACACCATTCACGATCTTATTAGCTGTAATCTCTTTCTTCGATTGTTTCAATGAATCGGCCTGTGCCTTACCACGACCTTCTGCTAAAGCTTCAGCGAAGTTAGCGAATAGTACCGTAAATAATAAAACTAGGAATACCGTTACATTAAAACCAATACTCTCTTCCGTACCGAAGTAACTTGGGAAGAGCGTCATGAGGAGTACAATAAATGTCCCGATTTCTACTACAAACATCACGGGATTCTTCATCATTGTGACTGGGTTCATCTTTATAAAGCTATCTTTTAGAGCCTTTGTGACAATATCACCAGTTAACAATTTTTTTCGATTCGTATTCATTTATATGTTCCACCTTTTCTTTAACGGATCGTTAAATGCTCAGCGATAGGGCCAAGCACAATCGCCGGCAGGAATGTCAACGCACCAATGATCAATACGGTACCTACGAGAATACCAATGAATAGGCCATTATCTGTACGTAGTGTGCCTATCGTTTCTGGAACCCATTTCTTACGTAGCATAGAACCTGCAACAGCAAGGAGTGCGATCATCGAAATATATCGACCGAATAACATGACTATACCCGTAGAAATATTCCAGAATGGCGTGTTATCTCCGAGCCCCTCAAAGCCAGAACCATTGTTCGCCGCAGAAGATGTGAATTCATACAACACCTGCGAAATACCGTGGAACGATGGGTTGCTTATCGCTACTTTACCTACCTCCGTCATCAGCGCAATAGCTGTTGGAGCCAAGATAATCAACGGATGAGCCAAAATGGCAATAGCTATAAACTTCATCTCTCTAGCCTCAATTTTACGTCCTAGGAACTCAGGAGTACGTCCGACCATCAGTCCGGCAAGGAAAACAGCCAAGATGGCATACATCAGCATGTTCATAACACCCACGCCTTTTCCACCGAACACGCAGTTTAACATCATTAATGCAAGCGGTGTGACTCCACCAAGCGGCGTTAATGTATCATGCATATTGTTCACTGAACCTGTGGTAGCTGCCGTAGTTACCGTGGTAAAGAGTGTAGATTGCGCAACACCAAAACGTACCTCTTTGCCTTCCATACTCCCTTGTGAAGAATCAATTCCCAATTGGTTTAATACTGGGTTACCTTTTGACTCCGACACATAAGCCAAAGATAAGAAGAGTACAAACAATATCATCATCGCCGAAAAAATGACCCAACCTTGTTTTTTATTTTTGGCAAACAAACCGAACGTATAAGGTAAGGCAGCAGCCAATGACCACATCGATAATATCTCAATCACATTCGTGAGTGGATTAGGGTTTTCAAATGGATGGCTTGAGTTGACTCCAAAGAATCCACCACCATTTGTCCCTAAGTGTTTAATAGACTCTAATGAAGCAACGGGTCCGATGGCAATTTGCTGTACTTGCCCATCAAGCCCTGACACGGATAATGTGGGTTGCAAGGTTTGTGGAACCTGAAGCGCCACAAGCAGCAAAGTGACCACAAAAGCCAATGGCAAGAACACACGGATATGTGCCTTCACGAAATCCTCAAAAAAGTTACCGATGGTTTCTCCCTTGCTGGTGATAGCTCGTATAAACGCAATCGCCACGCATAATCCCGTCGCTGCAGATGTGAACATCATCATCATAATTACAGCCATCTGTGAGAAATAAGACAGAGCTGATTCTCCGCTGTAATGCTGCAAGTTCGTATTCGTCATGAAGCTGATGACCGTGTTGAAGGTCAAGGTCGGTTCCATGTTGTCCATATTATTCGGATTAAACGGTAGAAATTTCTGCAATCGAAGAATGAGATAACTGACAGTAACGAGCACGATATTAGTTAAAACAAAGCTAAATGCATACTTTTTCCAAGTCATTCCTTTCCGTTCCTTTAAACCAATCAGTCTAAATATTGGTTTCTCTACAAAAGAGAACCATTTATCTGTTTTATTGTTTTCCTTCTGAAATACATTGTAAAGGTAAGTACCTAACGGCTTGACGAGTAACACCAAGACCAGAATAACGATACAAATTTGTAAAATGCCCATGTTCGATTACTTCCTCCTTCGTTTGATTCTTAGAATTTTTCTGGGTTTATTAACGCATAGATCAAATAAAGAAATATAAACAGGGTAAATACAGCAACAACGATCATCTTCTATCGCCCTCCGATTCTCGGAACATTCTTCCGCACCAAGATAAGAATCCTGTAAACAAAGTATAGGCCCCTGCCAAAATCAACAGCATGTACAGATCCAGCATCTGATTACCTCCATACTTCAAATTGTTATTTATCTACTAACATAGAGACTAGAAACGATGCGTCTTGACTTCGCGTATGAATCACATAACTTGCTCCGAGTCCTTTGTAGATCGATCTTGGATTGCTTGAATGAGTAATAATATAAATGGGCTCTGAGGTCCATGTGCGACATATTCGTAAATACCGGCAGCTCAGATTCAAACTGCTTTCAAATAGAATGATTTTACCCACCGGGAAAGCAGGTATGACCCAAGTACGTTCATCCGTAGTACCCACCATGAGGGTTTTCTCTACTCCCATTTTCTTCAACCGTTCACGTTCTATTTTATTGTTCGTTATCGCAGCAAACGGGATCTTGTATCTTATTAATTGACGGATAAAAGCTTCTCCTATTACATTTGGAGCAGATACAATCATCACATCTTGTTGTACTTTCATCTGGTTCTCCTCCTATTGATTAGAAAGAGAAGACAACAAAAAGAAGCCATGGGGCTGAGAAGAACTCATCCCGTGACTTCCTAAGACAGGGTCTAATAGACCCTATCTTGTTCACGACATTCGTTGCCTCTCTCAATACGCTTACGAGGTTAGCTGTCGGATTCGGGCTTGAGAGTCGCCCTACTCGGTGAGCAGCTTGCTTGCCCCGAGATTCACCCCTTGAAGTGATGATCAAGTATTACAGGATCATCACTTCCGTTGGTTCCCCCGTTCCTTTTCCATTCAAGGACTCAGCGATAAAAAACACAGTAAAAAACCACAGAGGTCTAGGCCCTGTGGTCGTCATTCGATCACACGCTCCATCATCCTCTCTCTTAAAGAACAGCTCCATTCCTTAGTATAGAAAGGAAGAGAAGCTGCATTCCAACGCTTACGAGGTTAGCTGTCGGATTCGGGCGGTGAGAGTCGCCCTACCTATTACGAATTTCATGATATTCGTAATAGGATTCACCCCAGATGATACATAAGACGGCTCTCACACCGCCTCTGCATCATCAATATATTGGTTCCCCCATTTCCCTTACATCACAAGGAAATTCAGCGATTACTAATGGAAATTTTTTCTTTCTTGTATTCATGAGTTGAATCATACCCTTGGCGCATATTTCTGTAAAGATAGATAGAGATCCAAATTTGACAATGTAGGACTTTATGTGAAACTTTATCATCGTTTATCTTCGATATACTACATCCAACTCTATATTTCTCTTGATATTAAACATTCATTGAAAACACTAGCATAATGTAGCATTGGTGTAGATAATCAATGTTAATTCACTATGTATTCGCTTCCACATTCATTTTCAGTCGAAATCAGCTCAATCCCCCTCCAAGTCAGTGTTTACTTCGGATATCTTTCAGCGTATGATTTATATAAATTTTTGATTGACCATTATTTAAACAACCTGATTGAAGGTAAAAATCATTACGTTAAGGAGTACTTCTTAGGTAATTAAACAAACTCTTAGCGTATGTCGTTACATACAAAAGCATAAAAAAAGCTGTCGAGGGATTCTCGACAGCCCTACCGCCAATGATTCAGGCGGGTTTAACTAGTATCTTTACTTCAAGTAAGGGCCATCAGTACCGATCTTTCCTGGGGCAGGATTGCCTGGAAGATCAAGGACATACACACGTAAGTTCCCTTTGCCTGACATACTTGCGGTCAGGGTACCATTGTTTACGATTTTCACGTCACCCGTAATGACATCTTTATACGTTCCGTTCGGAATGCTGTTAAAAGTAGCCGATCCGCTGACGGTAATGAGCGCAAAACTATCCACGCCTTTCGTTGTATCTGTGTAACGACGCTTGTACGCCATGTTCCCTGTAATCCCCTCAGTTGAGTACTGTCCTTTCTGTAGTGCTGGAATTTGACGACGTATCTGATTCAAACGTTGCAAATGCTTAACGAGTGGTTTATTCAGTGTGTCTGCTACCGCACCTGATGCGGAAGTTACCTTACCGAAATCACTAGCAACCACACTGCCTGTGATATTATCACCGAAGTAAGCTCGACGGGTCGTGCTCAACGGGCAGGTTGGACCGCAATCGATCTGTTTACCCGCTTGGAACTCGACCTCCGAACCCATATACAGTGTCGGGATACCACGGAAGGTCCACATCAAGCTCATGTTTTCTGCCCATGCATCAGTACCGCCAGAATAGGCCGTGCTCGATTTATTTGGACCAAAGTCATGGCCATCCACATAAACGACGTTGTAGGTCGCATCATTATAGCTGTCATCCGAATCTTTACCATTCCAGAATGCGTTATTAGCATCACCGAAATTCATATGCATTCGCATATCGATCACGTTCATGCCTGATTGCTTACTATGATCAGGTGAATGATAGTTGTTTCCTTGCAAGAACGCATTCGTAGAAGTTGGTTGATTAGCGGTACCCATGTTATTCTCATAGTTGTACTGTTCTAGAGCCGCCGCTGTATCATCAGCACTGTATTCCTTACGTTCTTTCCAGGTAAAGAACTGCGCTGAATGGTTAACCGAGCCTCGATTCCATTTATCGTTTACGAAGGACCCTACTTCACCAAACATAAAGAAATTTTTCCCCAAATCACCGAACTTACTTACTGCATGCTCCTGTGCTGCCGGCAGGAAGTGGCGGTTCCAGGTTACACGAGGGACATGCACTGCGGTATCTATCCGGAAGCCATCTACCCCCATATCAATGAACTTGTTATAGGCGTCGATCAAGTAATCCTGAACCGGTTTACTTTCGGTGTTGAAGTCAGCTAAATCTTCATGTAACCAACAACTACGAGAATCCTCACCTTCCCAGTTCCCGATCCAACATTGGTGGTAATACTGCGAAGGGAACATACCTGACGTTGGATTCGGCCACTGACAGTTGTAAATACGGTAACCTTCCTTACTGAAGAACTGCGTCGCTGTGCCCCAATTCCTACAAGTATTTCCTGCCGGTTCTTCCGTAGACCACACATCACCATTATAAGCTTTGCCAGACAATGAGGTAGAGTTGAGCCCATCGTACTCTAATCCTGGGACCAACTCGTCATAGTACCAGCTCCACTGTGTGTCACGCACACCGTAGACTTTAGGTGTGAATAGACCTTTCGCACCTAGGCGGCTCGAATGGTTGTACACCACGTCTTGGATAATCTTGATGCCTTTATTATGCGCAGCATTGATCAAGTCTTGATAGGATGCTCCCTGAGATTCTAGCCGTGGATCAACACGGTAGAAGTCATAGCCATGATAGCCATGGAAATCGTAATCAGAACGATTCAGAACGACCGGTGTAATCCAGACAGCAGAGAAACCCAAGGCTTTGATATATTCAAGCTTATCCATCAGACCTTTAAAGTCGCCTCGGAACATTGGGTCATTATTAGCTGCATTCCCCGAAGACACATGATTTTGGCCTCCACGGTTATTAGAGGAATCCCCGTCAAAGAATCGGGCCGTCATGACGAAGTAAATGGAATCCTCGCGCATATCGGTACCGATCGGGGTGCCGCCAGGAATAGGCTGCGCTGCATCGCCCGTTGTAGCAGAAACAGCAACACTGTTAGCTGATTTATTGGTCGGGATCGCTTTATCGTATGCTTTGATCGTATACGTATAGGAAGTCTGTGCATCCAGATTTGAATCGAGGTAACTATTTACTGTTGACGTGATTACTTTAGTACCTTGTGTACCACCTGTACGTGTGATTTCGTAGCCAGCAAGACCTCGGCCACCTTCATTATCTATCGATGCTGTCCATGTAATTGTGATGTTCACCTTATTCGCAGTGGCCACTAGATTAAGAGGCACCGATGGTGGCGTCACATCTGGAAGTAGTGGCGTACATGGATTCACGGCATTGGGCGTGACCACGCCATCCTTCACAGTAATCAGACCGGTACTAAGATTATAGTCAGCTCCGTTGTTGTTATCCCATGATCCTGTGCCGTTGTTAAAGTCAGCTTTCATTCCACTGGCGGAGCCAAGTTCGATCGTCTTACTCACCCAGTCTGTGCAAGCGATTTCATTCATAGCTACACCAGGAGGTGTCGTCCAACTACCCCCAGTGGGGACATAGTGGATGTTGACCGAACTCCATGCGCGCGTCTTATTGTAATAGTAGATTTGCGCTTGATTACCCACAATCGTGGTAGTCGTGACTTGTAGCGCTGATGATTGTGCCGATTTATTGCCTGCTGCATCTTTGGCAAGCACGGTATAGCTATATGTTGTGGATGCTGTCAGACCCGTGTCGATATAGGATGTTGCTGTATTATTGGCTTTAATTATGACTCCGTTGCGATAGACATCATATCCAGCCATACCGCTGCCACCCACATTATCGGTCGAGGCTGTCCATGAAATAGTCGCCGACGTACTCGTCACAGCGCTTTTACTTAGAGCCGTTGGAACACTTGGTGCAGTAGTATCGTTAGTTTCTGCAGTACAAGGGTTACCTACAGATACTACGCCGTTCTCAACCTTGCTATTACCGATACCTAATGCATAGTTCTTGTTGTTGTTATTATCCCAGCTTGTTCCATTGTTAAAAGTGGCGGTTATTCCGGTTGCCGCCCCTAGTGTAATCTCTTTCTTTGTCCAACCTGAACAAGCCTGTTCCATGGCTATTCCAGGTGCAGTTGTCCACGTACCACCCGTCGGTGAGTAGTGAATATTAACCTTAGTCCAGCTCGTATTCGGCTTGTAGTATACGGTAGCTGTGTTTCCTCCTTCAACATTCCCCGTAGAAGTCGTAACCTGCAATGCCGTTGATTGTGCCGATTTATTACCTGAGTTATCTTTGGCTAACACGGTATAGCTATATGTTGTGGATGCTGTCAGACCCGTGTCGGTAAAAGATGTTGTCGTATTATTAGTTTTAATTATGACTCCGTTGCGATAGACATCATATCCTACGACACCCACATTATCAGTCGAGGCTGTCCATGAAATAGTCGCCGACGTACTCGTCACAGCGCTTTTAATTAGACCCGTTGGAACACTTGGTGGAGTGGGTTCGTTATTATCTGTAGCACATGGGTTACCCACAGATACTACGCCGTTCTCGATCTTGTTATTACCAGTACCTAATGTATAGTTCTTGTTGTTGTTATTATCCCAGCTTGTTCCATTGTTAAAGGTGGCGTTTATTCCGGTTGCCGCCCCTAGTGCAATCTCTTTCTTTGTCCAACCTGAACAAGCCTGTTCCATGGCTATTCCAGGTGCAGTTGTCCACGTACCACCCGTCGGTGAGTAGTGAATATTAACCGTAGTCCAGCTCGTATTCGGCTTGTAGTATACCGTAGCTGTGTTTCCTGTAGGTTGTGTCTCATCAACTGTACAGGGATTGCCCGCTCCCGTTATCAACTGTCCATTTTTGACCTGATGAGTACCTGTACTTACTGTATAATTATTACCTCCATTGTTATCCCAGGCGCCGGATCCGTTGTTAAATACGGTCTGAACATTTGTAGCACTACCTAGGTCTATTGTTTTGCTGCTCCAGTTCGTGCAGGCATTATCCATCTGTTCCCCTGGCACAGCCGTCCAGATACCGCTTCCATTGTGATGAATATTGACTGTACTCCAGTTCTTGTATGGCGTGTAATAATAGATTGTTGCTGTCCCTGATGCTGCCGTTACAGAAGCTGCATCAGACTGTGGGGGGGATACGATCGCCCCGCCGAATATTGAACCAATGAATGCTATACATAATACTAGACTAAACCATTTCTTCAACTTGTTCTCCTCCTTAATTTCTCGAACCTAACGAATTCAAATATTGATTCTCCTTTCGCATATTTTAAATAAAAGGCTTTAACAAAAACTGTGTGCAAACGTTTGCTTTTTCTGGTTGTTATTTCCCTGAACTCTGTACCCTAGTCCCCCTTTCTATTAAATTCAACGTGTATCTTGGCTCAATCGGATTGAAGCCCAATGACTACTTTTATCTAAGAGTAGTGATCCGAGTGTAAATGTGTCTGAATT
This sequence comes from Paenibacillus sp. DS2015, assembly GCF_050433705.1. NCBI lineage: Bacteria > Bacillati > Bacillota > Bacilli > Caryophanales > Paenibacillaceae > Paenibacillus > Paenibacillus sp. DS2015. Next base: position 5,001 of record NZ_JBNPWS010000046.1, on the reverse strand, counting down.
GTGACCACCATCTAAATAATACATTATATAGAAAACGCTTACAAGATGTTTATATGTAAATTTCATACATAACTTACTTTCAAGCATAAATTCTTCTATTGAGATTTTTCTCTTCACGATAGACTCTGGTTTATTGGAACCAAAGAGGGCACTCCAAGTTTTCGATGGAGTACCCTCTTTGGTTATTTAGCTATTCATTTCATGTTTGCTAACTCTACTATGTAATGAATCAGTCGAGAATATTTGAACGCTACATGATTGATTCCCTATTTCTTGCTCCAGTTCTATAAACTTAATATCATAATAAGCATACACATGCTTCCAAAAACGAATAGCGGGCTGATTCCTCATGAACTGTGAAATACGATATTTCCCTGGATAGCTCTCGAATAATTGTCCGCTGGCTTCTCTTCCCATTCCTTGTCTTCGATACTTCTTTAATATGAAATATGCACCTACGATATAATCTTCGCCAGGGTACGCGTAGACGCCAGTTTGCAATAAACAGAATCCGATAATGATCCCTCTATATTTAATAAAATAAGGACTGAATTCCTCTTCGGTGAAATAGAGCTCCAACCCTCCATACTCCAACAGACCCTTGGCATTCATATCTGCTTGTTCCTCATGACATAAATATTCATCGAGATCATGACAATAAAGCGAGGCTAATCCTTCGAGGATTGGCTTATCTTCTATGGTAACCTTGGTAAAACAAATATTCATAGATTCCTCCGCAGTAAATATTCACCAATCATAGTTAGACCCACTATATATACCTTTAGATCACGTTCTCATCGATAAGCTCTAGTAAATGTTGAATCATATATTTGGGTTGGATCTGTGCAGGTACCTCGATGTTCTGAGGATTATAATAACAAAAATCAATCTCTGCATTCATTGAGCCCTGATAATCATCTTGTAAAGAATCTCCTACGAATAAGACCTCATTAGGTCTTACCTGTAATTCGTTTAAAGCGATTTCAAATATCTCAACCTGTGGTTTCCTTATTCCTACTTCATCAGATATGACAAGAGATTGAAATGAGTTATGAATATTTCCTGCGATAAGCCTCTTTCTTTGAGCCTCACTTATGCCATTTGTAATGATTCCTAGAGGGTATTTATCCTTAATATTAGTTAATAATTGCTCTGCGCCATCTTCAAAATAACAACTGTTACAAAAATAACGCCAATACGTCTCCGATAACTGGTTATGTATCTGTTCTGCCCCACTTAATGAGTCTCTAAATGAGAAATTCAACACCTCATGGATCGTTTTTATATCTCCGCCATTCACAAAATCCATCCAATGACGAAAGTTATGTTCCTCATAACTTTTTCTGAAAATCTCCCATTGCGTTATATCGTCCACAAATAGATTATGCTCCTTACAAGTATGCCTCATAGACTCGAGTTCACATAAATTATAGTTGATAAGCGTGTTATCCAAATCAAAAATAATTGCTTTATACATATTCACTTCTCCTTCCTATTCATCATTAAGCACCCTAGTACACTTCGATCTATTAAATAACACACCATAATACCGACCGTGTATCTCCATAAATCTACGAACAGGAACCCTCTTCCCAGAATTAAGGAACCTAATAAAGTACTTCTAATACCATTTATCCACTCTGCCTGATACAGCTGACTGAACTCGATGCCATAACAGAACATTAAGCTGACTAGTATAGCAAATGTTAACTTCTTATGTACCCATAATACGCGAACGCCCAAATAAATCATGCATGCCCATAGTGCATCTCCAAAATGTCTGGCAACAAAACCTGGTAAGTTGTCCGCAAATACTCTTGAACTAATGCCCAATATTATCGTAAGGACAACGGCAACCATATAAATAGATCGAGCTCTCATCTATATCATTCCTATTATTTATTTAGTGACTCAACCTTGAATGACAGCAACACTAACCAGAATCCAGCCTATAATAAAAGCAAGTCCACCGATTGGAGTAATGGCTCCAAGTTTTTTCACACCTGTTAGACTTAGCACATATAGACTACCACTAAAAAGAATGATTCCAGCCAGTAGAAACCAACCCGCTGTTAGTACAAGAGAGCCCTGCACAGCTGTAGTGTTCGCAATGAGTCCAACTAGAATCAAGCCCAACGCGTGTGTCATTTGATACTGAACAGCCGTCTGATAGACTGCGGACATTTCCACGGATAATCGTTTCTTTAACGCATGTGCTCCAAATGCACCTAGAATGACCGAAATAATCATGTTGATGCTTCCAAGTAGTAATAGTGTTTGCATAATAATGATCCCCCTTGATATATCGATGCATGGATGTGATATTACATATATTACACTACTCCATACGTTCTATCGCTTTTTGTATTTTTTCACCAGCATTGGTTTCACTGAGCTTGAAGGTTGAAGTTGTCGAATTAACGTTGCTGTAATAAAGAATTAAAGATTGGCTTGTCTGATATACTATGGGGCCATAGGAACTGAGAAACAGTTGATGTTCCTGAAAAAGCTTGTGACTCAGTTCCCTTTCATCAGCTGTAGCAAAATCATACACTAATACCATCTCATCGTTATCGAGTTTATAAGTAATAGGCTTGATGCCATCAAGTTCAATTCCCATAGGTGAGGGCACATTACTTTCGGTGATATTCAACCCCTCGGACTCCATAGCTTCAACCACAGAAACCTTATTTTGCTGATTTGAACATGCGCTTAGAACTAACAAACTGAATAAAATAATAATAACCTTCCTCATGCCAATCACATCCTTTCTTACATGTTAGATCAAAGGTATTCGTCTCTGAAAATAAAAAATGGCTCAGATATGTTATAATGCTACATATCAAATTATTGGAGGACATCTAAGATGAAATTGTATGTCATTCTCTCTTTTAACGAGGAAGAGATGGAGAATGTGTATGTAGGCGAAGACGAAGAAAAAGCTCTTTCGCTGAAAACCGAGGATTTCGAGAATTGTGCTGCTCTGTTTGTAGAAGTCTGGGAAGACGGAGCGAAAATAGACGATTACCGTTTAGTTTAGTAATAAACAGGGCGACTAATTAATCCTTTAGGGATCGTTAGTTGCTCTTTTCATATCTAAGAAGCGAATCAACGCCCCTTTAATATTAATTATGCTACTTCCATCTAATATCTGTCTGTGAAAATTGATAAATCACATATGATATTGTTGAAATGATAACCATGGTATTGACCGAGGTAAGATCAGCAGTTGATTGATTGATTTTCAGTAAGCAGAATAGAATTGAAAAGATAGTTATGGATTGAGCAATATTTCCCAGATATCGTTCATTCCTATTTCTAAAAACAGCTATAAGTGAAAATAAAAATCCAATTATGATCAAACTAATTAGAAGCATTAATACACCGTCCTTTTGTCATAGGGTTCTAGTTGAGCAACGAGTATATTCATATAACCTCCTGAACCTATATTCTGTTGGACTTATCCGCAGTTTTCTTCATTCCCTTATTCCGTTTTTCTGATGTTTCTATTTATAAAATTCGCTGATGCTGGCTTTACCCCTAACGCCCTCGACCAAACCGATAATTGTCCAATATGATGTATTTCATGCACAAGTACATGCCTCAAGATTTCCCCACCCGTATAAAGCTCATGATCCCATGAAGTAGATACTTCTTTCTCATCATCTTCACTTGACCACTGCCTAATGAATTCTATTATTTCCTTTTGGTATTGTACAGATAATGCTCTAACCAACTCCAAGCTCAAATAATCACTATAATCAGGATCTGTTATCGTCTCATTCTGAATAGCCTTTATCCAGCTATATTCAACGTCAATAATATGAAAGAGCGTTTTCAAAATGGAGCCTACTCCTCCAACTCTCTCTTGTACCAATTCATCATGAGGTAATTCGCTACAAATTTCAAACCATTCATCTCTGACTTCCCAATTATATTGAAAAAGTTGTTCCACAGGTTACTCACTCCTTATTCTCTATTCCACCTTAAATTCGACTGGCTTATCTTGCTGCCATGTTTCCTTATCTATAAACATTTCAATTCCATCCCAATAATCACCACTTATTGACTGATAGATATTCTTTGTTATATTTTCGCTTACAAAGCCTACCTTCTCGTAGCAACGAATTGCCTGAGTGTTGATGTGAAAGACATATAACTTCATTCTATGTAAAGAGAACTCCTCAAAGCCTATGCGAACTAATTCCTCGAGTGCTTTAGTTCCAATCCCTTTACCGCGATCCTGATCCGCTTTTATTAAAAATCTACCCACAACTGCTTCTTTATTTATTATATCAAACCTGCCTAATTGAACTGTTCCCATAACCTCTTGCGTCTCAGTCTGAATAATCTTGTAGATATAAACGCTCGAATCTATCGAATTAATGCCCCTACTATAATGATTCTCCATCTGGTCTTCCGTTAATGGATAGGTATATGTATTTCCTGCCCATTGATACAAGAAATCTTGATCATATGAATTAACCCAATTTACAACGACTGAAAAATCCGATTTTCTCATTGGTTTCAATTCAATCAACATGATTCCCCCCTCTTCCAAACCATTAGTTATTAAACAACGTATCTCATCTTCTTTAACCTTATGTTCTTTTCTTTGAACAATTCATGATCTATCCATTCAGAGATCTCCACAAATCCAAGCTTTGTCCAAAAATGTACTGCCGAATCCCTAGAAAATAACTCAATAGATTTGATCTCATTATGCTTAAGAAACTCGATTATTTCATTCCAGATTCCCTTGCCATCTCCAGGTATCTTTAGTTGTTGTCTTTCCGATTTGTCCAATTCGATTGGTTTAAATAAGACCTCAAACAGCAATTCTTCAGATTGTTCGCCACTAATCTCGCAAACCCATATATGATTACCAGCAATTTAATGTTTCATAGGGTCTGTCAATAGTTTTGTGTAAACTCTTTTAATATGGCTTCTCCCCGAGGGGAGATAAAAATCATTTCACATACTGCCCAACACGTTCTGGAA
>NZ_JBNPWS010000045.1:0-33512 GCF_050433705.1 Paenibacillus sp. DS2015 | reverse complement strand
GCATGAAAGAAGAACATCGGAAAGCCGTATGAAGGAAAACTTCACGTACGGTTTGATGAGGAGGGGCTGAAATAATATTCAGTCCTTCACTCTAGTATCTGATAGGTCACAATCTAAAAAGTAGTGGTTGACAGAGAGAAGACCTCAGAGGAGTTTTGGAGGAATGTGGACAAGCGGAGCGTTCACTGTTAAAGGAGGATTTCTACCTAATTCAATCCAATTCAAGAAATCTTCCTTTAACAGTGAGGGTAACATCCTCCCAAACGGAACGCTGTTTCCACTACATTTTATTGTCAACTGCTGATTTGGGTTTGAGCCTCTAATAGAATAATATAAGCGAAATTCAAAATAGGATATATGGGGTAATAGATAGTAAGAACAGTTAAAATCCCTGATTATAATGGGGATATCAATAATATGGGGTGATCACATGCTACACAAGATCAAGTTAAAAAAACGATACCAAGCTGTAATTTCATTATTCACTTCTGTGATTATAATATGTAGTATTTCGGGTTATGCTTATGCTGATTCTCCGGATACATCAAACGTAATAAATTCGTCCAAGACAGAATTAACGAAATCAAGTGCTTCTCACATAGATAGCCATAATGATGATGTAACCACACTGAAAGTGAAACACGCCGTGTTTGAGGGACTTGCGGATAGCCACACTATGGAGATTACGCTCAGTGGAGAAGCTATAGCCATTCAATTTGATGAAAAATTAAAGCTTGAGATAGAACAATTACAAGAGGGAGATCACCTTAAAGTGAAATATACGGAGCAAGCTGTTCAAGGCGATTCAGCTCTTATTAGAAATCTTACATTTATAAAAAGTAGTTGTAATTAGGGCTCAACATCGAAGTAGTTTTCTTAAGGTAAATTGTAGACAAGCGCTTATGCTTCATCAGAACTTTTAGTAAGTGTATAAGGCTATCGATCCTTTTTCAGGGTTGGATAGCCTTTTTTTTCTGTTATTTTGTAAATCTATCGCCGATGGCGAACACGAATAATATCTAATCTTGATAAAATAGTATACAGATTGTCCCACTTGGCTTAATATGAAGTTAATATTATCCAACAGGAGGTCACTAACAAAGTGCAAGATCAATTTGGCTATACTCAATACTTGGTTCGAAAAAAGGTCCTTTCCATCGCCGGTGCAAAGTTTCATATTTATAATGCCAATCAGGAACTCGTGATGTACTCCCAAATGAAAGCTTTCAAATTAAAAGAGGACATTCGGCTGTTTAGTGATGAGAGTATGACCGAGGAATTACTTACGATCTCGGCTCGCAGTATCATTGATTTCTCCGCAACATATGACGTTAAGGATACGAGAACAGGAGAACATATCGGTTGTCTGCGCAGAAAGGGACTTAAATCAATGCTGAAGGACGAATGGCTCATTCTGAACGCAAGTGAAACCGAAATTGGACGGATTAAGGAAGATAACCCACTCCTTGCCTTATTACGGCGTTTCTTATCCAACCTGATCCCTCAAAAGTTCAACGTTCAGACTAACGGGAACACGATTGGTACTTTTAAGCAGAATTTCAACCCGTTTGTCACAAAAATTAATGTCGATTTCTCATTGGACCATGGTCAGACACTTGATCGCCGCTTAGGGCTTGCTGCGAGCGTATTGCTCTGCGCTATCGAAGGGAAGCAGGGTTAATAGCTTGCTGTTATATAATCACTTAGAAAAATAATATGCAAAAGGCAGGGTGATCATCTATCCTGCCTTTTGTGTTGCGCGGTCCATCTAACTTTACCATCAAATTACATATCGTAAGGTGTCTCTATCATTTATAATTAGCATTATTACTTTTTCAGAGAATCTTCAGCAGGATGTGGTAGTATAGAACTACATTCTTTTTTCAGCGGAATGTTAACTTAGGAAGGGGCACTATGTTGTGAATAAACAAAATCAACTTGTGAACAAACAGCAAAAAGAAAAAATACCGGAGTTGCAACTAGTAAGGGCTATGGCGATTATGGGTGTGTTATGCGTTCATTCTACGTCTAATGCGGTATCTGAGATGACGGGTTCAGGGTATTTTTTCATCTATAATTTTTTCAATATCTTTATGAAACTAGGTACACCAACATTTATATTTTTAAGTAGCTTTGTGCTGTTCTACAACTATTATTCTCGTCCACTGACGAAAAGTCTCGTTACGGGCTTTTTTAAGAAGAGATTGTTGTATATTATTATTCCTTATTTTTTGTTCTCAGTTTTATATTTTGCTATATTGCAATACTTCTACTATCCTGATCGTTCATTTATAGAGACAATTACTAGTTTTGGAATGAAGCTTATTACGGGGAAAGCATATACGCATTTATATTTTGTATTTATTAGTATACAGTTTTATGTTCTCTTTCCACTTGTGCTCTGGCTGTTCAAGAGCAAACCAGCGCTATCTAAATGGGCTATCCCGATCGGACTCAGCATACAGTGGGCGTTCGTTCTCATTAATAAATATGTTCTGACAACGCCTGTACCGAATAAAGGAAGTTGGTCATTATCTTATGCTTCCTACTTCTTTCTCGGAGCATTCATAGGAATTTATTATCCGAAATTAAAAGCTTGGATTATGATGAACCGAGAGAACGCTAATCCTGCACGTATTGCGCTGTGGGCTGCTCTATGGCTTATTTGGCTCGTAGCAGGTATCTCACACGTGTACATTTGGTATCAGTTTCGCTTGAATGGCGTTCAATATAACTCTACATTATATGAGCTATTGTGGAATGTTCACACGTATACGTTCGCTCTAGTGTCGCTTCAAGTAGCACACATTATATATTATAAAGGTTCATCGTTATTGGTTAAACCGATGGAAAGACTCGGAGCGCTATCTTTCGGGATCTATCTCATACATCCGCTCTTTCTGTTAATATATCGTAAATTCCCGCCAGTAACCGGTACAGCTTGGATCATCCATCTATGGTATCTTGGCGGAATTGTCACTGCCCTCGTAGGGTCGTGGATTGTGGTCTCCTTAACTGCGCGATTTATTCCGTTCTCATGGATGATATTTGGAAATCTTCCGAAGCCGAAGAGCAAGCCGAGTATCAATCAAAGTCCAGGCACAACACATGTAGGTTAGAACATCAATTCATCATATATATAAAGCAAAAGCCCACATTCGCAGTCTTGCGAAGTGGGCTTTTGCTCTACACTACCTATTGATGAACAAATAGCATGAATAGCTGATCTGATTTCATGGCACTCTAAATCTAATATATTCCTAAGGAAATTAGGAAAGGGATGAGTGTATGAGACACTGGCAGGGGAGCATGATCGTCTGTTTGTTGATCATTAGTACCGTAGGATGCAGTAAAGAAGTCATCAAAAAAGAAGTCAAAATATATAATATGGAATCTAATAAAGAGGGGAATATACGCGCTAAATCGCAAGGGAAGGGACTGAATGGACCCTTTCTGAACGAGATGAAGAGGTCTTTTGAAGAACAGCATATTCTATTAACCCACGAGGCGTACACGGTAGATCCGAACGGAAATATTCAGTATGTCTATTTAATAAATGGCAACCCCGAGAATTATATTTCCATGTATGTATTTAAGAATGAACAAGAACGGATGATGAGAATGGAACATTTATACGGAAACAATAGTGTAGTAGCGACACCAACTACGCGCACTGAAATTTACAGTTTAGAAGGCACAGCCTTAGTCTACACCTCTGCGGGTAAGGACAAGGGAAGATATGATGAAGAAGTGAGCCATATATTTAGCACGTTACTTAACAGGGTGAACAAGGTTGAGTAATTTGATTTGTAGACAAGTAGACAAGATCATTAATGGTATATGAAGCCGAAACCTAATGAGTTGGATTGAGCTGGAGTTAGTGCCCTCATGTTCTAAGAATAGTTAAAAATTCTGTAATATGAGGGCGCACTTTTAGTTTTCACTCTACATGGGTTTCGGCTTTGTGTATTTCTCGTATAACATGTTTCAGCTCTGGGACGATAATTCGCTCCAGTGCTAATTTGACAGCACCCTTCGATCCGGGCATGGAGAATACGGCTGTATTTCCTACGGTGCCTGCAATTGCACGACTTAGAATGGCTGCAGAACCGATGTCCTCTGTGAAACTTAAGAATCGAAAGATTTCTCCAAAGCCTGGAAGTGTCCGATCTAATAAAGAAGCCACGGCCTCATAAGTAGTGTCCCTCGGAGAGATACCTGTTCCACCTGTTAGCAATACCGCTTCAATACGGCTGTCATTGGAAGCTTCAAAAATAAGCTCTCTGATCCCCTCATAATCGTCTTTAACGATAACGTAATTAACAATGGTGTAACCAGCAGCTTCTAGTAAGGTTTTCATCAGTTGGCCACTTACGTCTGTTTCCTCATTGCGGGTGTCTGACACTGTAACAATCATACAAGATACAGAACGTGGTGCTTCACTACGATGTTGTTCTACTGAATTCATTGTTCATCATACTCCTTAGATCTTCAGATGATGGTAACGTGTACTTTAGCATAAGTCATCATTCATCTTAGTGCAAGAAAATGTAACGTATGATCACGGTGATTGCTTGCTCAAAAGGGTCACCTATAGTAAAATCGGCTAAACACAGAAGGCTTTATATGGAGGAGAAATTATGAATAATCTCGAACAGAAACAGGCTACACCGATATATATTTTGTCAGGATTTTTGGGAAGTGGCAAAACTACATTACTCCAGAAGATGGTTTCTCATTGGCAGGAACAAGGATTGCGCCCAGCTGTGATTATGAATGAGATGGGTGACGTGAATTTAGAAGGCGTTCTAATAGAGGAAACAGTGCCGATGACAGAAATGCTTAGCGGATGTATCTGTTGTTCTATAAGAGGAGATTTAAGTCTAGAAATAGCCAATCTGATCAATAGGGAGTCACCGGATGTCATCATAGTGGAAGCCACGGGAGTAGCGAATCCAATGGAAATTCTAGATGGGGTGACAGAAGCAGCGCTCTATATTAAAATAGATCTAAAAAGCGTCATTACGGTTGTTGATGCGATTCACTTGTTGGAATTGTATAAGGAACAGAAAGGTCAGACCTATCGTCTCATGCAAGAACAGATCCGCTGTGCATCCTATCTCATTCTTAATAAAATAGATCGCGTAAATGAAGCGGAGCAGCTGCAATTAAGAAATATTATTTCTGGATGGAATGAATTTGCACCTATTTTCCCAGCGATTCGTTGCGAGATAGATATTGACCTTTTATATGGAGAGGACACATTCGATCCGTCATCGTTGAGAAAGGCGCTATCTGAAGAGCATGAGGAAAGTCATCATCACGAAGATGATCCTAGTTGTAACCATCATGACCATGAGCATGAACATATGCATCATTCACATGACCATGTTATGGTGTATACGCACTATTTCGAACATGCCATAGATAGTCACAAATTTGAAGAATGGGTCTCTCGACTGCCTCGTGAAGTATATCGTGCGAAAGGAATTATATCCTTTAGTGATACTTCGAGCCGGTTCTTATTTCAGTATGCTTACAGGGAATCGGACTTCTTGAAAATCACACCTCAAGGTAAGGTTCCTGATGTAGCTGTCTTTATAGGAGAACATTTCTCTAAGTCAGATCTAATGAACGGCTTGATTCAGTTAGAAAATGAATGAATGTAGGGTGTTGCATCTTGTGGTTTGTGCATATATAATATTGAAAACTAACGTCGATGAACGGGAGAGTAATGCGGGTAATGAGCATTCAGCGAGCCGGAAATAGTGTGAGCCGGCATGATCAGCCTACATGAAGCGCACCTGATGAGATGATTATTCCAACCGAGATTTACGAGTTAATTCTCTAAGTAGAGTGGTCCGGCTGACAGCCGTTAGATGGTCATTGAGCGGAATAGTTATTCTCTTTCGAACTGTTCACTTAGAGTGGTACCGCGGGATTTATAGTTCTCGTCTCTTTTATAGAGACGGGAGCTTTTTTGTTATATATAGCAGAGGAGGAAGTTTATTATGTTATTACAAATAGCTATAGAAGCCATTCAGCCTTACGTATCTTTAAGTGTAGAGCAAATTAAAGACTTGTTAGAAATTCCCCCATCAGCGGAGATGGGGGATGTTGCATTTCCTTGTTATACATTGTCCAAAATTCAGAAACAAGCACCCCATACTATCGCTGAGCAGTTAGCTAGACAAATGCAATTGGAAGGGATCCAGGTTACGGCAGAAGGACCCTATGTCAATTTGCGTTATGACCGGGGTTATTATTCGAATATTCTTATGCAACAAATGCAACACCCCCATTATGGTCAACTGAATATTGGACATGGGAAAAAAGTTATTATTGATATGTCCTCCCCTAATATTGCCAAGCCATTCGGGATTGGTCATCTCCGGTCCACGATGATTGGATCTGCACTCTATAATATGTACCAGATGGCAGGGTATGAGGTAGTCAGTGTCAATCATCTAGGAGATTGGGGTACTCAGTTTGGTAAACAGATCACGGCTTATAAGCGTTGGGGAAATGATGAAGCTCTGATAGAGAACCCAATTCAGGAATCTTTACGTTTGTATGTCGCTTTTCATGATCAAGTTGAACATGACGTGACCCTTGAGCCCGAGGCGAGGGAGTGGTTCCGTAGATTAGAGTCAGGAGACGAGGAAGCAGTAAGATTGTGGAAGTATTTTGTGGAAATTAGCATGCAGGAATTCAATCGGATGTATACAAGACTTCATGTGAGCTTTGATCATGTACTTGGAGAGAGCTTTTACAATGATAAGATGGCGGCAGTGGTTCAAGCTTTAGAAGAGAAGGAGCTCCTGGAGCGAAGTGAAGGTGCACTTGTGGTAAGATTAGATGAAGAAGGAATGCCTCCTTGTCTAATTATGAAGTCAGATGGATCGACCATTTATCCAACACGTGATTTAGCCACGGCATTCTATCGACATGAAGTGATGCAAGGGGATCAATTATTATACGTCGTGGGTGGAGAACAGAAACTTCACTTTGAGCAAGTATTTGCGGTATTAAAGAAAATGGGGGCGACATGGGTAGATCATTGTAGACATGTTCATTTTGGATTAATGAAGTTTGAGGGTAAGAAGATGTCCACTCGTCGTGGAAAGATAGTTCAGCTTGAGGAAGTGCTGGATGAAGCTATAGCACGTGCATTACAAGTCATCGAAGATAAAAATCCAGATTTACCGAATAAACATGATGTAGCAGAAGCGGTAGGGATTGGGGCAATTGTTTTCGGTGATCTGAAGAATAACCGGGTTAACGAGGTGGACTTCTCGCTAGAAGATGCACTGAATTTTGAAGGGGAGACAGGTCCATATCTGCAATATACTTACACAAGAACCCAGAGTCTAATTCTCAAAAGTAAAGTTACTGAAGATAGAGTTACTGATGATAGAGTGACTGAAGATGAGCAAGCACTCCTTAACACCCCGCAAGAGCAACCGGTCAATCCACTTGGAGAGTCTGGATGGGAACTTCTTAAAGTGCTTACTCGATATTCACAAGTACTGACACGTGGAATTCTTAATAATGAGCCATCTGTTCTCGCTAGATATGCTTTGGAAGTGGCTCAGGCGTTTAATTATTACTATAATAAGGAAAGAATTCTTGAGCAGAACCATGATCTAAGAACTGCAAGACTTACATTGACGCAATTAACTGGAGATTCGCTACAAAGAACGATGCATATATTAGGTATCCGTACTCCGAATCGGATGTAAACAAGGTCCCGGGCTTATCATACAGGTTTCTCATCTGTAATGGCTCTAACAAGAGTATACAATGGGTCTTATGTTACTTTACATTATTGTATCAGAGGTTATAGATAGGTATAAATGCTCAATCAGTACTTCCATGTTGATTGATTCCGCTAATTCCTTTAACATAAGAGGAAGTATTATTGCAGATTAGCTTGCACTGAGGTGTGGGTCTTTAATAGTGAACGGAGCGGAACGCATGGGAAAAGAGAGACTACTCGATAGCGATCATTCCAAGGATGTATTTGCCTATTTTGGACTTGCTGTATACTATTCGCAAGCATTAGAGCAGCAACTTGCCAATTTACTAATGCTTATGAAGCTATCGCAAGGGAATATACCGTCAGAAGAAGATTTCGAAGAATTATATCAAAGTAAATTAAGCAGTTCTCTGGGGCAATTAGTACAGGAAATTCAACATTACTTTCCCTTCTCGGAAGAAGAGACCATTCAACTTAAGAAAGTATGGAAACAACGGAATTATATTGTTCATGATTATTTTAAGGAGCGAATTCATGAGACCTTCAGTCCAGCAGGACGCTCTAGAATGATACGTGAATTGACAAATTTCAAGGATCAGGCACAGGAGCTTGAAAAAAAACTTCAAGGATATTCTCGAGAGCTATACGTTAAGTTAGGACTGGAAAAAGATTTCACACCTAAACAAAAGATCTAAAAACTTTTGTCTATAGTAAGCCAAGACCCTCATTCCACAATAGGAATGAGGGTCTTGGCTATTTAAATAAGAGGAGGGGGGAACTCCAGATGTTTACTATTTCTTTATACTATCCCACCAGGGAGGGGCTGACCTTGAACAGATGTAACTACTTCTAATCGTTCAGATGTAGCGGGTGTTGCCAAGGTATTACCTTGTTGTAACTGATATAGCTGATGGTATCTGCCGCCAATCTTTAATAATTGATCATGACTACCTCTCTCAACAATTTCGCCACGGTGCAAGACTAGGATTTGATCTGCACTGCGGATGGTGGAGAGCCGATGGGCGATAATGAATGTCGTCCGACCTTTCTTCAGAACTTCGAGAGCCGACTGTATGATACTCTCTGTTTCTGTATCAATATTAGCGGTAGCTTCATCCAAGATCAGAATCGCTGGATCGAATGCGAGCGCACGGGCAAATGAGATGAGTTGACGTTGACCGGCAGAAAGTGTACTACCTTTCTCTACGACGGGCTCATCGAATCCTTGTGGAAGATGGGCAAGAATTCTTTCGGCCCCAACATCACGAAGTGCCTTCTCAATCTGCTCGCGGGTGATTTTCTCATCGCCTAGGCTAACGTTAGATGCCACAGTACCTGTGAAGAGATAGGGGTCTTGAAGTACAATCCCCATATGGTGGCGGAGCCACTGCTTCGGTATACTCTTCACTTCTTGGCCATCTACCGTAATGGTACCTTTTTGTGGATCATAGAAGCGGAAGAGAAGATTAATGATCGAACTTTTACCTGAACCGGTATGACCTACGAGTGCAATGGTCTGTCCTTGCTTCGCTTCAAAAGATATATTTTTGAGAACATAGTCTTTCTTGTAAGCAAAAGATACATCTTTGAATTCAACATTCCCTTTGTAACGGGGCATTTGGCCATCCGTCACTGCTTCGCCTTCTTCATCCATCAATTCAAACACTCTACCAGCTGAAACCATCGAGGAGTCGAGTGCGGCAAGTTGATTTACCATGCCTGTGATGGGCTGAAATAGTCGGCCTAATACATCTACAAAAGCATACAACACACCGAGTGACACGGCATTAGCCCCACTTAATGATCCGAATCCGAAATAGGCTAGTAATACTGCAAATGACAAGCTCCGCAGAACATTAACAAGGTTATGTGTTGTCCAGGCGTTAAGATTAAGCATCTTATTCTGGTACTTCATGTAATCTTGATTAAGGGCCTCGAATTCTTCATTGGTCTGTTTCTGACGTCTAAAGATACGAATAATCGACATGCCTTGAATAGACTCATTGATGATTGCGTTTATCTCACTTAAACGTGAACGGATAATGGTATTGAATTTCGTTGCAAATTTTCGGTACAAATAGATCCAAATGAATAAGATCGGAATAATAAAGAGGCATACAAGCCCCAATTGGACATCGAGCATGAACAGGGCGACATAAACACCTGCAATATAGACAATACCAGAGCTAAAGTTAGCAAGGACGGCTACGAACAAATCCTTGACAGCTTCTGTGTCATTCGTAATCCGAGATACCACCTTACCTGCAGGTAAATTATCGAAGAAGTGTACAGGTAGTCGCTGTATATGAGCGTACACATCCGTACGTAGTTTCTGAATAACCTTGTTTGCAGATGATTGCAGCCAATATGTTTTACCAAATTCAGTAAAAATCGTAACCACTAATAGAATAAGATATAATCCGACTAGCTTCATAATGCCCGGAATTTCAGGCTTATAGAAGGTAAATAGCTGATCTGCTGTTAAAGCTTGAGCAGGGTATGAATTCTGAATCGATCCATTTGTAATCGTTAATTGACCCTCTGTATAGCTCTTTTTGCCAGCGGATACTTCAACGGGCTGATTAATAAAGTAGAAGCTACGTCCCTGCTGAAGAATGCGAATTTCATTCCCCTTAGGCTCATCCTCAGCGAATCGATCACCGCGTTTATAGTAATGACCTTCATAGGGGACAGCCCCAAAGGAATCAGAAGCAGCTGTCTCAAAAAAGGGTTGTTCAATGCCAAGCATATGATCATCGATCATGGCCTTGGCTATAAAAGGTCCCGCTAGCTCTGCCGCTACACCGATACACAACGTAATAATCGCGGCAATAAACATCGCTTTCGCGGTCAGAGCATAATGGAACAAGCGTTTACCGATATTCAATTTAAGACACCACCTTAAGTCGTAAGTTTATTCTCAACTTGTTGACGTTCGTATTGTTCCCTATACCAGCCACCTTGGGCTAACAAATCTATATGTGTTCCTTCTTCGATGATACTTCCTTGTTCCAGCACGAGAATCCAGTCCGCGTGCTCCACAGCTGATAAACGGTGGGTAGAAATTAAGGTCGTTTTGCCAGCTCGTTTGAGCCTAATATTCTCAATAATTCGAGCTTCTGTTCTGGCATCTACCGCGGATAGCGCATCATCAAGAATAAGGATTTCAGGATTACCAATGAAAGCTCTAGCCAATGCAACACGTTGCTTTTGCCCACCTGAGAGGGCTACACCTTTTTCCCCAACTAGCGTATCTAGACCATCAGACAAAGTAACTAGGTCGTTCTCAAACGCTGCTGTAGCGATAGCCTCCATAATGAGGTCATCACTTGCATCTTTCAGTCCGAACTGAATATTCTGTCTCACAGACTTAGAGAATAGAATCTGCTCTTGAGGAACATATCCCATCCAACTATATAGTTGATCCTTCGCAATATTCTCAATCGGAATTCCAGATATGAGCAATTGACCGCTTCCTGTTGGATATTCATGAAGCAATTGCTTAAGCAAGGTCGATTTCCCACTTCCGGTACGTCCAACGATACCGAGTGTCTCTCCTTTTTGCATGGTGAACTGAATATGCTTTAGATTATCGACCGTTGAAGTTGGGTAACGGAAGGTGATATCTCGTAGCTCAATCGTTTCAGGTTTATCTACATGAATAGGATGAGGGACATCATTAACATCAGGAACAACGGATAGAATTTCGTCAACACGATCTAGTGACGCACTTCCGCGTTGCATAATATTAATAAGTTCTCCAATAGCGAACATAGGCCAGATCATCATTCCAAGGTACATGTTGAACGAGACAAGATCTCCAAGCGTAATCTCATTCTTGAATACGAGATAAATCCCATAAGCTAGACCAATCACATAACTAAGTCCTACACAAAGGCGAATCGTTGGCTCGAATAAAGCATCAAGTTTGGTGACATGCATATTTTTGCGATATACATCATCGGTGATCTTCTGAAAACGTTCTTGATCTGATCTTTCTTGAACATACGCACGAATAACACGAACCCCTGCAACCGATTCCAGCACTTGGTCATTCATATCACCAAAAGCATCCTGTGCTAAAGAGTAACGTTCGTGAATGATTTTACCGTAAATCTTCATCGCTATAGCGATGAATGGAAGGGGGATAATAGCAGCTAAAGTGAGCTGCCAACTGACCAGAAAACCCATTGCAAACAAAATGACGAGTAAATAAATCGTTGAATCTGTCATAACTAACATACCGAAACCTGCTGTAGCCGATACTGAACGAAGGTCATTTGTTGCCCTTGCCATTAGATCACCCGTACGATTCCGTTCAAAGAACGGAGGTGTCATGCCGAGTAAATGATTCATATATCGTGAACGGAGAATGCGTTCCACAAGGTTGGCACCACCGAAGAGCCTGTGCATCCATATGTAAGTGATAATATAGATAACGATTAGAATGATAACAATGGAAAGGATATATACGGCCAGTGAGGTACCTGTAATCGAGCCTGTCACAATATCATCAATCGCATTTCCAAGTAAACGTGGAGGGAGTAGCTCGCCAATTCCGCATACAATTAGCATGAACAAACCAATCATGTAGCGCTTTTTTTCTTGACGAAAAAACCATCCCAATTTTTTAAGAACAGAAAACAAAACACTCACTTCCTTTCAATTAGAACCTGCTGGCGACCTCTGAGACCCATTTTAAACAGAAAAAAAGACACACCATCCGTGAACGGACGATATGTCTTCTAGAGTTATCATGCGTACGGTTATTGAAGAGCAACCGTAGGAACATGGTAGGATTTACTTATAAAGGGTCCAAGATGCACAATTGCTTTCTTGTTAGAAAGTTTCCACCAGCAGGGTTACTCCAGTATTCAATTGTTGTAGTCCAGTAAATTGATGAATTGCTTCGAGATCAATCAGCAGGAATATAGTATTAAACACTTTACTCACCCTTTCTTAGGAAATTAAATCCAATTGGATTCTTGTATGCTAAGAATTCTAACACCGTGCTTCCTAAACTGTCAATTTTTATTTTTGAGGCAATTCAAGCTTTGGATATGTCAAGGCAGTTAAAGTAATCCGTAGAAATCTGTATTTTTTGCTTAGGTTCAGGTATGATAGAGTTCAAAGCAAGATTTGATTATGCATAAAGGAGTTGGCACTAATGAATATTCGCATCAGCAGTGAGGCTGCACGTTGGTATGTTAAGGAACTGAATTTGAAAGATGGAGACGCTGTTCGTTTCTTTCCACGTTATAGCTCAGGTGGAGGACTCCATCCCGGGTTTTCGCTAGGGATTTCCGTAGAACAGCCTCGTGAGGTTGGAATTAACCAACATATGGAACAGATTCATTTTTATATAGAAGATCAAGATCTTTGGTATTTAAGAGGATATGATCTCATTGTGAATTATTTAGAGCCACTCGATGATATTGAATATATATATGAGGAAGTTGAAGAAGTAAGCTCGAAGTAATAAATTTTGGGTAAAATAACATCAAAAACTCCTATTCCGTGAGGAAAGGAGTTTTTGATTGTGTCTGGTTGAATACATTTTCTTCCATCGCAAATTGAAAATCTTCAATATCATATACCTGTACTTGTACACCACCTTCAATAATCCGCTCAATCAGTTCGAATTGATCTGTGAGGAGGGGAAGGTGTTCACGTTGTGAGATTAATAAGAGTTCGGTTTCTACTGGGTCAAAGGACTCACCGTAGGCTTCATTATCATGAGCATTGATCACTGTAATGGTTGTTAATTCTCCGAGAGGAATAGCCGCACTTTTAGCCCAAGGAATGATAAGCGCACGTTCTATTTTTTTTTGGTTAAGGGGCTGTTCTAAATAGACGGTTAGTTCCTTCATTTGGTTCTTAACATGCTGGTCATCCTCGCTATTACTCATAATCAATTCGGAGCTATTCTGTAGTTCGTATAACTCCATGATACTTGTATATGGAATAATATATTCAACGTGACTTGACGGTTGTAGCAATTCACCGTAAATGGCGAGCATTGCTGCCTCCATTATAAATTGTCTGGACATGTACTTCCTCCTGAATCTGACTTAGAAATATGAAACCATTGTAGGAGGGAAAAGTCAACTCTGTAAAGATAAGTTGAACAGTATTTTAAAGTAAGGTGTATTAGATCCTAAAAAGGGAAGTGTAAGCTTGAATCAATGGAGAGCCTATTATAAATTTATTAAACCGTACAAAAAATGGATTATACTGACACTGATTATTGGTATGATTAAATTTACGATTCCACTAACCTTACCTATGATTATGAAATATGTAGTCGATGATTTATTGACGAGCTCAATCCTTAGTTTGCAGGAGAAAACGTCACAGTTAATGCTCATTCTGGGTGGGACTTTGGTCTTGTTTATCGTTGTAAGAGGTCCTGTCGAGTATTACAGGCAGTATTTCGCCCAGTTTATTACAAGTCGAATATTGTTCGATTTACGGAATAAATTATATGCTCATTTGCAAAAACTTTCACTTAAATATTACCAGAATACGAAGGTCGGGGAAGCGATATCCCGGTTCATGAATGATGTTGAGCAGACCAAAAATATTGTTGAAGTAGGCATGATGAATATATGGTTAGATATGTTTACGCTAGTCATTGTATTAGTGGTAATGTTCTTTCTTAATCCAATGTTAGCGTTAGTCTCCATAGCCATTCTCCCTCTGTATGCGATTGCGGTGAAGGTTCTATATAAAAGGCTTAAACAGCTAAGTAAAGACCGATCACAAGCACTTGCGGGTATCCAAGCGTACTTGCACGAAAGAATCCAAGGAATCTCTGTCATTCGTAGCTTCACACTTGAGAAATACGATCAACACCAATTTGAAGGAATTAACGGAAATTTTCTTAATAAGGCGATGGCGCAAACTCGCTGGAATGCTATGACTTTTGCAGTTATTAATACGCTAACGGATATTGCACCGATTCTAGTTATAGGATATGGAGGATATCGAGTCATTCAAGGCGATCTAACGTTAGGAACTTTCGTAGCTTTCTTCGGATATTTAGATCGATTATATGCGCCGTTAAGACGCCTGATTAATTCTTCAACAACGTTGACACAGGCGTCAGCTTCACTCGAAAGAGTAATGGAGCTGATGGATGAACCCTATGATATTGTAGATTCTCCAGATGCTAAGACATTAGAGGGCCCAGCGAAACATATTAAATTTGACCATGTGTATTTTAAATATAACGATCAAGAAGGCTGGATTCTGAATGATATTAATCTAGAGATTAAGGCAGGAGAAACGGTGGCTTTTGTGGGTATGAGTGGGGGAGGTAAGTCTTCACTTATTAGCTTAATACCGAGATTCTATGATATTCAAGAGGGGAGTCTTCAAGTCAATGGCTTTGATGTTCGTGAGCTTACCCAAGAAAGCTTACGAAGTAGCATCGGTATGGTTCTTCAGGATAATTTCTTATTCAGTGGATCTGTGAGGGATAATATTATGCTTGGCAATCCACAAGCGGATGACAAAGAGATTAAATCTGCGGCTATCGCAGCCAATGCGCACGAGTTCATTATGAACCTTCCAAAGGGGTATGATACCGAAATTGGAGAGCGAGGCGTTAAATTATCGGGTGGGCAAAAGCAGCGTTTAGCTATAGCTCGCGTATTTCTGAAGAATCCTGATATCCTGATTCTGGATGAAGCAACCTCAGCACTAGATTTAGAGTCAGAACACCTAATCCAACAATCTTTACAGACTCTTTCCTCTAATCGGACCACCTTAATTGTGGCGCATCGTTTATCGACCATTACTCATGCCGATGTTATTGTTGTACTGGAGAATGGGAGCATTACCGAAAGTGGTAATCATCAGGAATTAATTGAGCTTGATGGTAGTTATGCAAGGCTGTATAATGTTCAGAATTTAGATGCCTAAGTTGTTCTAAGGGTTAAGGTTACTTTTAGATGAAATAACAAAGAACCAGACGAAGGATAATCCATCGTCTGGCTCTTGATATATATAAGTTAAAGATGGGTCTCTAATGATGTTCAGTAAAACTTAAGACTTACCGAGAAGTAGGGACAGGATACCGGCAGCGATTAGAGGTCCTACAGGAACTCCGCGGAACAAGGCGACCCCTAGCACGGTGCCAATGAGAAGACCTGCAACGATCGTAGGGTTGCTGACCATAAGTGTCGCACCACGCCCACCAAGGTAAGCAACAAGCATTCCTACGGCTATCGCAAGTAAGGATTGCCAGTTTAAGAATGAGCTGGTGATTGTGGGTAGGCTCAGTTTACCACTAGCTAGGGGGGACATAACTCCTACGGTGAGGATAATAATACCGATCGTTAGCCCGTATTTCTCTAACCACGGAAAGGCTTGCGTGAAGTGGGTAACTCTGAGTAGCAGCAATACAGTCATCGCGATGGTAATGGCTGCATTACTGCTAATGACCCCTAACGCGGCTATTGCTAACAAGATCAGTGAAGTAATATCCATGGCCTTGATCATCTCCTTAGCTTGACAAAGGTCGAATATGTTCAGCGATTAGTCGGCCATGCCAACGACCCGACTCGATGAACACTTCATTCGCATTACTTCCTGATGCAATAACACCAGCCACATACAGTCCAGGGACAGTGCTTTCCATAGTATCGGGATTGAATACCGGTTTCTCCATATCACCGTCTAGTTGTACACCTGAGGACGCTAGCAGTTGTCTGTCAGGGTGGAAACCTGTAAGTGCTAAGACAAAATCATTGTCAACGATCGATTCTTGCCCATCATTCGTTGTCACAACAACGGAATCGATTCTAATCTCAGTGACTCTAGCGTTCAAATGAAGAAGGATGTTCCCTTTTTTAACTAGCCCTTCAAAGATCGGTCGAACCCAAGGTTTAATATTGTTCGAGATCGTCTCACCTCGGTAAACCATCGTGACCTCTGCGCCTACACGGATAAGTTCCATCGCAGCATCTACAGCGGAGTTGCTTCCTCCAATGATGGTCACCTGGGTACCCGTATAAGGGTGTGCCTCACGGAAATAGTGAGTTACTTTAGGAAGATCTTCCCCAGGAATACCGATATAGTTAGGATGATCGAAATAACCAGTAGCTATAACCACCTGACGTGCTTCATGGTGCAGCTCCTGTCCGCGCCGGTCTCGCGTATGAACGGTGAAGAGTCCGTCATGCTTTTCAATGGAGTAGGCTTCTTCATAGGAGGTAATGTTTAATTGATAATGTGATGCCACTTTCCGATAGTAAGAAAGTGCCTCATGCCTAAATGGCTTATCGTTGGGTGTTGTAAATGGAATATCCCCAATCTCCAACAGCTCAGCGGTGCTGAAGAACTGCATGTATGTAGGATATAAGTAGATGGAACGGACAATATGGTGCTTCTCGATAATATGTGTTGACAGTCCACGGCGGTTGCATTCTATAGCTGCTGACAGACCGCAGGGACCTGCTCCAATAATGATCACATCTTGCATGATGAAACCTCCTTAGTTGCGTATGCATTAAACAATATAATCCTACTCCAATTATTATGGAAATGCCAGAAATGAGAGGTTGATTCATGAAAGTTAATGATCCATATACCGATTTGTCTGATATACTGAAACTTTGAAGAACTAAATAAAGCTAAAGTGTAAAAGGAGTGCAGAGATGGATCTTAGAGCTGTTATTTTCGATCTGGATAATACATTAATGGATAGGGATGATACATTCCGCAAATTTTCCGAGCAATTTGTAACAGAGCATCTGAGTCATCTGGTTGCAACAATCCAGGCCGAGATTGTAGTCGATATGAAAGTTAGAGATGCTGATGGGTATCGGAACAAACAACAATTTTTTCAAGAGTTAGTAAATGTACTGCCATGGGAGAATGGACTCTCGGCTATGGACATTGAACAATATTATAACGAGCATTATATGAGTCATGCCAGCCGAATGGCCTATGTGGAAGAAGCCCTAATACACTGCAAACAGCGTGGTTATGTCATGGGGATCATTACGAATGGGAAACATCATATTCAGCGAGAAAAGATAGACAAGCTACAACTGAATGAGCATTTCCATACGATTGTCATCTCTGAGGATACGGGGATACAGAAACCGGCTCCACAAATTTATCAAATGGCACTAGATCAATTGGGAGTTACAGCAGATCAAGCCGTATTCATAGGTGATCATCCACGTAATGATATTTGGGGTCCTAACCAAATTGGAATTCGAGGTATCTGGCTTCGTAGAAACCATCTATGGGATGATGAACTAAATGTGAAACCGTGGAGAATCATTCATGAGTTAAATGAGCTAGTGGAGATCCTATAACGGGTTAAATAAAATGAAAAAAGGAGGAACTCTAAGGATGTACGAACTAAAAACCAAAGTGACTGACAGCAGTGTCATTGAATTTATAGAAAACGTTGAAAGTCCCAAGAAGCGTGAAGATGCATATAAATTATTAGACATTTTTACTGAAACGACGGGGTATATTGCCAAGATGTGGGGGCCAAGTATTATTGGATTTGGTACATATCATTACAAATATGAGTCCGGTCACGAGGGTGATGCACCGTTAGTGGGATTTTCACCTCGAAAGGCTAAAATAAGTCTGTATTTTGCGACGGGGGATACAAAACGACTGGAATGGTTAAAGGATTTTGGCAAACATACGACAGGAAAAGCATGTGTGTACATCAATAAAGTAGTAGATATTAATGTTGATGTTCTAAAAGCGTTAATAAACGAATCACTCGTGTTTCTGAAAGAAACTTATCCAAATAATCAAAGCATCTAGATAAAAATACACCCCTTAGAAGTTCATGGCTTAAACCTTGTTGGGTCTTCCAATGTCTTCTAAGGGGTGTATTTAAGAATGAATGGTGAATTAGAAGCTTACAGCGGTTTCCGTTGCTGTCTTCAATCCAGCTGCAATAATATCTGCTGCTTGATCTGGTAATTGATTATGTCCTTCAATAATAACTGTAGTTAGATCTTTAACACCGAATTGGTTCATGTTGTTCTTAATAAAGTTAACGGACATTTCAGCAGCAGCTGCAGGACCTTCGGAGTAAATGCCACCGCTAGCATTAAGAATCGCTACTTTGGTGTCTGTTACTAGTCCAACAACACCTTCAGCCGTATATTTAAATGTTTTACCTGCTTGGTTAAGGTAATCAATGTAAGTATGAAGTACAGCAGGTACACTCATATTCCATAGTGGGAAGGCAAACACAACTTTGTCAGCTGCAAGAAATTGGTTCAAATATTTTAATACATTGTCAGCTGCTAGTTGTTCTTCTGGTGTTAACTCCATACCATTGGCTACTTTAAAGAGCCCCATGATAGCCGTATTATCGTAATAAGGAAGATTCTCAACAAACAAATCAAGTTCCTCAATTTGATCGTTCGGATGCGATTGTTTGTAGCTATCCAAGAATGCGTGGTATAGCTTAACACTTACGGACATTTCAATAGGACGGTTATTAGCTTTAATAAATAAAACGTTAGACATGATGTATTAGCTCCTGTTCTGTAAAGTACTTTAATCTATTTACTTACATTAGTATAGTTTCATACATTGTATCTGTCAACACATTTGTTACAGTGTTTTTCAGTAATAGACTAAGCGTCATTGATGTATGTGGAGTGATTTTAATTTACGGTGATATTACCAGAATGAGTCCGGATCTTAATAAGATCATCGGTTTGTCTTAAAGAGTCTGGAGATTGTATGTCGCCAGAATTAGCCTTTAGATCAAAGGTACCTGCAAAGTTTACATCTGGCGTTAATGTGACATTACCTGAATTTGCCGTAATATCAAGGGAGTTAGCCCCCTTTTGAGTGATTCGGATGTTACCTGAACGAGCACTTATTGTACTGTTTCCACTTAATTCATCAATTCTTATCTCTCCAGAAGATGCTGTTACGCTAGAATTACCTTGAATTTTACGTCCTGTTATATTACCGGACTTTACATCAATTAGTAATTGCTCAGAGGTAATTGACTCAAGGGATAAATTTCCTGAACGTGTTATTATAGTAGTATTTTTAGCCGTTAAATTGTTGATATCTGCATTATCTGAATTGAATTGCATAGAAACATCTTGTAGTTGCTTGGCATCGCTTAAGGCTACAGTCATTTTAAGTTCTCCCGATTGGAACGAGATATTAATGAAATTAATGGTGTCCTCATCTGTGAGGTTCATATCGAAGGTGCCATTCTTTAGCTCTGCTTGGTCTATGGACGCAATGGTGTTATTCGCTAGGGGTCCGTCCAAGGTGATGGAGTCGGTGCCATCTGTACTTTCTATGAAGTTCACTTCTGCTGAGTAGTCACTGTTAAGATTTAATGTATGGAGTGTATTCGCTTCAAAGATCCATTTCTTGTTGTAGACGGTTAGGTCATCTCCAAAGTCAAAACGATTAAATACCATCCCCACAAATCCTATAATAAGAAGGACTAAACCAATAAATCCAAGCCCAAGCCATTTCTTACTCATGTCGTGTCTCCTCCTCTTGCGACTTTAGCATTCCATAGTCCATATAATCTAGTGATTGAAAGTAATCCGATTAGTGTGAATTTAGCTAAGATGAAGATCCAAATACCAACACCCATCATAGCTATAGAGGCGAACAGTTTAGAGACGAAGAAGACATGATTGATGGCATACTCTGCTATTAATAATAGTGGGGAAAGAAGTCCGCCCAGTGCGCCTGCACTTATACCAATCCATCCCGCCCAAAGTGCGATAAGGATAGGCCCTATGATAATATTCACAAAAAAGAGTCCGACATAAACAAATAGGTTACGTGTTATTGATGATTGTCTTGCTATAGGTGGTGCTGTAGTTGTACGATCGCCGACAACCTCTTTGGCTAATTCAATGGGATCACCCAGTTCGCTAGCAATTTGAGCTTCTGTCTTTCCATTCTGAAGTCCATCGATGAAGTGAGATTCATAATCCGCCATGAGTTCATTTCTTTCTTCCGCTGCAAGCGATGCAAGATGATGATGTAATGTAGATAGAAACTGATTTTTATTCATGTTAGCTTCCTTCCTCAATTAAATTAGCCACATTCTGTACAAAGGAGTTCCATTCCGCAACCATTTCAGTCATATACGATTCCCCACTTAATGTTATTCGGTAATATTTACGTGGCGGACCTTCTGTTGATTCCTGTAAATACGTTGTGCAGTATCCATCGTTGACCAGTCTACGCAGCAAGGGGTAGAGAGCACCCTCAGCAACTTCAATATGTTTGGATACAGATTGTGCTAACTCATATCCATACTGATCTTTGCGCTTGATGAGGACGAGGACACAGAACTCAAGAACGCCTTTTTTAAACTGTACACTTACATTCAAAGTGGTATCGCCCCATTCCGTATGTTATTCAGAGTTGACTATGTTCAGTACTGAACATTAATCAGTATTGGATAAATTCAGTTTATCATGCAGTAGTGAATAATGCAATATACTGGATTGGTGATTAATAAGAACTCACTTTGATTAACAAAAGGTTAACTGGGTTAAGAGATAGTGAAGATGAATTGGTAAATCGTTCCTTATACCATCATTTTTAAAAGGAGAGGATAGGCATGTCCATCGATCGTTTTATTCTGAAGAAACTGGACAGTTGCCATGAGAGTCAAACACACGCTAATCTATTGGAATTGTTCAAGATCAGAATTCGTCAAGCACAAAAGGTTGAGGAAATCAGGTATAGGGCAGGACCAGATTAATGATATTGAGGAAGAAAACAAAGAGGATCATCAGATGATCCTCTTTGTTTTCTTCCTCAATACTAGATTAGTAGGCAAAAAAAACCCTCTTAATAGAGGGAAAGTGCAAGTGTATCATTCTCGCTTTTACTATGAAGGATAGCTTCTGATCCTTCAATTTCAATACTTATAAGTGAATTCAAGCATTTCTTCAACGCTCTTTTTCCATTCTGGATTTTGATTTCTAGCGTGTTGCTAAGTAATTTCATTGTTTTTTGTACAGGTTGTTTACTGTCTGTACTAAAGTATACAGGTACCAATTTATTCTGGAAACTGATTAACATGGTCATAGGAAACACCCCAATTCGTGTTATTTATTACATAATAAACAACGATTATTAAAACTTCCTTAAAATTAGATTATAACTAGGTGAAGTATTCATATTTATGAAGACTATGTCCAACCCGTGAACACGATCTTTTAAATATTCTTTGTAGTATAACGGATAGCGCGAGTAAAAGTTTCAATAATGTAGGAAGATCAGGGTTAACATATTATTATTCTATAAAATGAGGTAAATTGACTGCCTTTTACATGAATGATACATTAATATAACAGAAAATTTGCATGAATTATGATTACAGGAAATATATGAATGATGATTTTGACAGTGGAAGTTGAACATCAGGATCGTGATTGGTTTGATATTGAAGTACCAGAGGATTGCCTCTTAAGTCAACTTGAAAACTTATCAGGTGTTGTGATTTATAGAGAGTCGCCGAGTAAGTTTGATACATATTAGAAGGTGAATTTCCTGAAGGTTGTGGTTTACTATGAATCACTCACTACATATGACAGAAGTAGGACTCTTCGATGAATGTTTAATTCGAGTCTATTGTTTATCTCAACCACGTCAGAAGAAGCATCGGTATTTGGTAGAAGGATTTTGATTTAATCATAAATATGTGAAGTTAATCATGTTGATGTAGCGACATACATAAGAGATCGTAAACCAAACAAGGGGCTGACTTTTCGTGAATGTGTTATATCAACGCTGGCCGAGAATCAAACCAACACTAATAGAAGAACATATGGAAATACTCCGACCTCCAGACGAGCCCACGAACCCTCCTTCTCCATGATATCTATTATTTTGCCAATGGTGATGACCAGGGTCACGGCACTGAAGGATTCAACATTTATATGAATCTCTCAGGCAAGATGGGTAATAGTAACTTTATTATCTTTCAAATGATAACGATCGTCATGATGCTGTTGTCCTATATATTGCCCTTTTTTATCTATATCGGAAATAAAAAGAAGTATGTTGTGAAGGTAGCAGAACGTGAACAAATGTACCTAGCAGAACTAGATAAAGATCGGGAGAAACTAATAGCTTGTACGTTAAATCAAGTTAAGACGGTTTCATGATAATCATGGTGATTTCTGAGATTTGTTTCGAGACTATCAAGAATCATAGCAGTCATTATGGGGGAAGCTGTCCCAGTGATACTCCATTACCGGAAAAGGACTTATAGGAATTATTTGGAGGGAAAGAAGGGCGTGCTTCTACTTCATAAGATTAGTATTATGTAATGAAGCGTGGCATGAATTAGTTATTGATGTGAAATCTTGCCTGAGTGGGTTTGTTCGGGACTTTGGAACCTAATGAATTGTCGTTCTTTCGAATACCGTTTGCGAGATTGGCTCAAAGATCAGGGGGCTAAAAGTCCTTCCATCAGGACAAGGTTACTATATAAAGAGAAAGTGTATTAGGGGGAAAGGCGCAATCCATATAATATTCAATGGAATAAAGATCGCTGGATAAATGAAATATGTGACCGATGGCATGTTGTCGTTTGAGGGGAGGTAGCTCATAATGTTGACGATTCATACTTGTGAGCATGATACGATTACCCTAGAAGCTAAGGAGTTTTTTTTCTTAGCAGGGATTTTAGGTTCTGATCGTTTATTAGGAATAGAGGATCCCTTTCGGGGGTATTTAGCGGAAGAAATCGCTGAGGAATGGGAAGCGGTTAAAGCCGCCCTATGTAATAAAGGTTATCTGGTCCAGGATGAGAATGAGATGGAGTTATCCATGCTGCCTGTAGTGTTTTCTAGAGTAGCCATTGCCGGATTGTCAGAACGTTCATGCTGGTTGAAATATAGTCATCATGGTGAGACCTTTGAAGGTTATCTGCATGTAACTAATGAACGAGTTGTTCAAGTATGTAAGTGTGAACCTAATTCTTCATGCTACAGATTAGATGAGTTAGGGACTGTAGATGATGTATGCAACCAACTGGTTGATGAACTAGGCTTCA
The DNA here is from genome assembly GCF_050433705.1 of Paenibacillus sp. DS2015. NCBI lineage: Bacteria > Bacillati > Bacillota > Bacilli > Caryophanales > Paenibacillaceae > Paenibacillus > Paenibacillus sp. DS2015. Next base: position 9,699 of record NZ_JBNPWS010000045.1, on the reverse strand, counting down.
AAGAGGGATTTCCTACAGAAGTGCCAGCGTTATTCTTTTCCCAGCATAAGTTTAATGAGCTATATGAGAATGCATTAAGTGTTGATCTCGAAACGTTATGTGATCAGCTTGCTGAGGCTACAGATGATGTGGAAGGGTCGATAGCCTTAGCAAAGTGCTTACAATTTCGTTCACTTGAAGGTGAAATGAACTTGTCAGTGTGGGATGGTCAGAAGTGGGAAACGCAAAGCGCTGCATTTCTTGCGAATGATTCTATGAACTGGTTAATTCGTAAGAGTATGGAACAGGATCAGGATTGGATTATTGCTAGTCCTATGAGTAAGAAGCAGTTTCAAGATATGCTGCTTGGTTGGCTGAAGCAGTCTGCATAATCTGACGGAAGGTGATAAGCCATGCGGAATTCTGTTGTACCGGATACACTCCGGGCATTAATTCGTCAACTACAGCAAAGTGGGCAGCAGCTCAATCAGGCAATGGGTTCGCATGTTTATGATGCAGCAACGCTTGAGATCATTATGAACAAGTGGGGACTAGTAAACTTACAGGGTGAACAGATTGTCTCTGTTCTCATGGAGATGGCAAATACACTACAGGTTAAGGTTGATCAATTCCAGACCGTGGATGACGAAATGGTCTCAAATTTTCATAATTCAACCAACCCTAATCCTTCCCTCGTAGCAATGTTTGGCTTAGATCAGAAGAAGCATTCACCACTATTGTCTGGTTTTGGACAAGAATGGAATGTTGTTTCCAATCCAAGTACATCTGTGGTAGCTATTGTTGGTGAAGGTATGAGGCAGGATACAGAATTCGGATGTAATTGGGAAGGTCCCTCAGCTATGGGCTGGAGTACATTAGGCTATGGTAGTCTGATGATCGAAACTATGCTAAAAAGGGGCCTTCATGTAAATTTGAGAAATCAGGGTGAGGTTGCTACCAAAGAGGGCTCTCGTTCTCCATTAGGTACGGAAGAAAGAAGGTTACGAGGCACGCTTTATACGTTAACCAATGCAGCTCAGAATCCACAGGTATATAAGTTCATAGATCCTAAGTTTGCAGCTAAAGAAGTTTTCACTTTCAAGGAAGTAGGCGTTAAATTAGGATATGCAGGACGTTTATTTGATACTGGAGTGGAAGGTTACAATGATTACCAACAGGTTGATACAGAGAGGTCAACAGCTAGCATGATTGTTAGCAGTGGGGTGGGGTTAGGAACGTGGGTAGGCAATGAATCGATTGCTGCAGCTGTTGGTGTCGCTATGTCTGCTGTAACGGAAATAAATATTAATGGTAAATCTCTTAAAACACATGCTTTCGAAGACGTTGATAGGGTCATAGATGGTATGGTTAGTGTAGCAAGAGTGGTAGACGAAATTAGCGATTCAGCAAGCCAAGCTGCAGAAGCGGTATCAGGTACTGTAGATACGATCTCCCGAGGAGCAAGTAAAATAGTGACAAGAGTTAACGTAAGAGTAGGCGCTCTTACTAAAATGTTCTCATAAAGATGCGATTACTGTGAATAGCTATTCTAATGACTAGGAGTTATTTTGTTATCGGATAGTTTTATTGTAGGAAATGGAATAAGTCTCTAATCATAAGGTTGTCTCAATTGTCTCATCTATACTAATCACTTGCATATTATCAATCGAGAGGGATGGACATATTATGGGAAACGAGGAACAATACAAGGGATTGCTTCCATTAGGATCCGTAGTCTTATTAAAGGGAGCCTATAAGAAACTAATGGTTTATGGTCGTAAACAGGTACATATAGATTCGAACAAGGTCTATGACTATTTAGGGGTAGTGTTTCCAGAAGGCTATATTGACCCAGATTACTCATTTTTATTCAACCACGAAGATATTGAAGTGGTGAAATACGTGGGTTATATAAATGATGAAGAGAAAGATTTTCAAAGATTATTAGAAAATGTTTCATCGGTTGAAGAGTAGGGTATTTAGAATCAGGACAAGAACCGGAAATTATGGGACTATAATTATAGTATAAACAAACTTTAAATAGTATTACCCAAGAATGGACTGCGATTTCAACTAAAATCCGTACTGTTGACCAAACTAGTTAATAAAAATTATATTTTTCTAATATGTATTACAGTTAAGAAAACCGGGCGTAATCATTACTCCCGGTTTTCTTGAAATATCAAAAAGTATAAGTTTACTATTATACTTCTGATATTTCTTAGTTAAAGCAATTATTACATAGACCCTTTTATTGATCATGCAAAGAGAGAGTGATGACCATGTCTTTTCAGCCGAATCCGGGTGATGAATTATTCATTAACGGAGCGGCCTACATCGTAGGACAACATCCTGTAGCCCCAGGTATTGTGTATGCACAAGCAGGGAGACAGGGGATTGTATATCAACTGATTCCAGTGGATGGAACAATTCATGAAGCTAAAGCACTGAAAGTGTTTTTTCCTAAATTCCGTATTCCAGCTATGGTATATCAATCTGATAATATGGAGAGCTTCAGTACCAACCCAGGCTTGAAGGTCTGTCATCGTGACGTGCTGACTCCTGAGAAGAATGGGGAGTTAATTGCTGCACATCCTGCACTGTTATACGCTGTTTTTATGCCATGGATTTACGGCTCCACATGGTTTGATATTATTACAGAACAGCGGGTACTTCTTCGGAAGGAAAGCTTGATTCTATCCAAGGCGTTAGCAGCCATCGGCTCAGGAATGGAACAAAGAGGGTTATCCCATTGTGATCTTTCTGCACCGAATGTGATGTTGCCGTACTTCTCTGATGCTGATCTGCTCGAAGGTAGCTCACCGATAGAACTTGTTGATGTTGAACAGATGTATAGCCCTAAGCTTGATCGGCCCGAAGTACTCCTTGCTGGTTCTGCTGGTTATGCAGCTCATCGAACGGTAACTAGCGGTTTATGGAGTGCATATGCGGATCGATTCGCGGGCGCAATTATTATGTCAGAGATGCTAGGTTGGTGTGACCCTCATATTATCAATGCAGCCTGGGGAGAAAGTTACTTCGACCAGCGTGAAATGCAGAATCCATGTGAACGATACGGTCTTCTTAAACGATCATTAGAACAGAATTGGGGGACTAATGTTGCGGAACTATTTAGTCGAGCCTGGGATAGTCAAGATTTAAGCAGTTGCCCGACGTTTGGTGAGTGGCTTGTTGCAATCTCTTCAGTTCCTGAAGAAATACCTGTACAGAATACGGCTAAGATTCCTATGGTTGACTTAGAACCTGAATCAAGTGAACTTGTGGTGGATGAGAGTGTCGTACAGAAACTTTTTGATCAAGCTAGATTGATGGAGAATAAGGGGAATTTAAGCGGTGCACTAGAAGTTTATCGTTCAGCTTATCACTTTGTACATGTGGATTCTCCAATGAAGATTGAATTAACAGCTGCTATTCGTGAATTAGACGAACAACTAAATCCTTCTTCAAACGATGAGTCTGTAAAAGGAACCTTTTGGCGTTCGAGAAAGTTCATAATGAGTATAGTAGCAGCGCTTATTCTGCTAGCTGGTGCTGGACTGACCGTGAACTATCTTCTATCCGTTCAGAATGAAGAAGAACACAAGAAGGCTCAGCTAGAATCGGAGAAACAGACAGCAGAGGCTACAAGGTTAGAAGAAGCAACGAAGGTAGAAGAGGCAATGAAGGTGGAGGAAGCTCGTAAGAAGGAAGAAGCGGAAGAGAAGACAAGGGCGGAGAAAGAGAAGAAAGTTGCTGAAGCCAAGTTATCCGCGGCACAACTGAAAGAAGAGGAAGCTCTCAAAAAGGAAGAAGAACGTAAGGAACTACAGACTAAATATGATAAACAGGCTAAATACGATGCTTATCTAGAACAGCAAAAGCTTGCAAAACAGAAATTGGCTGACCAACAAGAGCAGGAAGCTCAAAGGACAAAAGAACTACAAGCGCAACAAGAACGTGATGCGGAGCAGCGGTTGGCGACAGCCAAGGCCGAGAAAGAGCAAGCGGCCCGTGCTCAAGAGTTAAGAAAGAGTAGAGCTCAGAATGTTGTAAAGCTGATTGCTTCGTATAATCAAGCATATAACGCAATAACGGCAGGTAATAAGTCTAAAGCGAAGGAATATGCACTTGAGTTCATAAGCCGTTACGAGAAAGACGCATCGTATTATAAGACGGTCGGGAAAGTCAGTAAACGTGCATCAAGTATTTATAAATTATTGAGTAATCAAGATTATAAATTACCAGACATCTAAGATAATGATGATACAAATAGAGCTTAGGGGTGAACGGAATCCATCATGAACTATACGATTCAAGCTTCTCAGCGAACGCCGGCATTAATTATTTATCTAATCGATATCAGCGCGTCTATGAACATGTTAATGGATAACAAACGTAGAATTGATATTGTCTATGATGCGCTCTCTTTAGCGCTTAGACAGATGGTATTTCGCTCTACGAAGGGGAATAGGCTGGCGCCGAGGTATCGGATTGCTATACTTACGTATAGTGATGATGTTTATGATCTTCTTAATGGTATAAAAGGAATTGATGAAATTGCCGCTGCAGGGTCATTACCTGATTTAACACCGGTACGTTTCTCCGATTCGGCTAAAGCGTTTCTGCAAGCAGAACGCATATTGCAGGCAGAATTACCCCATATGCAGGATTGCCCAGCCCCACTGATTTGCCATATGACTGATGGTGTAGCAACAGGCGAAGATCCTGAACCTATAGCGAAACGGATTATGGAGATGAGTGTGCCAGATGGAAATGTACTGGTAGAACATATTTTTATTTCGGATCACATGCTAGAAGAACCTATTACACAACCCCATAGATGGAAGGGGATTCTACCAGATACAACACTACGGGATGAACATGCTGTTAAATTACGCAGGATGTCTTCAGTATTACCAGAAAGTTATCGTGAAATGTTAGTTGAATCTGATTATCTACTTTGCTCAGGTGCCATAATGATGTTGCCAGGCAGTCACTCAGAATTAGTATCGATTGGATTTCAGATGTCTGCAGCCACACCGGTAAGGGCATAAGGGGGGTAGGGAAAATGAATTTACAATATTTAGATAATTTTCGTTATGTTAGTTCGCAGGCCGAAGACCAAATCGTTTCAGCCTATGAGGGTATTATCAATTGCCGCTATGGTTATGGACGTGCAATAGAAACGGCTACTCATGGTGAAAAGGGCCAGGATTTCGTTGGTGTACATATAGCAGGTGATGTGTGTAACTTTGTATTATGTGATGGTGTGGGTATGAGTTATCAGGGAGATTTTGCTTCAAGATTTGTTGGAAATACTCTGTTGGATTGGTTGGATACCACGAATGATTGGTCTTCTGTTGGGTTTGGAACATACATGCAGGGCTTGACCAGATCAGCCACGGAAGAATTAAATCTAATTGACATTCCAGATGATTTACCAACACTTCTAAAAGAGGTACTGACAGAAAAACGGCGACTGGGAAGTCATACGATGTATATATGCGGTCGAATAGAGTTACCTACCTCTACGCAAAAAGTAGGGAGAATATGGATGGCTTGGCAAGGGGACTGTCGGTTGAGATTTTGGCGTGATGATGAAGAGGTCAGTGAGTATTTTCAAAGAACTATGGAGACGAAGGAACGCTGGTCATCAGCTCAAGGTGCATTAGGTAGTGCTCCACATGTATATCAAAGTCGCTTAGAGTATGGAGTACCCATGAGACTTCAGCTATATACCGATGGACTACATGATCTAGATCCTATACGTGAACGGCTTCCTGATGAACAGATCCAAATTCTATTTGAATCGCCACATACCCATGGACTTACAGATGATGCGGCTTTTTTAGAACTTCATTGGTGAGGGTTCGTACGAAATCAGATAAGTACAGCAATAGACCGACTATGTAGTCGGTCTATTTGGCTTCTTCTTGTACATAGATTAACTTACAAATATATTTTTGAGTTAGTGATTAAGCATCCCTACTTTTTGGGTAATCTTGAGATACATGCTACTACAGATTGAGGCTCTAAATCGATTGAATAACTAAATTTACATCCATGGTTAATAAAAGGAGAGATATATATGGGCGAAGGACAAATCATCCAACGATTTGAAGGAAAAACAGCGATTATAACAGGTGCTGGTTCAGGGATTGGAAGAGCCACAGCTATCAAGCTAGCTCAGCAAGGAGCCAACGTGGCATTATTCGATCTAAAGGATGATCGAACCATGGAGACGGAAAATGAAATAAATAGGATGCGAAAAGGGGCTGCACGTGCATTTGACGTGGATACTTCGAATACAGAACGAGTAGAGAAAGCCGTACTTGAAACGGTAGAATTATTCGGAGGGATAGACATTGTATTCGCGAATGCGGGGATTAATGGTGTTCTTTCGCCCATTGAAGATTTGAAGATAGAGGATTGGGAAAAGACGATCAACGTCAATTTAAACGGTACCTTTTTAACCATTAAATATACGATTCCACACCTTAAGAAAAATGGGGGGAGCGTTATCATCACTAGTTCTATTAACGGAAATCGCACGTTTTCAAGTTTTGGAATGGCTGCATATAGTACATCTAAAGCGGGGCAAGTAGCTTTTGCTAAGATGGCTGCACTAGAGCTAGCTAAATATAAAATTCGTGTTAACGTGATTTGTCCAGGTGCAATCGCCACAAACATTGATCAGAGTACGCAAAAAACAGACCAGCTTAAAGACATTGTTATTCCGATGGAGTTCCCTGAAGGACGTCAGCCCCTTGCGAACGCTCCTGGACATCCAGACCATGTTGCAGACCTGGTCACCTTCCTTGCCTCCAATGAGGCAGCACATATTACAGGTACAGAGATGTTTATTGATGGCGCTGAATCACTTTTATGCTAATGAGAAGGAATGTTAGAAGAACGGCAAATCGTAACGAGTAGATAAAATACAAGAATGGCAGTTCAGGGATAACACACCTTGAACTGCCATTCTTGTATTTCAGAGCAATAGGGTTGAATAATATAGGTGAATTCAACCTAGAGTGGACAACATGGGTCTTCCTACTATAATGAGAGTAATAGATTATATAATTCGTGATGAAGATCATATGGAGAAGATGAGATGCAGAGACTACCTATTGTACAAATATTACCGCAATTAAGAAATATATTGATTGATCAATCTTCCGCAGTGCTCATAGCAGAACCGGGGGCTGGAAAGACAACGCAAGTACCGTTAGCTTTACTAGGGGAGTCCTGGCTTGAGGGTAAGAAAATTATCATGTTAGAACCACGGCGTCTAGCTGCGCGTTCTGCTGCACAATTCATGGCGAAACAGCTTGGAGAAAATGTAGGAGAAACGGTTGGCTATCGGGTAAGAATGGATAGTAAAACTTCCAAGTCAACCCGAATTGAGGTTGTTACCGAAGGAATTCTGACCCGCATGTTGCAACATGATCAAGCGCTCACGGATGTAGGGATGCTTATATTTGATGAATTTCATGAACGAAATATACATGGGGATTTAGGGCTGGCGCTTGCCTTGGAATCACAAGAGATGCTGAGAGAAGATTTAAGAATACTTATCATGTCAGCTACGATGGAGGCAGCACCCGTTGCTGCGTTGCTTCATGATGCTCCGATTATTCATTGTCCCGGGCGTCAATTTTCCGTGGAAACCTGTTATTGTCCTCAAACGGCGAATTCATTACTGGAGAAATCCGTAACTTCAGTGATTCTAAATTGCTTAACCAATCATCAGGGTCATATTCTTGTATTTCTACCAGGTGTTCGTGAAATAAGGAGAGTAGCACGTCTACTTAAATCTAGCACAGTGCCAAGTAATGCGGTCATTAGAGTTCTATATGGACAATTACCACTCGTAGAACAGGATGCTGCGTTACAACCTGAACCTGATGGACGACGTAAAATCGTGTTAGCTACCTCGATTGCGGAAACAAGTCTAACGATTGAAGGTGTAAGAGTAGTCATAGATAGTGGTCTGATGAGAACGGAAGCCTTTTCCCCTCGTAGCGGGATGTCTCACTTAAAGACGGTGAAGGTGTCTAAAGCAGCGGCAGATCAAAGGAAGGGGAGAGCTGGACGTACAGAAGAAGGTTGGTGTTACAGGCTATGGAGTCAAGAAGAACATGGTTTTCTAAAAGATGCTAGCACGCCTGAAATTATTGGAAGTGACCTTGCACCCCTTGTACTAGAGCTAGCGATGTGGGGTGTTCATGATCCCCATCATTTGAACTGGCTTGACGTTCCGTCAGCCCAGGACTTTCGACGGGGCGTGGAACTGTTACAGAGGTTAGGTGCATTAAGTCCAGAAGGTCATATTACGGCTTACGGTCGTCAAATGGTGCGTCTCGGAATGCATCCCCGTCTAGCTCATATGATTCTCGAGTCGATAAAGCTCGAATGCGGCCCGTTAGCTTGCAGGTTGGCAGCACTGCTACAAGAGAGGGACCCTTACCGTGGAAATAAGGCGATGCAAGACTGCGATATAACCATAAGAATGGATACGATCCTACGATGGGAATGGGAAGGGATGCCGGATATCTCGGATCCCTCGATAGACATAACAAGTATGCGTCGTATTGTACAAGAAAGTCGTAATTTACAATCTATTCTACATATTCAAGGTGAGGTAAATGAGTATACAGAATGGTGCGGATTGCTATTATCCTTTGCTTACCCGGATAGAATCGGACAGAACAGAGGGCAGGGTAGATTTCTTCTTACCAATGGACGCGGAGTCGAGTTAACATCAAGTCAACCACTCAGCAGATCAGATTATATTGTAGCGGCCGTTGTAGATGACAAGGGTGTCGAGGGTGGAATTATGATGGGAGCATGGCTAACAGAGGAGTTCCTACATCAATATCACGCCTCTCATATAATAGAACACGATCACGTCATATGGGATCGAGAACTCCACGGTGTCAAAGCTAGAAAGAGGCTTATGCTTGGTGCTGTTGTTATGCGTGAACAGCCACTATTGAGGCCGTTACCTGAGGATATTGCACGCGTACTACTCATGGGAATCAAGTTGGAGGGTCTTACGTTATTGCCATGGAATAAAGCTGCTAATCAATATAAACAACGTCTACAATTCATGTATACAGCAGATGGAAACGAATGGCCTAATGTTACTGAGGAAGCTCTCTTAGATACACTGGAAGAATGGTTATTACCCTCGATTTATGGCATGAAGAACCGTAACGATCTGCAACGTTTAAACTTAATTGAAGTGTTACAACAAAGTCTGACATGGGAGCAACGTCGACAGCTTGATATGGAAGCACCGACGCATATGGTGGTGCCAAGCGGATCAAGAATACCGATAGATTATAGTGATCCCCATATGCCTGTTGTATCTGTTAGGTTGCAAGAAATGTTCGGTCTTTCGGAGACTCCGCGGATTGCTGGCGGGTCTAAGCGGCTTACGCTCCACTTGTTGTCACCAGCACAGCGCCCCGTGCAAGTGACAGCAGATCTTGCAAGTTTCTGGAAGGATGCCTATTTTGAGGTGAAGAAAGATTTAAAGGGACGTTACCCTAAACATTATTGGCCAGACGATCCACTTGAAGCGACGCCAACTCGGCGAGCAAAGCCACAGCAACATAAGTAACTCAACTTTCGCAGCTGGATTATCAGCTTAAACCCTTAAGACCGTAAGAAGAAATCAATAAATTTATCCGTATTGACAAAAACACCTCGCTT
>NZ_JBNPWS010000044.1:0-37352 GCF_050433705.1 Paenibacillus sp. DS2015 | reverse complement strand
TCCTGGCTCTCTTTAATTCTAATGTCATTTCTAAAGGGATGAAATCCTGCGAATAGACGAGCTTGCGTGAGATAATCAAATCATACCGAGGGAGCATAATGACCTGTTCTAAGTTATGGTACGATTCACCGTACCATTTATAGAACGAAATCAAAAGGCACCTCAACAGGTGCCTTTTGACTGCCATGAATGTCTCGAGAGTTGCTTTTATTTCTTATTTACCCATTCTGTTTGCAAGCGCAACCGATTAGCTTTCACCGAAAATTTGGATTTTTGCCCTTCTGCCTGTCTCGGTGCTCCTGTCCATACGAAATAACGTCTCTTATTTAACTAACAGAGGAGTCAAATCACTGTCAATGAAATAATCCTTGTAGAGCACATCGCCGCTTTCCGGAAAATAAGGTACTTCAACTGCTTGCGAACCTGAGACGGAATCACTGAAAGTAAGAAGTCCCTCAGGGCCCTTTTCCAAAGCCACATCCGCAGCACTTATTGAAAAAGATAGCTTGTTTAATTTCTTTAGCGATTTGTTGCATCTCACGATCAGAAAGGCTTCCAGCATTTTTAAAAACAGCAAGTTGATTTCCTGTATATTTTCCTTGCGAAAAAACATCAACAATAGAATAGTTAATTGTACCCATAATAGACTCCTTATTTATTTAGACCCGAAAGATAGAACCGCGATATGAAAAAGTCGGATCATTGCACTGTCGTTTCCAGTAGTAAGATTAAATTCTCAGAAAGTATTATTGCGTACTCGAGAAATACTCCCGTTCAACATTGCAAATTTTCACGTTATAGTTTTGGTACCATTCTTGCATGCCTTTTTCCAGGGCAACTTTGTGGGCTTGATTGTTCTTCCAGTTACTTATAGCCTCCAGGCTATCCCATTAGGAAATCGTAATGCCAGAACCCGAAGAATCCCTTACACTTTCGATTCCTAAGAAACCAGGTTGCTGGGAAGGTCGCCATAACCGGATTAAAGAGTATTAATGCAGACACGATTTCACAAGAAATCACGGACGTTGTAAGAATGGGATTTTAGTCGAATAGAATTGTAAGCAGAATTAAGCTCAATGTTCTAGCACTAATCTTGGACTAAATAGTCCAGTATATTCGAGTATTTATCTAAATTTTGAATCTATGTAACCAAAGATTCTATCGTTACTGTTAACGCAAGGGGCACATCGAAATCACAACAATGATATGAAACGACCTAATAAATCTCGTTCTTCTTCTATAAGAACATCCAGCCTTGAACTGATTTTACTCAAAATCGTCCTATCATTCTTTATATCATACTTCATGATCAGCATTCTTAGCACAAAGAAATTTTTCTCCAGAGAAACAAAACGCTGCTGCAAATCATCCTGTACAGTTAAAATTCCTGTTTCTTTAAAGTAATTAATTCTAGAAACCATGTGTTTTTTATGCTCCCAAAAAGTATGTAGCGGACGTATATCGGAATTCCCTGTTTCAAGAAACTCTTTTTTATATAATTGATAGGTATCCATTCCAAAAACAGCATCTATTGGTCTATAATGCACAAAAGAGTTCGTTGAGTTAACGTAATCTAGTAAATACTTTTTTAGTAAAGGAAGATTTACTTCAAGGTCAGAATTCGTATATTCAATATCCGTAGTGGGGTCAAAAAAGCCAACACCAGCCCAAGGTGAATGTACAAATCCTTTCTCAAGGCTCTCAAAGTTAATTTCCATTTCCGTAAATTTGTTGGCTTGATTAAAACCAACTATTTTAAATTGTTGTAAGTCCTTATCATATCCATAAATTAAATTTTGATGAGGGTATGTTTTCTTTAAATAGTTTACTTTTGAAGGGATGTAATATTCATCTACTACAATTTCACAATAAACCCCCTGATCGATACAATCTATTATAAACTGAATCAAATTAAGCTTCGTCCTGAAAAAAAAGTCTCTCGTTAGCCAATTTTGATTAATACAAGGAAATCGAGCGTACTTCCCATCGTAAGAGAGAAAATCGAATTTTAGATCTATTTCTTTATCTCTGCTATATATCTGTGCATAATTATTATAAAACCATGTTTTCTTTTTCTCGTCTGTTAAAACAATACATAGTTGATGAGCTTGATGGAGATAACAAATTATTGGTGAAATCGTTATAGGTAAAGATTTTGAATTCAATTAAACTCCTCCATTCATAATGCGAGTAAATTTACTATCTCATAGGACCTAATTGGTTATCTTATTTGTTTTTTTTCTTTTCTGATATTAGATACATCCCCTATATTTACAAAATACTCCGCACTTCTTATCATTGGTGAGCAGTCGGTTAAATCTCCGCTCAAACCAATTTCAAATATAAAAGCCTTATGTTGCACATAAGGCTTAACTATTACTTCCCTTTGTCAAAAGTGACAGAACACAAATCGAATTATAATGTTGAACGGGAAGACCTCTTTTCTGTGAATTGTTGTGTGGTAACTCAATTCTACAAGAAAAGGTCCTCCTTTTTCTATTTATCTATTTATCTATTTATCTATTTACACATATAATATATTCCAAAAATCCCAATAAAGCAAATATTTAAATATATTAACCATTATTCTTATTTGTAAAATATAACAGGAATAATATTGTATTTATATATAACAATATTAGTTTCAATAGGAATTTGTTAGGTTTTAGTTGAAGAATACGGAATAAATAAGAGAAAAGATAGTCGAGTATGGTCATAGCCCCGCAAAGTAGACAGTAGTTAAGCGGCGATCGCTTCACGGTATTCTACCGGGGAGAGTCGCCTAATTTTTTCTGGAATCGCTCTTTATGGTAATATTCAATTTGTTCGGCAATGAGTCTCCGAGCACTTGCCTCGCTATCTGGCTTGTGTAAATAAAGCTTTTCCGCTTTAAGATGGGAAAAGAAAGACTCGATACAAGCGTTATCAAAGCAATTTCCTCGTCTCGAATAGCTTCCTTTAAGCGCATATTCTTCTAATAGACGGGCATACGTTTGCGTTGTGTATTGAAACCCTTGGTCGGAATGTAGAAGCGCTTCTGGTGCATCCAACTGCTTTACCGTGTCTAATACAAGTTGTAAATCATTGCGGTTGGATAGTTTCCAAGCTAGAGCTTCATTATTAAAGAGATCCAAAATTACAGAAAGATAGGAAAATCATGGCCAATTCACACATAAGTAGTATCTCATTTCCGTAAATTCACGATTGAGGACATTAGGAAAGATAACAGATGCTTTTCGACCAAAAAATGGTCGTTTCTTCCGGATCACGGAACATTTAGCTAGCTCTCTCATGAGTCGACGTACTTTTTTGCAATTCAGGGAAATCCCTTCCTTACCCAAAGCCGTCTGCATGCGTTTGTAGCCAAAATGTTTGTTGCAAAGTAGAAGTACTTAGTATTGCAGCAAAAGTAACTGGTTTTATATGGAGAGGTGGGTATGATAGGCTTGCTGGCTCGTCCTTTCGCAGTGAATCATGCCCATAGAGGCTCCATGTCAATCCTATGCATAAACCCTACTTGTTGCTGCATATTGACAAAAATTCATCGTTGCAATTCTCGGCACTTTTCGATTGCAAAAAACACCAAAATACGGTCGTAGTCGATGAATAGCTAAGAAATGCTCCTTTAGTTGTGAATCCTTTTCCCTGCGTGCTTTACGCGCTTCAATGGTCGATTTCCACTTACAGAATCCCGCCCTCGACACTTCAGCGATTGTGCATAACATAACGATAGGATAGTTCTGTTTCATTTTTTCGATGGTCCTGTACCTGGTTTGCTTATCGCAACCCGTTCGTTTTGCCGAAGGGATTAAGCATCTTCAAGTGAATGGTGAACCGCGGGTTATTGTTGAGATTGGTCCTGGAAATACCCTTACTTCATTTTGCAATACGATAAAAAATGCGGATAACACTGCTGGAAAAAGGGGGGGGTCTCAAGAATCACGTGGGCGTTGGTGCCTCCAAGGCCAAAAGAACTGACTCCGGCTGGCACGGATGGCTTGTCTGCAATATTATACAACTTGGTGTTTACAAAAAAGGATGAATCCTCCATGTGCATATCAGGGTGCGGCTTCTCAAAATTAATACTTGAAGGTATCACTTTGTGCTTGAGGGAAAGTGCCGTTTTGATCAAACCCAAGCTGTGGTATTTCATAATTAATTAGAAAAACGAGGCTCAGAACCCGCATAAATACATTACTCTTGTTCCATAAATAAATAGAATTTTTTAATCCTTGAAGAAAAAATGATTAATATTCCACAATTCGTTAGAAAAAAATTTTTGAGGCATTTTCAATGAATTGCATAATTATACAAGCCACCTTCGGAGATAACTGTTCGACTGAATTTTCGTTCCCCATTATCCATCCCAAATGATCTACAATACACCCGCCACATCATATAATCTTTGATTTGTAAATATAGCGGGGCACGGTAGCATCCTCTTTTCGGATGACGTTATGAACTTAAAATCCAAAGAATATGTATTTCCCGTTAACAAAGAAAAAAAAATCATTGAATCCTTGATGTCAGGAAATGTGGATAAGGCCCGCAGTTATTATCTCGATATCGTAGGAGAAATATCAGAATTATTCATTTACCATTGTTCAACTTGTCATATCTCATTTAGCACTTACCCTTAATAATATATTGCTAGTATTAAAAAAAACAATGCGATTCTAACGTTACCCGAATTCAATACAACGTTCTTACTACCAAATCAGGCTGTCTTATCATAGGTTTTCTATCCGAATCCCTTTAAAAATTAGTCCTATATTCCCAAGTCAATATGATGTGTTTGCAGTGTTCGTTGGTCATGGAATTATCCAAGCATATGTTTCGTATGCGGGTTGATTAGTCCTTCCTATATAATCTGTTATAGTGGGCGGAAGCCTTGGATTTACTGAATTTTTTGTTTTCATTTCCGTTCTGTTTGGGTGATTTAGGATAGTTGGTGTTACTTTTTAACACCAATTCAACACCAGTATTAATAGCAACGGTAGCATCAATAAGTTTGTGTAAGACGTTAGAAAAGAAATATCCATTGGATGTCTTTTTATCATTAGCAACCGGCTTGGTGTGACTTACAATGCACTTGAATAGTGTAATAAGTATTCGTCAGTTTCACTTAATACTATCGATACTTGATACATCACATTCGACTGTCCCAAAAAAAAGATAGTATTATTCTGGCTCAACCTCATAATCAGCGCTTGACACTTTCAGAGCGATTTTCTGAACATTTATTCGTTAGATGAGCCCTGTTTTATCCGTAATAATCTTGTCCATACTAAGCTCTTAATTAATCAAGCACTGGTTTCGGTTTTGAGCCCCCTAAGTTGTTCATTCTTTGAAATTAATGAGATTCCGAACCTATGATCTCAGCAATTGCACTTGTACAAAGTCACTGATGTTATGCCATATTTCACAAATTTTTGATCAACACTCCATCCACCTATGTAAAGGAACCTCTAGAGAATTGATATTTACGAGTAATTCTCTCCAAGTAGGTCCCCAACTTTCTAACATTCAAAAATTTGTGACAAGTCAAGAACATACTGCCACCCAAAATCCACTAATAATGTGAGTTTTCAAATACAAAGTCGGAATCATTGGTTTTAGATTTTAGTCTTACAGAGTCGTCTACACCAAGATTCTTTTTGATAAGCTTCTGTATTCATTTTTTTAGTTTTTGTATTCACTTAATAATGTTAGATTAACCATAGACATGGCGAATGACATTCCTGTAAATAATTCACCTAAACTATAATTTGGAAAAACTTCCAGACAGCTACCACACATCAGCCATTGAGACACTTCATATTGCAGCGGTAAATTAGCGGTTCTAAATTTTGCGGAATCTTCTAACCATAACTTCATCTCTTTCATAACTTCAAACATTTGAATTCGGTCAACTACCAAATCGCATATTACAGGAATTTACTTAGGGCATGAATTATTATTTGATTGTTTTCTTTCACCAAGTCATCGCAAAATAACTGGCAGGACAATACCGGCTTGTCATTAACCACCATTACACATGCTCGGCATAGTCTTTTGTTCACAACTGCAGTCCCAAAGGATGAGCCTTTCTCCTTCATCCTTTTTTATCATTTCACTATTAATTTTATCGAGTAGGAGGGGGAGATTAGCCCCCGACCTCTCACACCACCGTACGTATCGTTGGGGATATTCATGAAATATTCCGTAAGGTGTTGTATCTGTCTATCCCTTAGATATCCAATATTGGTTATCTAGTGATCTGTGAAGAATTGGACTTCAAGCTAACGAGTAAGTTTCCTCTAACCTGTCAAGATGATCAATGAATCTCTGTTGGTTACCTGAAGTACTGATGACAAAAAAATCTAAATCAGAGTATTCATCTATTCAATCAGTCTCAATGCTGACAAACCCAAGTCCTAGTAATTCCAAGGCTTTGCCTTTGTGGTGTTCAAGCACTTTTTCCTATTTCATCAAACCGTTGCAGCAACATCGTTGTTCTCGTCATCGATATTCCCTCCTTTATAAGGCTACCACAACCTCTTTGCATTTCCTTTATATTACAGTCAACATAACACAGTACAATTATGGTCGCAAGAACAAATCATTCGAGCTTGGACATTTCAGTCATGAGCAATCTTGCTCTCCAGTATCACATTTGAGATCATTGTTGGCGAACCTCATATTTTGTGGCAGAACCGGCCATTACAATCTGTGTACGCGGTTGTTTTTCAAGATGCGATCGATTTAAGGTGAAGTATTAAAATCTTTTTGAAAGTGATGGCAACTTATAAACAATTTCTGATTAAGATATAATCGATGGGCATCAAACCTATGAACACCGGAATCTAAATGCACTCCATTACAATTATTAGTAATTGCCTCTGACTCTAACCAGTCGAATAAAAGCCTTGCGTACCCTTTAGCTCGACTGTGAGGTTCGGTTATTAAATCATCTACATAAAGATATCTACTCCACGCCAAAGATTCAGTTATTCTATAACCTGCAACTGATCTTACATGGTCTCTTTCACTAACTGCAACTAGGTTATAACAATACTTAGTTTGAAGTCCTCTTATTGTATCGCAATAAATATCTTTTGAAAGGCCAGTGCGTAATTGTTTCATTAATGGAAAAGTACCTAGAATATCCAAATCAGTTTTCATAATTCTTATTTCAACCATAATACCCCTCCGTTATTTGGAATAACAATTCAAGGAAACTGTGTATTAAAAAAGAATGCATAATATATAACATGGCTTTCTAAATATGTATTTTTACACAAAGTGCAGACAAAAAACAGCAAAACAATCGAAGATTCAACCTGCGAGTGTGCCCTAAGGTTATAAAAAACTAAAGAACCACACCATTCTGTATAATTGTCCCATAGGACGAGACACGGGAGACTGGTTAATAAGTTATAATGAAGCCTATGGAAAAACGAAATCGATATACCTCAGAATTTAAGATATTGGGTTTACTGAAGGTCCTCCGTGAGGACAGACCGTTAACGAGATTACTGCTAAATATGATCTTAGTCCTGTTATGCTTAGCCTGTGGAAAACTGAATTTCTAGAACGTGCATCGACGGTGTTTGAAAAGAAGTACAATGATGCCGATAAAATAAGAAAAGAGTAAGTAAGAACATCTGGAGAAGCTGGTCTGCCAACTCACCCTTGAGGCCGACTGGCTCAAAAAAATCTGGTCATAAATGAACCACTAGAAAGCCGAAATGCAATGATCGAGGGAAAACAGCGCTACCATATCAATTAAACGTCAGGCAGAACTACTAAGCGTGAATAGGACAAGCGTGTACCGCCAGCGAAGAAAATGTACAGATCATGCATCGCATTGATGAAATCTATACGAACCACCCATACTTCGGCTATCTTCGTATGACGAATTTTCTTCGGGATCAGCTTCGATGTTAATCGTAAGCGCGTCAGACGACTAATGAGACTTATGGATTTTGAAACCATTTATCCAAAACCTAGCTTAAGCATGCCCCCTCATTCCAAGTATACACGTCCTTATCTTCTACGAAGGTTTGTGATAGACGGTCCAAATCAAGTCTGGGGAATCAATATTACGTATCTTCGCATGGGTAAAGGATTCATGTATCTCATCAACATCATTCTACTGGTAGAGTCGTAAAGTCATCGATTATAAGCTGTCCAGTACACTTGAGATTGAGGAAAGGCTTTGTACTTAAAGTGCACCAAGCGGGCATTCAGCAGCTGTAAACCAGAAATTGTGAATAGTGATCAAGGCTCACATTTCACTAATGTTTCTTACTTAGAGTCGCTTGAAAAAGGGTTATCCCGGTGTCGATAGACGGTAACGGACGAGCAACGGACAACCCCATTACAAAGCGCTATTTCAGGTCTTTCAAATATGAATGCACCTACTTTAATGAGTTTGAGACTCCTCGCGAGCTGCGCAAAGAGATAGATCGTTATGTCCAATTTTTCAATGAAAAACGGCTCATCAGTCCCTTAATGATGCAAAACCTAACCAATTAAATTCTACGCTCACTTGATAAAACAGATCGCATCCTAAAGTACTAAATTTCATAAGAAGGAGGATAAGCTTATTCCTCACAAATTCGATCTTGACAACGGGGAGCATTACACTATCTCTAAGAGTACAATTACACTCACCATAAGAGAAGTGAGAAAATAAAGCAATAATTGTACCGAGCAATCAACGCCGATTTCATAAACCCAAGTTATAACATGACATATCAACTGAGAATTACTAGTGTAGAGTCTGGACAAAAATTTGTTTGTGTTCCCATTTCCTCATACGATCATATATTTTATATTATTGAATGGATAATAGAATTTCTTTTACAGGCCAAACCTCGAAAATCAATCTCTGGTCTGTATTACTACATCACTACAGACCATAGTGCAAGATTAATTTACCAAAGCAGTATTTGATCTACTAAAGACCGTCGCATGAGTTGTTGAGAAACTCCTATGGATTGTTTGTTTTGATTCGTTCCAGTGTGACCAAACAAAATAAGAAGATTTAACATTAATTAATTCTCTAATACATAGCATTAACCTATAGAAACACCATTTTGTACAGTTGTATCACATTTCAACAAAAAAACATTGCCTTCTTCCGGTATTGCCCCTAATACAAGTACTTCTGATTTAAATCCAGCGATTTTTCGTGGAGGAAGATTAACCACACATATGACTTGCCGTCCTATTAGGCATTCCGGCAAATATATTTTAGTGATCTGTGCACTAGAATGTTTTATCCCCAGCTCCAGCCCTAAATCTATCGACAATTTGTAAGCTGGTTTTTTAGCCTTTAATAATGACTCAGCAGAAAGTATTGTTCCCACACGAATATCTAGCTTTGAAAAATCCTCAAATTCAGCCATTTTTATGTTCTCCCTTAAGACAATATAGTTATAATCGAATTATTAAGCCTGCAAGTATTCTTGACTTTGTAACAGATGGTAATATTCTCCTTTTTTTTCCAACAATTCTTTATGACTACCTTTTTCTAAAATTCCACCCTCCTTCATAACGAAGATTATATCTGAATTCACAATTGTAGAAAGCCTGTGGGCAATTACAATTGTTGTTTTACCCTTTCTTAAAATATCCAGGTTTCTTTGAATTTTTCTTTCTAATTCCAAATCCAGTGCGGAAGTAGCTTCATCAAGAATTAAGATATCCGAATCATGTAAAAGAGATCTCGCGATCGCTAATCGCTGCCTTTGCCCCCCTGAAAGAGAATATCCCCTTTCACCTAAAATAGTATCAAAACCTTCTGGCAAATCTTCAATTAGTTCTTTTAGATATACTAAATTACATACCTTATCAAGTTGCTCTTCTGTTGCTTCCCTACCGAATAATATATTATTACGAATAGTATCCGGAAAAATATAAGGATCTTGCGAACAAATAGAAACTCTACTAAACAATTCACACGTAGAATAATTGGTTATCGGTATTTCATTTAGTAAAATCTCCCCTCTATGCGGAATGCAGTATAGGGATAGTAATTTGGCAACAGTTGATTTACCGCTCCCACTGGATCCAGTTATTGCAATTTTTTTCCCTATTGAAAAGTTTATAAAAAGGTTATTAATAAACTGACTTCTACTATTACTTCCTTCATATGAAAAAGATATGTTTTTCATGGACAGACTTTTTATCTCGTTAAGTTCCATATTGCCTTCATTGATGCTTTCTTCCTTAAACACTTCGTTCAGACGATTAGTATAAACAGATGCTTTCTTCATTTCTAGTAACATATCAAACATACCTTGTATTCCATTTGCTAAAATTGCTGTAAATTGATAAAGCGTAATCCAAGTTCCCAATGTCATTTCAGATTTTAATACTTTATTGCCACCCCATAGTAATACAAGCAATATGGGGCCCCATTTCAGCGGATGAGTTATTATGTTGGAGTACATTTTAATTTTATTATCTCTTAAAACATACCTAACGAGATTTTCATAAAGACTATTTAATCTTTTCTTCTCCCAATCCAGCCTGTTAAACGATATCACTTCTCTTGTAGAAGAAATTGCTTCTTCGAGATGTACTGATAAGTCGGCCTTCTGTTTTTGAACATCCGACTGTGCATTTTTTGCCATTTTCCCAAAAAAACTCATCAGTATCACATAACCAATACTAATAAATAGGATCGCAAAGAACATCCATTTATCAATCCAACCAAAATATAAACACAACAGAATTACAATTGCAGTTTGCTTGAATAGCTCGGGAATATTAAATGTATAAAAATCTTTAATATGATTTATATCTGAAGTGAAATAATGAGTCCATTTCCCTATTCTTTTTTCTTGAAATCTAAGAACGGGCAGTTTTTGAATATAACTTAATAATTCACTAGTTAATACACGTTGAATGTCGAGGGCGATCTTATAAGCCAAGCGTGAAGTCAAAAAGAATATGAGTGGAGGAGTAACAAGAGAAAATCCTAGTATCAGCATATAAGGGACGATCAAGCTTTTGTCTCCACCTACAAAAATATCATCAATAATCCATCGCTGTATATCAATACTAAAAATCAATAGACTCGCATCAATAAATACTAAAAATAACAAAAGGACAAAACCCTTTAATATATTTTGGTTGTTAGCCTTGACTATGTGTAAGACTCTGCTTTTCATGAGGCTTCCCCTTTCGGCCCAAGAACAATCTCTTTAAACTTGTCGGATCTCTTCATTAGATCATTGAAGCAGCCAGAGTCAACGATTTTGCCATTTTCAATTATATATAGACAATCATAATCCTTAACTGTTGATAAACGATGAGCTACTGTAACTGTAGTTCTTCCATCCAAAAGTTTTTTAAATGCCATATCAACTTCAACTTCACTTATGGAATCCAGAGCAGATGTCGCCTCATCAAGTAAAATGATTGAAGGCCTTTTAAGGAAGACACGAGCAATCGCTATTCTTTGCTTTTGTCCACCGGAGAGATTGAACCCT
The DNA here is from genome assembly GCF_050433705.1 of Paenibacillus sp. DS2015. Taxonomy (NCBI): domain Bacteria; kingdom Bacillati; phylum Bacillota; class Bacilli; order Caryophanales; family Paenibacillaceae; genus Paenibacillus; species Paenibacillus sp. DS2015. The sequence continues at coordinate 25,866 of NZ_JBNPWS010000044.1, read as the reverse complement.
CGTTCTCCAACAACAGTTTGATAGCCATTAGGGAGACTCATTATAAAGTCATGAGCATAAGCGGCCTTCGCTGCTTCAATGACCTCACTCTCAGTTGCATGTGGATTACCAAATAAGATATTCTCGTAAATTGTACTGGAACCAAACAAATAAATCTCTTGATTGACTACCCCGATTTGATTTCTAATTTCCTCAAAAGATATTTGTTGAATTGGAATACCATTAATTCGAATTTCACCTTCTGAAACATCATAATTTCTTGTTAACAATTTAAGAATAGTTGATTTACCTCCACCACTCATACCTACAAATGCAACTTTTTCTCCAGGTTTTATAGTTAAGTTAATCTTTTCAAGTACAACTGGTTTATTTTTATAACTAAAGCTCACATTAATAAGCTCAATTGTCCCCTTAGAATCTGGCATTGAAATTTGATTTTTCATTTCTTCTACTTCTGGTATTATATTCATAAAATTATTTAGGCGAGCAGAATGGTTAAGACTAATCTCCTGATCCCATAAATTTCTGACCACTATGGAATAACTATTCATAAAAACAACATAGTATAAAACGATTGTAATAATTTCACCATAATCCATAATTCCATTAATCACCATCACTGTCCCATATATGAAGACAAACATTTTGCCTAAATTAATAATTATCCAACGATATAAAAATCGAAGATGACGGTACAAATGTGCTTTAAACGAAATTTCTACAAACTCGTTTGTTCTCTCTTGAATCTCTCGAAGGCTCCATTCCACAGAACCATATGAGCGTAATTCCGGGATAGCTGAAACTGCATCATATATCTTTCTTTCTAATGTAATTTTGTTATTCGTTTCCATTTCAGTCCAAAAAATTGATTTTTGACCAAAATGTTTACTAAGAAAATGGTTCACAATCATCGCAATAATCATGATACTGGCAAAGTAAATATTAAAAAACATTATGTATAAAAACACGACCAGCATATTTGAAAACTGCAACATAAACTGAGGTAAATGCTTTCTATATAATTCAGTAGCTGAATCTACACTCGACTGTATTATAGAAAGTGTTTCTCCTGATTGATTATTCTCGTAATATGCCACGCCTAAGTCTCTCATTTTAGATAATAATTTTTTTTGTAGTTTAATGGATACCCTTTCTTGTAACTTACATGACAATCGATCATAAATCGACTTGAAAACGACCATTAAAACAACAGGAACAATAAAAATAGCACAAAAATTATAAAATTTAACCATGTCCTTGGTAGTGAATATATCATCAATAAAAATGCGCATTAGATAAGGAATAGCCAACTCACATAACATAAAGAGAACCATAAAACATAAAATAAAAAACAATCTAATCGGATAACTACGGTAAAACGATAATATCCACATATACGTTTTTACATAATCTCTTTTAAATTTCAGAAAGTTACGGATCCTTTGAAAAAACAAATTGAATCTCAATATAAGAATCTCTCCTTGCTTCATTATTTATTCACTACAAGAACTTGTGATTCGCTAATTAATGATGTCGCTAAAAATACTTTCACCCTGATAGTTATCATGACCGGATTTTTGGTAAACAAACGCATGTAATTGACCTTGGAGTTTCGGGAACTGCGATGCGCAATAGCGTTGAACCTCCTGTAACTTTGTGAATCCGTCCTCTAGCTCCAATTGAAGCAATTGCTCATCTGAAAATGGAATTAATGAATATTCTTGAATCGGTATTAACCCATGAATTAGAAGCATTTCTCTTAAGCTTTCAGGTGTTTGGCTATTTTTTTTCAAAAGTGCTCTTTCTTGCCGTGTATAGAAAGATAAATAACTTGTCATCGAAAAATTTGGGTTCCATGAAGTAAATACAAACATACCGTTTTTCTTTAAAACTCTTTGTACTTCACGAAATAAGTCCTTTTTCTCCTCTTCAGTAAGGTGACAAACCGTCCCCATCATGCATGTTACTAAATCGAACGAGTTAGCTTCGAATTCCAGGCTGGTACCATTCATTTTTAACAATTTTATTTTGTCAGTTAGACCTGCCATATTTACATTTTTATGAGAAAGTTCTAGTGAGTCATCAATAATATCGATTCCAATGACTTCATGACCTTTGGTAGCAAAGAAAATCGGGTATCTTGCTGTTGCTGTACCAATATCCAATATGAGTGATTTATGCTGAAGATTTACAGAAATACCCTCCATCATCTTCAGCTCTATGTTCTTTTTTGCTTCATCAATAACCGGCAGCTCCATGTATTGCAGGTACTTTTGAATATCATAAGTTATCATTTATGGTCATTCCTCCAACAAAATAGTTTTTTTCTTGCTCTTGGCTCATCTTTTATCAAAAGAGATTGAATTTACACTCCGTGATAATGATATTGAACTTATAATCTCTTCGTACTGATTACTATAAAATAATACATATAATCGATAAATGGTTTTTACACCTGTATTTGATTTTGCAAAAGTATAAATTGTGAATTTGCGATGCTGTAACCTTGTCGACAGCCATTCATGAACGTAATCAAAATCATAATCATTTAGACTTTCGAATCTGAAGAAGCTGCTTTCAACCCATTTAAAAGAAGTTTTAAATTTCGTTACAAGTCCTAGCAAATAAGTAACTTGAGTAAATCTCGCATTAATCTCAATAATAGGAATTAATCCTTTGCTTTCATTCGTAAGTATCGAATCAACCCCTAGTATCCCCCTATAACCAAGTGTCTGTAAGATCTTTGCAAGCTTACTCATATTATCTAGGTACTTTTCTGTGACCTCTACACTTACGTCAGGTGTATACAAGGTACCTAAATAAACTCCATCTGAATTGACCCTTTGCTCCGTAATCCCAAGAATCGAATAATCTTCATCACCTATCCATATTTGTGCATTTAGGGAATTGCACCAAGGATGCCATGCTTCCAGTAAGACCTCAAAACTTTCTACTCTTTTTTGAATATACAAGAACGCACTCTCAAACTGCGTACGATTATGGAATACTCGAATACCTTTACCAGAAGATCCGTACGGAATTTTTAATATGCTTTTTTCATAACCACTACTTACAATCAAATCATAGGTGTGTTTCAAATCGTTAATGTTGTTGCATACTTTTCCGTAAGGAACTTCAAAGTTATTTTCCAGCGCCAGCTGACGTACAAACAATTTATCATTAAGACATTTCACCAACTCAAACTGAGCACCGAAAAGCTCTATCTCCCTCATCTTACATTCGCCAGCAATTTCTTCAGTCATGATAAAAGGAACAAATAACGGCCTAAGGGAGTTAGAAACTAACTCCCAATGAAAGGGCTCCTTCAGATCTATCTCAATGATTTGGGGTAAAAACCCCTTTAATTTCTGTAAATACGATAGAAAAGCAGGGTCTGGAGAATGGCGTAAAATCACTGTATCTTCCTCTTCCGATAATATTAGCAACTGCTGCTCTTGCTGAACCATCAGTACATTTTGTTCTTCATTGGTAAAGGAAGGAATAGCTTTGCTAGTATTCCAAGATTGCTCTTGATTGATGTTGTAGAACCAAAAGATTTTGTGTTCCTTGCGAAGTGTCCTAAAAATATATTTGATATGGTCCATCAGTTATTCACTTTCTCATTTACCAACTGCGCAATCTTCTCAATGGATGAAAAATTTTGCATCAAGAGTTCCTCATCTTCAAATGCAATATCAAACAGCATTTCCAGTTCTACAACTAAGGAAATAGACTTTAAGGAATCCAATCCAAGAATGGATAAATCTTCTTTGTAACCGATCTCTTGATTTTCACTAATTTCCAAAATCTCTTTTACCTTTAATTCAATTCTTTTTTCTATTGTTAATGAAAAAACGGTCATATTAACGCGCTCCTTTTAATTTTTATAAATTGGAAGTACTGCTTCTACAATAGAAGCTGGTGATTTAAATACATCAGGGGTTAATAAATCTGGTGGAATAGTAAACTCAAGTTGTGCCTCGATTGAGGAAACCAGCATAAACAAAGACATCGAATCAAAAGTAGGAATATCAATAAATTGTACATTGGAATCAATAAAATCTTTCGTATTCAAAACTTCTTTAACAGAATTTAAAACAGTCTCAAGCAGCTCTTCATAGGACAATCATATCCCCCTCCTAAAATTTCATGAACTCATGTATTGCAAGGATAGCTCTCTTAAGGGTACCCTTGATATTTTTCCTGTCGTGGTCTTGGGCAATTGTTCATGAACTATGATTCTCCATGGAATCATGTAACTGGGCATGTTTAACTGACAAAACTTTTGTATATCACTGATCTCTACCGATGTGTCTCTTAAAATGATGTGAGCAATGAGCAGATGAGTATAGTCCCTATGAGGAACAGCTACGACAGCAGCTTCGACCACTTCATTATGATTTAAGAGAATGGATTCCACTTCCCCTAGCTCAACCCTAAAACCTCTGGTCTTCACTAGAAAGTCTCTTCTACCAACATAATGCAAATTATGATCTGAATCTCGCCAGCCATAATCTCCCGTATTGTAACAATGATAGGTAATCCCCTGATGCACGATTAATTTCTGGAAATTTTCATTGTGACTTGGCAGATTTAAATAGCCTGCTGATACAGAGGGACCGGAGACCCAGATTTGACCTTCCTTATCTGATTGTTCTATAAGCTCACTATGGTCATCTACCAAAAAGACCGCAGCCCCCACAACAGAACTTCCGATTGGAATATCAGCTTTACTAAGATCCTCAGCATCTACTTCGTGAACTGTAATAATGTTGGTTTCGACGGGGCCATACATATTAAAGATACGAGCAGCAGGAGCAATTAACTTTATATTGGCAAGCATCTCTGGAGGAAATGCTTCTCCTGCATATAGAATGTACTTCAGATCCGGTAGACTATTGTTCGATGCCGTGCTTCGTTTAATCAATGAAATATAAGCAGTAGGTACTGTATACGTTAGAGTAATACGATTATGTTTTAGAAAGCGAAACATTGCTTCTGGCATAAACACAGTAGATTCATCCACCGGATAAATGGTAGCGCCCTTTCCTAAGCCCACAAAAATATCCAAGACACATAAATCAAAATGCAGTGGTGAGATGATTGCGATCTTATCATCTTCCGTTAGTGGGAAATAATCCATCCCCCAGTTCACAAAAGTACTAGCATTTTTATGAGATATCATTACACCCTTGGGTTTTCCTGTAGATCCTGAGGTATATAAAATATACGCTAGATCATCCTGTTCTATCAAAACTGGTATGACCATTTCTTTTCTTTCTTCATCTAATATAGGAATAAAATCATCTAAAAGGACTTCCTCAACTTGTAATCCAGGGCTGGATTCCAACGAAGGATTACTCCATATTTTCTTGGTTTGTTGATCCAAAAAAACAATTTTAGAATGACTATCCTCAACGATGAACCTTGCTCGTTCGATCGGTGAGCGGGGATCTATTGGAATATACGTGATACCCGACAACAAACAGGCAAACATCAATTCTATAAAGCGATCTGACTTATGCATATGTATACAAATTCTTGATTTTGGTGGAAGATGTGCTGCTAGCTTTTTTGCAAGCTGAATACATCTGTTATAGAATTCATCATATGATAATTGTCTGTCGCCCATAGAAATAGCAATTTTCGATGGATTTTTGGAAACTTGCAGTAAAAAATGTTGATAGATAAGCATCTTTATCCTCCCTTTACGTTTAATATGGAGGCTAGATTTTGTGCAAAATCAATTTCAGCAGGAGCAATTCTTTCTTCCAAAATTCTAAAACACGTCTCAGGAACCTGCTCTAATGTATCAATTTTTTGAGATAGGATAAAAGAATATTCACTAACCTGGCGCCATGGTAAAACAATATTTTTATTAAATTTCTTAATAAGATCATCAGAGATTAGATTATTGTCTAGTTTAGACAACCATTTATAATGGTTTGCTCTTGCCCTAGCTGATAACCAGCAAGAGAGAACAAATTTTTGTGCTTCTTCATGATCCAGAAATTTTTCCCGATAATAATTCGAAAATTGGTGTATTGTATTTTCTTTCATGACTTTTTGCAGAATTAGCTTTTGATTCGTATTCAATATGTGGATATAACTTATTGGATCAGGATCATTTTCTTTTAACAAGTAATAGTAACTTCTATATTCAGGTGTTCGTAAATATTCAATAGCCCTGACCAATGCTTCGATTGGAACCTCAACAATCTGTGGGGATATATCTCCCCATGGTGTTCGATTTTGAAAAGCATCTATAATTGTTACGGTATCCTTCTGTAAATCAATACCAGAAATAATACATGTGTGTTCATGGTGTTCTTTTTCATAGTAGGCTAGCCATGGCATATAATAGGTATCCCCAAATACGATAAGTGGTCTTTCAAGCTTCAGGAGCTCATAAATCGTTTCTCTGTAAGATTTTGAATAAAAGATATTTCGTGTGAAATTGTACCCTGTATATCGTAATAATCTATCGGATAAGCTCATAAAATCTAGGGAAGGTACATCATAGTTTTGCTCAATCGAAAAATCAAAATACCATGAAGAGGCAAAAATATCATTCGCATCCTCAATCCCTTTATTTTGTAGTAATACGGCTATGTTATCGCATACACAATCTAGATAATTTGTATCAACTCCTCCTAATCCAATATCTAAATCAATTTTACTTAATAACATGATTGATCCCTCCAATGATTAGACCCAACGATTCCTCATAGGTAAAATACCTAGAACTTTTTTACCTATTGCTTCCTTCAATATATCTTCAGAAGGCGGATGAAATGTTGCCGCACGGACGTCACGATACAGCCTCTCTAAGAGATGACCCTCTCGCATCGACTCCATTCCCAAAATTTGCATACAAGACCACACGATTTCATTTACTTCCTTGGTTATAAACTGTTTGCTAATGAGGGTTTTCAAGTATAACTCTTCCTCTACTTCTCTATGGCTAGAAAGCCCATCCAACATTTGAGCACAGTGGATTAAGTGAGATTGACAGACGTCCAGCTTAATTTTCAATTCGGCTATCGTAAACTGAACTCCCGGCAAAAAAGAAATTGGTTTGTTAGAGATCGGGTCTCTTTTCTCATGAACGGCTTTAACAATATAGTCAAATGCTGCTTGAGCAATCCCTAGATATACAGATATAAATGCTACCCTAAACCAATAAATAAGATCCTGCGTATCCTCAATTCCGTATCCTTCACGTCCAATCAAACAGTTATCAGGAATAAAAACATTTTTGAACTCAACTAAATTACTCGCCGTACACCGCATAGCATTTAAATTCCAGGTGGAGTTGATTTTAATGCCTTCGCAATCAATTTTGCTTAGCAGTGCTGTAATACCGTATGAATATCGACTACTGTTTGTGGTTACGCAATAGATTGGTAAATATGTAATTACCGGGCTACCCGAGACGTAGTTTTTAACACCATTTACAACGAAACCACCATCCACTCGCTCTGATTTTAAACGGGTCGTAGCTCTGATTTGCTCACGGTCTTGTACCAGTAATACATTAGGATTACTAATCGAAGCAAAGAATTTTCCATTCTGTGATACATCCGGGAATACTTGATCCTTCAGTTCATCCGAAAAAATGCTCTTAAATCCTCCCAATGAATAATAATGCATGGCTAGCGCTAGGCTTGTTGGACCGCAACCCGTTGCTAGTGTGGTTAACATTCCTGACAAACCCTCGCAATTCAAATTCATCCCATTATATTTCTCAGGCAGAATGATGGCATGCAATTGATTTTCAACAATAAGACGATAATTAGCGAATGGGAATTCTCCACTTCGATCATACTCAGCGGAACGTTCAGCAAAGACTTGCTTTACTCGATTCACCGTATCTTTAACATCTTGCATGGCCTAAACTCCCCTCTAGAAGTGGCTCAAATTTAATATTCTGATGTAGCAGCAAATCACTCTCTGAACCTTTATTTCTTATCACATTCAGCTGATCTCCCACCATTAGAAGTTCCATGGGAGTCGGATGGCCAAGAAAATGGATTGGACTGAAGGATAATCCGTAGGCACCCGAATTGAACCATACCACCCAATCTCCGGGTTCTGCTATTGGGACTTCTACTTTTCTTGCCAAACAATCTTCGGGTGTACACAAAACACCTGTTACATTAACAGTTTCACTTATTGTTTGGTGTGAGCTGTCCGAAGGAGCATTCCGTCTAATCACCTTCATCGGGAAGTTGCCTTTCATGGCTCTACCTCTAAAGGTAGCAGCTGCATGATGATGCATACCGCCATTCGTAATAAGGAACGTCTCTCCCTTGGACTCTTTTTTATACAGTATCTTCGCAGCATAAATGCCAGAAGCGGCTAATAGATATCTCCCGCTCTCGATTACGAAGTTAGTATCAGGAAAATCGATTAGATATTTATCCAGCATATGATTCAATGCTATAAGAACGCCTTCCATATCCAGTGGTTTTTCGTGGGTGAAATAAGGAACCCCGAATCCACCTCCTAAGTCAACCATTCGGACTGGCATTTTGTATTTGTCGATGATTGTGCGTGCCAAATTCAAAGTGTAGTTAAACATATCGATAAGGACATCTTTTTGAAGTATTTGAGTTCCCATGTACACATGTATGCCCATAAAATCCAAACTTGGCAACGTGCTAACATTGGCAAAAAACGCTTCAAGTTGACTTTCATCAACACCAAATTGCCTTGGTCCCCCACCCATACTAATCGCCGTTTTTCCACCATTGATATCCGGATTCACCCTGACGGCATAAGCTGCATTCTTTCCTAACTCCATTGCAACACCCGATAGTATTCTAGCTTCCTCCAACGACTCAACTATAACGCATCGGATTCCAGTGTTTACCGCCACCTTTAAATCATCCTGTGTCTTCCCTGGACCTGAATATATAATTCTATTCATTGGAAAGCCTGATTTTATGGCTAGGTGTAATTCTCCGGCAGATGCAATTTCAATCCCGCTTCCCATTTGACAGAAAAGGTTGGTCAGATAAACATTATTGTTGGATTTCAAGGACAAATAAACGTCAACTGATGGGTGCAGCAATTGTGTAATTCCCTTATATGTATTGATTAGAATTTCTTGATCGTATAAGTAAAACGGGGTTGGATGTTTGATTAGTGCCACTTTTATTTTCTCATCAGACCAGATCATAGAACCTCCATTAATTTATACAAAAGTATATTGACCACTCATTACTTGTTCCTCTTTGATAGCTGTCCAATCTGCGTAAAAATTTACTTGTTGATTTAATCGAAGTAAATTAGTTTCATGATGACATACTGATACACGCTTCCAATGTTGATTTGAATGCTTACTCCGTTTTACAAACACTATTCCATCATGTTCATAGTAATTTTCAAGCCATTCACGATCAGATTTATTAAGCAATTCCACATCATCGAATAAAGTAAATATCAAGTAGCTGTGATTTGGGTCATTATGCGTTGGATCGAGCTCTAGCACTTCAGGTTGGATTCGCCAATAGTTTGAAATCCATATTTTTATAGCTCTTCTTACCGAATTACTAATACTTGGAGAAAAAAGTATTTTAATCTGATCAGACCATATTGGATTTTCACAAGCCCCTACCGGTCCAATAAATTGCGGGTCAGAAGCCATTAATTCTTCTGATTGCTTAATCCATCTGTCGCACATCGGGGCAAAACTTAAAGCTTCAATTGATTCCTGATTTTGAAGATATTCTAAAAACCAGTTAATATGGAAACGGCCTAATGAATAAAACCATTTATTTTTTTCCAAAAATGCTTTCTCGCCACCTAATTCTCGTTCACATAGTAATTTTGTCACGCACATCAAGTGTTCGATCGCATAGGATGGCCAATTATTATAAGTCGATAATGTAAACTCTGCAATATCTGCTTTTTGACAATACTTTGGCCTTAATCTTGAATAGGCTCTTGCATACAGTTCCGGATTTTGATCAGAAACCATCGACTTTTTGGACCAATACAATCTGCTGACAACATGCCAGACTCCAAATCGAAACCATTGCTCCCAGTCTCGATATCTACTGCTTGACTCATCACTAATTGGCCCTGTATAGCCGAAAACCAGGGTTAAATGCAAATTCTCTTCTTCACGTATATACCCGGTCTGCCCTCTAGGTGCAGGTAACATAAATATACTTGGAATTACCGTTAGATGAAGTTCACCCTTCCACATCTTACTCAATAAGCTAGCTTCCCAATATCTGCTTCCTTCGCATAATGTTAGTACTTTTTTAGAGTTAATCTTGTACTTCTCATACATTGAACCTAGGAAATCGATAACTTTCGTATTCGATTGAAGGTTTTGAGCCAATTGATAAAGTAACTCTTCCCGCTTCTCAAAATCACGCATTGGCTTAGATATACCAATGCCGAGTACGTAATACAACCCCCGAACTTCTAAAGCTTCACGAATCGAATTTGCTTCCGTCACTGCTATGCATTGATTAATAAAATCAATTGCTATCGACTTTTTGATCACGGGTTGCCTAGGACCCGGACGTAGATCTGAAGAATCTATTGTTCGCCATATGGCACAAACAACTTCTACATAAGGTGAAAATTCTACGGAAAATTCAGGTCGAATTATGGTGTTCATTATTCTCCTCCCGAATAAGCTGGAAGTAGATACATATTCAAATGCTTAATAATTCTTTCATTAGCTTCCCACCACACGGATAGAAAACTCAATTCCTCTTGACTAGAGTCTAGGTTACAAATTGTATGTGCTTTATCTGGAGCAACATAAATGACATCACCCTCTTTTATCGATTGCTCTTCCCCTTCGATGTTAAAGTAACCGCTTCCACTTGTAATAAAGAAAACTTCAGCTACCCTATGCGTATGTAATGTTGTAGCTTCGCCGGGTTGAACCTTTGCCCAAGCAGAGCCAAATGGCGCAAAATTCCGATTGTCACTTATTGGGAAGAGATGCTGCAAATTCACCCCATTTTCTGTGACCCATTTATTTTCTTTGTTTAATAACATTACTTTTCCCCTCCTCCAATTTATCTCCAGTCAAGATTAACGAATTATATCTAGCCACTTAACACGAAACTCTTGAAATATCACCCGTATAAGTAATTATCAATAATCACCCAAAATATATATTATTTTTTAGATAAAATGTTATAATAATTAAATCCTACCACGTTGTTCCATATTTAACAATAGATTCTGTAGAATATGAACACATGTATAATATTAAGCGTTGAATAGGGGTGTATTTATGAAAGTAAAAGCAATCATAAGGGAAGTCATTTTATCACCTGGGGAACTAGAAAAATGGGTTGTTAATAGTAACGATTGGATTTTTATTAAGTCTGATGAAAGTATAAATGTAACCTTTAAGCGGATTAACGTAGAATTGACTAAAAAAACTCCAGGACTATTTCAATGCAGTCATCGTTCCTTCTTTATTCAAAATATTAGAAGCATCCCGTCAGTCAGTATAGGGAGGAAATTTTGAATACATTACCTAAAAGTATTTAAGTATCTATAGCAATTCACTTCTATCATTTAGGTCATATTGCTAGTAGCGTCAAGAATTGTTACCTCAATTGGGATAGAGATGCTTGGAGTATAGAACAAATTTTTCCACCTGGATTTAATTGGTCATTATTTGAAAATTTGATTTTGATTACATTTTATGGTTGAATTACACTTAACTTAAAAGTATCAGTAATTACGGTTCCTAAAAAACAAATATGGCTTTACCGCCGCACCCCCAATATGAAAGTTGGGTTTAGCGAGGAGCGTTCCCTGTAATACTGAGTAATACTGCGATTGGACATAAATACGTGGCTCTTTTTGGGGCTCTGACCCTGTCTAAAAAACTGTGAGAATTCGTTTTGTGAACAACCCCATGCTAGCTTTGGTGCGAGATACCGAATGACTGCGGACAGAAAAATGCAATGTTCAAACGAATTTGCCAATCGTAGTATCATTCAATTTGGAGGGAAATAAGATGGATATGTTAGCTGCACGTTGTGCCGGTTTAGATGTTCATCAGAAGAATATTGTTGTATGTGTAATGACAGGCGAAGCAGATGAAGCTCCGCGGGCAGAAACAAGAACGTTCCCAACAATGACCCTCGACTTGTTTGCGCTGATGACTTGGTTGGAGTCTGAAGGCGTGACAAATATTGCGATGGAGAGTACGGGCATTTATTGGAAGCCTGTGTACAACATCTTGGAAGGTTACTTCGACATCGCACTTGCCAATGCACAGCGGATCAAAAACGTTCCCGGACGCAAAACCGATGTGAACGATGCAGAATGGATAGCCAAGCTACTACGAGTGGGCCTGATTGAGAAGAGCTTTGTTCCAGCCGAAGACCTTCGCGAACTGCGGGATTTAACCCGGTTGCGCAAAAAGCGTGTCGGCAACTTAACGGCAGAGAAGAACCGCATCCAAAAGGTACTAGAGGCCTCAAACGTAAAACTGGGAACTGTCATTTCTGATGTGTTTGGTGTGTCTGGCCGTAATCTCTTGGAGAGTTTGCTCGAACAAGGCTATGTGGACGCCAACGACATTGCACATCGTGTGCATGGCAATATGCAGAAAAACGTTGCCCAGATTGCTGAATCTCTATTCGGAACTCTGAACGCTCATCAAATGATGTTGATTCGCAACTGTTGGGAGCACATTACATTTCTAGAAAAATCCATTTCGGAATTGGATTTAGAAATCACTTCCCACCTAGAACCGTATAAAGAAGCATACAAGCTAGTTCAAACGATTCCAGGCGTAAGTGAGATTACAGCTTCGGCTATTATAGCGGAAATTGGCGTTGACATGGATCAGTTTCCAACAGAAGACCATTTGGCCTCATGGGCAGGCGTAGCACCGGGTAATCACGAAAGTGCGGGTAAAAAAAAAGTGCCCGTGCACGAAAAGGCAATCCGCATGTAAAAACGGCGCTTTATGAAGCGGCTTGGGCAGCAACGAAGTCAAGGAAGTCTGAACTTGCCATCCGATTTTGGAAGATGGCTTCTCGGCGAGGAAAGAAAAAAGCGTTAGTCGCTCTGGCCCGAAAGATACTAACGATCATCTATCATATGATTAAGAACAAGACTACTTACATTGAAGGCGGTCCAGTAGTTATCAAACAATTAGCATAGCAGTATTTGTATCCGCAAAATATAGTTGTTCCCTCCCCCTTTCCCCCAAACCCTTGCCCACCTGCCTTTCTCTCATTCCCCAATTTCTGTAGGCAAATATAGTCGTTCCCTAAACCCTCTTCTTTTTTCACATTTTATGTAAGAACTTTTGATTTTCAGCAAAATAAAGTTGTTCCCTGGAAATCAGAGTGAAGGGATTAGGATTTAGGAATCTTTCATGCTCTTATTCAAGCTAATTCTCACGCTTTTTCTTCAAGCTTTTTTTCTCTTTCTTCCTAAAACCTTGTACTACCCGCATTTATCAAGCTTTTCATCCTGCTTTCCCCCTGCCCTTTATCCTGAATCTCCCGCTTCTTCTCCTGCTTATCTCTTGCCTTTCCTCTGCATTTACCCTGTATTTCTCCTGCTCTTCTTCATCTAAAGAGATAAGAAAACACGAAGGGAATTGGATGGTTAATCCAGATTACCTTCGTGTTAGGGAACAGTTATATTTGCCCAGGGAACAAGTTATTTTGCTGGGGAAATTATATTTTGCGATAACAAGACTCACCTTACAATCCCCAACCCTACTCCACAGTCACACTCTTCGCCAAGTTACGCGGCTTATCTACATCGTTACCACGTGCAAGCGAAGCGTAGTATGAAAGTAACTGTAGTGGCACCACGGACAACGCTGGTGTCAGCAGTTGCAATGTCTTAGGAATAGCAAAAGCTTGGTCAACGGATTTCAACAGGGTTGGTACGTACTCTTCATACGTAATCGCCATGATATCTGCTCCGCGTGCGCTAACTTCCTTGATATTGCTTACTGTTTTCTCAAAGACATTCTCTTGAGTTAGCAAGGCAATAACAGGAATACCTTCTTCGATCAAGGCTAATGTTCCGTGTTTCAATTCACCTGCTGGATAAGCTTCGGAGTGAATGTAGGAGATTTCCTTAAGTTTCAATGATCCCTCTTGTACTACTGCGAAATCTAGTCCACGACCAATGAAGAATAGGTGCTCGTGGTGAGAGATTTGTTCAGCATACGCCTTAATAGATTCAGATTGCTCTAACATGCTATCTAATTGTTCAGGCAATGCTTGCATCGCTGCAATGATATGAGCAATAGCTTCAGGAGTCTGCGTACCACGAATTTCAGCCAAGAACAACCCGAATAAATAGAATGCAATTAATTGGGAAGTATAAGCTTTAGTGGATGCTACAGCAATCTCAGGACCCGCAAGAGTGACGATAACATCATCAGCATCGCGAGCAATTGAACTACCTACCACGTTAGTAATCGCAAGTACATGTGCCCCGTTGGCTTTAGCTTCACGTAGAGCCGCAAGCGTATCGGCAGTTTCACCTGATTGGCTTACGACAATAACCAACGTTTCAGGTGTCACGATCGGAGAACGATAGCGATATTCTGAGGCAACATCCGTCTCTACAGGAATACGAACCAATTGTTCTATTACATGACGTCCGACTAGACCTGCATGATATGCGGTACCACATGCAATGATCTGTACGTTACGAATATTTAAAATTTGTTCTCGCGTTAATTTCAACTCTGGCAAGACAACCTTTTTGCCTTCACTGTCAATCCGGCCACGCATTGTGTCACGGTATGCTTTAGGTTGTTCATGTATTTCTTTCAGCATGAAATGCTCAAAGCCGCCTTTTTCAGCAGTTACTTCATCCCAATCGACATGAATCATTTCCCGAGAAATAAAATTCCCTTCGATGGTCATTAATTCGACGGCATCTTGTGTCAGCACTGCCATTTCGCCATCATTGAGAATGTATACATTCCGCGTATATTGAAGAATAGCAGGAATATCTGAAGCGATATAATTCTCCCCTTCTCCAATTCCAATGATCAACGGGCTTGCCTGACGTACAGCTACCAATCGGTCCGGTTCGTACTCCGTCAATACGCCAAGTGCAAATGCGCCGCGCATGAAAGTGATCGCTTTTTGAACAGCTTTCACGATATTACCCTCATACTCACGAGCAACTAGATGTGCAATAACTTCAGTATCTGTCTCAGATGCGAAGGTATGACCTTCCGCTATCAATTCATCCTTCAAATCCAAATAGTTCTCAATAATACCATTGTGGACTACAGAAAATTTAAGACTTTCATCTGTATGTGGATGAGAATTCGCATCAGAAGGTTTACCATGGGTTGCCCAACGAGTATGACCTATACCTGCAGTTCCAGTAAGAGGTTCATTCTCAAGCTTGGATTCCAAGTTAGCTAGACGTCCCTGAGCTTTGGTAACTTGAAGACCATCCTTCGTGAACACCGCGATTCCAGCTGAATCGTATCCCCGGTACTCCAACTTCTTCAGACCTTCAATCAACACTGACTGCGTATTATTTGTACCAATATATCCGACAATACCACACATATATATATCCCCATTTCACTTTTTGTTGGAATTCCAAATGAAAGTGTGCGAGCTGATATGCGGCATGTACGAGAATGTACGAAAAATTCAATGTATTCAATTATACAAGGTCCATTCACGAATGCACTTTCTCGTCCATTACCGACTGCTTTATTGACGCACACTCATGATTAATAGTAATAAAATCTGCACCCACCGAATCGTTGTGTGAACAGTCGCCCATTCATTTTCCGTTATCGGTTTACGGCTCTGGTGCATCACCGAGAGGTCCCCGCCGAACATTCGAACACCTCTACCTCGTCAACTTGATCTGCCGTTGAATTCAGAATTCATGTGATAACATATTCATGCCATCAATTCTTCATTCGCCCCGCGCTAGCTCAAGTTCTGGCGCTTGTATTCATCAACCTCACTGCCCTCGCTTTCTATATTTGAATCACATTAATACATTATATGCATGTTAAAGGCATTTGGCAATGCTATGGGAATGTAATATACATGAAGGATTGCAAAGCCTTATTTACAACATTCATCACATGTAAACTTCCTCAGTTCAATACCCAATAATTAAGCCGATGAAACATAGGTCTTATGTTCATCGGCTACGTTCTATATTAGTAATTTTAGAATAGCAGTCTAAGTTAAACTAATTCCCGCTTCACTACATCGACAATTTGCGATACATAAAGATTAAGCTCACTTTCATCAGGACCTTCAGCCATAACACGTATCAATGACTCTGTCCCCGACGCACGGACAAGTACGCGACCGTTATCAGCTAACTTCTCTTCTACGGCTGTAATAGCCGCTTCAATGGCTTCATTGCCTTCATAGTTACTCTTATCTTCCACACGTACATTTACGAGAACTTGAGGATACTTACTCATCATCGCTTTAACTTCACTAAGTTTCTTACCTGACTCTTTCAGTGTGTCAACAAGCTGGATACCTGTAAGTAGACCGTCACCTGTTGTATTATAATCTAAGAAAATAACATGTCCAGATTGTTCTCCACCTAAGTTGTACCCACCTCTAATCATTTCTTCCATCACATAGCGGTCACCTACAGCTGTTTTTGCTGTTTTGAGACCCAATCTTTCCGTTGCTTTATAAAAACCAATGTTACTCATCACCGTTGAGACGATAGTATTGTCCTTTAACGTACCCTTACGATTCATAGCTTCCCCACAAATACATAGAATGAAGTCCCCGTCTACTTCTTCACCATTCTCGTCAATCGCGATTAGGCGATCAGCATCACCATCAAAGGCTAATCCTAGATCTGCCTTATGCTTCAATACTTCTAACTTCAGCTTCTCTGGGTGGGTAGAACCACAATGATCATTAATATTAAGTCCCGTAGGTTCTGAACCGATAGCAATAACTTCCGCCCCTAGATCACGAAACAATTGGGGTGCTAGTTCATACGCTGCACCATTGGCACTATCCAGAACAATTTTAACACCTTCAAAAGATTGTGAAATTGTAGTCTTCAAGAAGTCCAAATATTTATATTTCGATTCATTATCTACAATAACATTCCCTAGATCAGCACCGTAAGGGCGTGGAAGACGATCTTCCTCTGCATCCATCAGTTCTTCGATTTTTAATTCTGTCTCATCAGAGAGCTTAAATCCATCTCCTCCGAAAAACTTGATCCCGTTATCCTCCACAGGATTATGTGATGCAGAGATCATGACCCCAGCATCCGCCTTCAAGTATCTTGTAATATAAGCCACCGCGGGTGTAGTCACGATCCCTAGTCGAATAACATGTGCGCCAATCGACAACAATCCTGCAACTAAAGCAGATTCTAACATTGCACCAGAGATCCGTGTATCCATTCCAATAATGACCGTTGGTTTCTCTACATTACTGGTTAGAACATAACCCCCACAACGTCCAATGCTATAAGCTAATTCAGCGGTTAATTCTTTATTAGCAATTCCCCGTACCCCGTCTGTTCCAAAGTATTTCCCCATTATTTTTCTCCTTTGTCAACTCTCTAATTGAAGTTGTCTTCATATCATTATATCGAATTAAGGTTCAGTATTATCTGAACTATCTAATACTCCTCCATCATCATCTGAAGGATCTGTGTTTGTTCCATTCCCTGTGCTTGGTTCTGTAACCGTCCCCGCGTTACCACCTTCTATAACTGGACCTATAATGTCTTTATCTGCCTCCGGTGCTGGATCGCTATCGATCTCTTTATCAGGCACCTTCGTTGGCGGTACAGGTTCAACGGTCGAAGGTATTGTCTTATCCTTAATTTCAATTGTCGCGGTTATGGGTTGTTTATCTGCTGATGTTATAAATCGTGGTAACGTAACCTCTAGCTTAACTTCGTGACTACCTGGCTTCAAATCTTGGACATTAGCTACAATTTTGATATCCCCTTTATTCAAGCTATTGAGCAAAGAAGCAGCCCCTGTTAAATTCATGGCAACAGATTTATTCGCAGGGCTTATAATTGTTGCTTGGTAATCACTCGTCATTCCTTCAATTGTGATAGGGATGTCACTTATCGTTCTTTCGCCTACGGATACAGCATCTACTTCCACTTGTATCGTACTAGGCTCTATTCTAACCATTCCTGCTGGTGGCTTCAAATCGATGCTCAGCTCCGATTTGCCAGATTGCTTAACCTGACTCAGATCTACTATAACATCATTATAAGATTTAACCCCTGCCAGCGCAGACTGAGACCCATATATTTTCACTTGACTAATATTCGGTGTAACCTCAGACAGAACAAGCCCCTCTGGAAGGCTCCCTGTATACTGAATTGATATAGGGACATCTATAGAAGGTGAAGTAAGTGGAATCTCCACAGACACAGAAGAGGGTTCAATGATCGCATCCTTCAATGCCTGCCCTTTACTATTGTAGGCCGTTAATTTAACCTTCTTCTGCGTAAATGTCTCTGTATGTCCATCAAGTTCTACGGTACCTTCAACCTTTGCCACATCAGCTAAATTGGTGGAAGGCAATGTGACTTCTACAGTACTTGGTTCTATCACAGCTACTCCTACTTTATATCCCTCAGCAAGAGCACCTACAGTGACTACGCTCACAGGATAGGAAGCAGTTTCTCGCTTCTCAATAATAACCGTTACTGTTTTGGGCTGCATGGAGACGAGTTCTACACCAAAAGGTAGATCATAAGTAAGAGGTAATGTGTTTGTACCCTCTTTGACATTACTTAAATCCAAGCGCACTCTATAATCTTCATTGAATAAAGACGTAATATCAGAACGCCTTCCTTTGACTTCCATTCTTACCTTATCCGTATCCATCGCACTAAGCACATATTTAGAATCATCCAGATCAAAGGGTTGTACTTTAATATTCTCAATCACTTTACTATCGATCGTCGTCGTAGGTGTTGGTGTGCTATTATCCAGATGAACGATAGCCCACAGCAGAATGCTGAGCGCAATCGCAAGAATTTTGACCACATTATTATTCTTGAGCCATCTATCCATTATTATCGTCCCCCTTCCGTTTCCAGAATGGAGAGCGCTTCTCTTTAACCGTCGCATTGGGACGTAGCTCTTCATATAACTTAGATATCAACGATTCCTCTTTAATATCCCGAACAACTTGACCATTCATAGCTAAAGAGATCTGACCCGTCTCTTCTGATACCACTATAGCTACGGCATCGCCTACCTCACTTATCCCAATAGCCGCACGGTGCCTAGTCCCTAACTCTTTACTAATAAAAGGATTCTCCGACAGTGGTAAATAACAGGCTGCCGCTGCAATTTGACTCGATTGAACGATCATGGCTCCATCATGGAGCGGTGTGTTAGGTATGAATATGTTAATAATAAGCTCAGAGCTTATTATTGATTTCATGGGAATACCTGACTCTGTATACTCATTAAGACCCGTCTCTCGTTCAAATACAATTAATGCTCCTATTTTTCTACGTGATAAATAATTAATAGCTTTAATAACTTCACTAATTAATTTCGTGACTTCCTCATTCTCAGCAGAGGTTCGTCCGAACAACTTACCACGTCCCAATTGCTCTAGTGCACGACGTAGTTCCGGTTGAAAAATAATAATCACTGCCAACACACCAAACGTAAACATCTGATTCATCAGCCATTTGAGCGTGTACAGATCAAACCACGTACTTATGGCCCAAATAATAACCAGAAATAATATCCCCTTCAGTAATTGGACAGCTCTTGTACCTCTTACTAGAAGAATCACATGATAAATAATGTATGAAACAATACCAACATCAATAATATCTTTAATGGAATCTTTCCAAGTCATATCCGTGAAATAGTTCATTCTAAGGCCCCCGTCTATACCCTTCAATAAAATAGTTCAATCTCTATTTATAATGTCCTTATTGTATAGGTTATAACGATCAACCTCATGTTGCAAGCTCAAGGGCTTTCAAACGAACATAATATGTCATCTTTTTAATGATAAAAGACTTCATCGTTCGAAAAGGACAGTATTCGTTTAGCGATGAAATATCGATAAAATTTATACTTTTTAAATATTTAAAACAAAAAAGGTGCACTCTCTATATAAAGAGGCACCGTAATGTCGTGATCACCTTCGGACCGCTAACATTAACGATAAGCAACATCCGAGACTAGGTTGGTAATTTTATACCATATCCAATCCAATGCTCTGTCAACATTCTTAACTTGTCCAGAGATATGAGCAGTAGATGCTTTATACAAAGAACCATCAATTACAGTCAAATTACCTTCGACGACACCAAATATTTGTGCTTTTCCATTCTCTATCGTCAAATCTCCAGCAATCGTTCTTCCTTCAGGTAAAATAACGGTGTCACCCTCAATGATGACTTGATCCAAATTGTTTCCATGGACCATTAATTGGTTGTCTTGGTTCCATACATTGATCGTACTAAACAACATGACTACCAAGAAAAGGGCTGCCGCTGTTGCTGCTGGATGCCTTTTAACCCACGTTACCCATCGTTGCTGCTTCTTATGCACCGGAAGAGCACTCAGGATACGCTTAGTTAGCTCATCCGATGCAGACGGTGTACTATAGTGAAGAGAGTAAAGTAGCATATCCGTCTGTTCTAGCTCTTTAAACTGCATACGACAATCAGGGCAGGTTAGCGTATGTTCCTTTAGCATCACCCTTTGCTCCTTGGATAAGTCGTCGTCTAGAAAATCATGCATCAAAGAGACGGCTAATTTGCATTCCATATGAGCCAATCCTTTCAATAATTCTGTTGATTTCTCATACTCTAATTTCAGAGCATAAGACCTGATAATTTACATACGTAGCAGTTCTACAGATGTTTCAAAATATTATCGAGAATGAACAAAAGTTACAAAAAGAAGGGACGGTCCAGTCGTCAGTCCTTCTACTCATATAACCTCTACATACTGGACTCCAGTTTTTTTCGCAAAAACTCTCGACCACGATGTACACGAGTCTTTATTGTCGTCACAGGCATACCGAGCACATCACTAATTTCCTGCAAGGATAACTCCTGAAGGTATCTCAAAATCATGACTGATTTATATTTACTTGGCAGACTATTAATCGCATTATATACAAGCTGCTTAGTCTCAGAGAGTATAAGTTCACTCTCCGGCGTCTGATCGACACTTGGAATTAATGAATAGCCATCTAATCCTTCTTGATCATTCATATCAGCATCTAGCGAATATGTAGGTTTCCTTTTCCTCAATCGATCAATACAAAGATTAGTTCCAATACGATAAATCCATGTAGAGAACTTCTGATTCGGATCATAGCGATCCAAATTTTTGAACACACGTAAAAAAGTTTCTTGGACTACATCCTCCGCCTCGTGACGGTTGTTCAGCATCCGGTAAGCTAAATGAAAGATTTTGTCTTTGTACAGATCGACAATCTCCGCGAATGCTTGTTGATCGCCCTTCAGGGCTAGTTTTGTTAACCTATTCTCTAATTGATCCAACATAGTTTCCCCCAGACTTGCTGATGGGTATTTTGTATAGAATTAAAACAACATTAAAATCGTAATTCATGTGCCTATAAAAAGCAATACCTACCTGTATAGTTAACGAAAAAATCCGAAGATTCCTTAATAAGGAACCCTCGGATTATATGCTCCGTTTTTGTATTATTCTTATATTTCCTATCAACCCGTATTTCGAAGCCCAGCTGCAATTCCGTTAATTGTTAGAAGAACCTCGCGGAGTAACTCACTATTGTCTTCACCCTGATCTCTAATTTCACGAAGCTCACTAAGAAGCTGAACTTGTAAATAACTAAGTGGATCAACATAAGGATTACGGAGTTTAATGGACTCCTGGATCACAGGAACATTATCTAAGATTTCTTTTTGACCGGTAATTTTGAGAATCAGATCCGTTGTCAACTTAAATTCATCTTCTATTTGACTGAAAATACGTTGACGATACGATTCTTCCTTGGTCATGTTAGCATACTCTTTGGCAATGATTAAATCCGCCTTAGCGATAGCCATTTGCAACGAATCAATTAATGACGTGAAGAATGAAAAGTTAGTGTACATCTCTTGCAGTACCTTTAGATTCTCCTCGTTATTCTGATAGTAGCTCTGTATACCCGTACCTGCAGCATACCAAGCAGGAAGTAAATAACGACTTTGTGTCCAAGCAAACACCCATGGAATAGCGCGTAAGTCCTCAAACCGATCGCTATTCTTACGTTTGGATGGACGTGAACCGATATTTAACTCTCCAACCTCTGGTAATGGTGTCGATTCTTTAAAGAAAGTTAGGAAATCTGGATCACGGAATATCAAATCCTGATATTTATGAAGAGAAACTTCCGAAATCCCCTTCACAATCTGATCCCATTCCTTTTCTTGCTTCTCATATGCCGCATCATGAGGAGAACGAGCATTAATTGCTGCTGTCACAAGAGCTGATGTGGCTTGATCTAAGCTTCGATATGCAATCCCTTGTAGAGAGTATCTAGAAGAGATGACCTCACCCTGCTCAGTGATCTTAATGCCCCCACCGACAGTAGAAGCAGGTTGTGCTAGTATGCTACGATTTAGCGGCATGCCTCCACGACCTAACGCACCACCACGTCCGTGGAAAAACTTCAATTTCACATCGAAGTCATCCGCTACTGTTGTAATATCTTTCAATGCTACACGCAGCTCCCAGTTGGCTGTTACAGCTCCACCATCTTTATTACTATCTGAATACCCAAGCATAATCTCTTGAAGGTCATTCATAGCACTTACAGCTTGTCGATAAATCGGCATGTTAAGCACTTGTCTCATAATATCTGGCGCAGCATGTAAATCCTCAATCGTCTCAAACAACGGTACAGCTTGTAACGTACAAGTCACGGTATTATCACTATTTTGGTGGAATAGGCCTACTTCCTTAGCGAATACCATAACTTCTAGGATGTCACTAGCTCCTCGCGCCATGCTAATTAGGTACTTGGAAATACAATCAACACCGTACTCCTGTTGAGCTTCATATACGGTACGATACACATTGATGCATTCTTTCGTACTTTCACTGTATTCATGATAAGGCGAAGTAATAGGCCTTGGGTCATTCAACAGCTTACTAAGTAATTCTATTTTTTCATCTTCCGTTAATTCAGCATAATGGTGTGAGATCTCCATCTTGGACAGTACTTCAGACAAAGCATTCTCATGCTCTTGACTGTGTTGGCGAATATCCAGGGATGCCGTATGGAATCCGAATAGTTCCACTTGTCGAATTAACTTCTTAATGTAAGTATCTGCGACATAATCAGCGTAGTGATGACGTAGACTCCGATCAATAATGTTAAGGTCATTAATGAACTCTAAAGG
Organism: Paenibacillus sp. DS2015; assembly: GCF_050433705.1. Lineage (NCBI taxonomy): Bacteria > Bacillati > Bacillota > Bacilli > Caryophanales > Paenibacillaceae > Paenibacillus > Paenibacillus sp. DS2015. The sequence goes on along the minus strand of NZ_JBNPWS010000044.1, from coordinate 2,475 downwards.
TGTAGCATAACGGTCTGCCGTTCCCTTTGTACTCTCATCAAGTAAATTTTTAATTTTAGCCATCATATATACTAATTTAATACGGTAAGGTTCATTCTCGTTATGCCAAATGAAATTCTTACTCAAAGTAACGTTAGATTGATCTTCTAGTATAGACTCCTCAAGCTCAGTAGAGACGTTAACGATAGAAGTACTGAAGCTAAGTGACTTCATAAATTCCTTCATGATCCGTTCGTATTCACGTACCGCGAGTTTTCTTTGCATGCTTAGAGTCTGCCAAGTAATATCAGAAGTTACCGAAGGATTACCATCTCTGTCTCCACCAATCCAAGATCCAAAACGAAGATACGTTGGCACATGCCAGTTGTGGCCCGGATAGTATTTACTAAGACATCGTTCCATTTCTTGATATACATCAGGTAAAACATGAAAAAGTGTTTCGTGGAAATAGTACATTCCATGTCTCACTTCATCAAGCACAGTCGGCTTACGATCACGAAGCTCATCTGTCTGCCATAAAGTGATAACTTCGTTGAGAAGCTTCTCACGTAATTGTTCCCGTTCGCGGAACGTAAGTGTTGGATTATCTAGTAGCATTACATCTTCTGAAATCCGCTTATGAATATCAAGAATGGCTCTACGCATAGCTTCTGTAGGGTGAGCAGTCATGACTAATTCAAGTGAAAGTCCCTCAATAATTTCCTGTACCTCTTGATACGAGAAATTGCGTTCTTTTAAATCTTGAATAGCACTTTCGATAGATCCTGGTTGAACCGTATCTCCTGCTGAACGTTCATAATCACGTTTCCTGCGAATGCGATGGTTTTGTTCAGCGATATTGACCAATTGAAAATAGATCGCAAATGCTCGGATTACCTGATGTCGTGTGTCTGGCTTTAATGTTTCAATAGTTTCTTTAAAGTCAGCAAACAACTCAGGTAAGAATACGGAACGTAAAGATTTACTAGTTTCACGGATCTTTTCAACTATATCTAAAAGTTCATTGCCCCCTTGATGGACCAATACCTCTCCCAGAATATTCCCAAGAAACCGTACGTCACGGCGCAGTAGATTATTGGAGTTACTTTTACTGGCGCTTACCGTAAGTTCTGTCATGTTACTCCCCCCGTCTTATACCAAAATTCAATAGCTATCTTTCTATGACACCTTCTAGACCTTCTTAGTATCATACAATAAAATGAACGTAAAATCTTTATATTTATTGTATTTGGAATATTTTTTACTGTATTTATATTTATAATAACTGTATTTTAATTCATGATCAAAATGACAGCTCTTAATAACCTTTCAATGTTAGAAGCAACTCACAAGAAATACATGGGTCTGTTTCCTACATATGCCCATAATAATTATGCATGAGGTAACCGAAGAATGAACCTTCATGGCCTCACTATATTATACATTCTGATATGCAAAAAAAAGCCTTTCGGCTTCATATTATAGTTGGAGCGGGTGATGGGAATCGAACCCACGCTATCAGCTTGGAAGGCTGAAGTTCTACCATTGAACTACACCCGCAAAGTAAATAAGTATCGGGACGACACGATTTGAACATGCGACCCCCTGGACCCAAACCAGGTGCTCTACCAAGCTGAGCTACGTCCCGATGAAAAATATGGTGTGCCCAGAGAGATTCGAACTCCCGGCCTTTTGATTCGTAGTCAAACGCTCTATCCAGCTGAGCTATGGGCACGTTGTGAGCCATATGGAGCGGACGACGGGAATCGAACCCGCGACCCTCGCCTTGGCAAGGCGATGCTCTACCGCTGAGCCACGTCCGCATAATAAAATGGTGCGCGTGGAGGGACTTGAACCCCCACGTCGTGAAACGCTAGATCCTAAGTCTAGTGCGTCTGCCAATTCCGCCACACGCGCACACTGATAAAAAATGGTGAGCCATGAAGGATTCGAACCTTCGACACCCTGATTAAAAGTCAGGTGCTCTACCAACTGAGCTAATGGCTCTTAATGGCTGGGGATATAGGATTTGAACCTATGCGTGACGGAGTCAAAGTCCGTTGCCTTACCGCTTGGCTAATCCCCAATAATAGATATCTGTATTGTACCCATTTCTATAATAATCATAATTGTATAATGGTGGAGGCTGAGGGGATCGAACCCCCGACCCTCTGCTTGTAAGGCAGATGCTCTCCCAGCTGAGCTAAGCCTCCGTACACATATGACACATAATAATAAATGGTGACCCGTATGGGATTCGAACCCATGTTACCTCCGTGAAAGGGAGGTGTCTTAACCCCTTGACCAACGGGCCTAGATTCCTTATGGAGCTCTCAACCGGATTCGAACCGGTGACCTCATCCTTACCATGGATGCACTCTACCTACTGAGCTATGAGAGCAATGGCTCCCCGAACAGGGCTCGAACCTGTGACAACTCGATTAACAGTCGAGTGCTCTACCAACTGAGCTATCAGGGAAAATCCGCTTGGCGACG
>NZ_JBNPWS010000043.1:0-41078 GCF_050433705.1 Paenibacillus sp. DS2015 | reverse complement strand
AATCCATAGATATTAAGATACACACGATTGAATCTGTTCCTTCTATATAATAATAAAAAGAAACCCTACAGATCGAAAGCTGTAGGGTTTCTAATATTACTAGGTCCAATAATTAATGTTCTCCCTTGAAGATGAGGAAGGAACTACAGACTTATTTGGTTCTTTCTCCCATCCCTCAATAATCTGTATAGAATTCATTGAAGCCTTGTCTTCCCAATAGATGTAGCCCAAGCTCCTTAATGTGATCAAACTCTCCCATATACCATTCCTATACCTTCCCGTCAGTCTTTCCAAGTCGCCTATAGTGGGTATTACATTGTGTCGTTTAGAATAGTTATATAGCACCCTTAAAAGCTTACGCTCTGCATCGGCAAGCATTAGACCGCCTCCCGTATCGTTGTTCTTGGAGCTTGCCATGCTAAAATGTTATCGATGCGGAAAGTACGTGGCGATCTAGTCATTAGACATGTAGCCTTAATTAGTCCATTACGGATACTATTTACTTCAATACGACGCTGTGTGATCTTTCCTGATTGATCCATATACACGATCTCAACGATTTTCCCTAAGTATTTCATTGGCATGATATCAGCCCCCTATACGAACGTTTGTTTGTGTTTATTATATGCGAACGAACGTTCCTTATTCAAGTGTATTTATCCACGAATGAAGGATTCAATCATAAAATGGTAGAATATTCTACTATATGAAGGGAGGGCTCAGATGAAATCTAGAGAGGAATTATATAAAGCTGCAGCTAGTAGTCAAAGGGTAATTGTAAAGCTCCATAACGGTGAGGTAATTAACGGGTTTGCAGAAGTATCAACCGATCTTGAACGGGCTAAGATACGTACATCAGAAGGCCCTACGTGGATTCCCTACGCGGATATTGAAGACATAGAACGTATTGCTCAGATGCTACATTAAAAAAAACCGCATAGGTCTTATACCTCTAGTTCTTCTTTTATTTGTTAATAATGTATAGTTATATTTTCCTAGTTCTGATAAACTGAAATCAAATATTCATACAAAGGGGATCGATCATGCGTTATCTTCTCTGTTTCATTCCACCACTTGCAGTCTTATCTTGCGGTAAATTCGGACAGTTTTTTCTAAGTATTATTCTTACAATTTGTCTTTATGTACCAGGGGTTATTCATGCAATATTAGTCGTAAACTCGTATAAAGCAGATCAAAGAAACGAAAAACTAATTCGCGCAATCAATCAACGAAATATATGAAGTACCTAAAAGGAAACCCCACTAACTTCGGTTAGTGGGGTTTCCAAAATTACTAGGTCTATATTCAATTTTAATAACTTAAACTGAAGTGTGGGATGGAGCTAATATGATTTATATTAACAATTGCCGAAGAATAATACTCCACAAACTAAACTACAAGCAAAAGAATTCTATTGAGAAGTAATGCTATAAAGCCATCTTAACAATAAACGATTCTTGATTACCTTTTCTCGCCCCAACAAAGATATCGTTATCAATTATGAATACAGACTCTGGTTCAATTGTTATTGTTTCGTTCTTGTAGTTGACGTAACTGTACTTATAGTCGTCCACCACGGCAAAAGTCAGATCACTCCTCAATTGCACCTTATAGGCATGACAATAAGAATAGCCAGTAGCCAAATACAAGAACCCGTCATAGTGCATCCCTTGAGGTTGGGTACTCGAGTCGATGTAACCTTCGTAAATATCGGTTATCTTCGCCGTTCCGTTGTACTCATCAGTTTGCTTACCGCTTCTGTAGGTTCCCCAACGCGTCATGTCTGTTTTACCAGTTGAAGTATCAGACAGGTCGTTGATTCCCATACCCAAGGTAATCTTGTATATCTTCAGCCCGGCATTGTAGTAAACCGTACGCTCATTTTCCCCGAAGCAAGCAGCTCCGTCACCCTCCAACAGCTTGTTTCCCTCTTTGAAGATAATCTGTACGTTAGCCGCATCAGTTACGTTCAAAGACAGCTTACCATATGGGCTCCGGTACAAGTTCAGTTCAGGCGGATACTCTCCACCATTATAGACAAGAAGCCTTCCATTCCTGTAATCGACCCCGTTGGCATGACCCAGGTAATGTCGGATGATTGCCTTCTCGGCTAATGTGTTCTTATCCAGTACATATATGTTGGCTGGGAAGTTTATATCATGATTAGAAACGCCACCCTGGAACAACCATATCTCATCCTCCACCACACAACCATCCTGATCAACCTTAAAGGAGAAAGTAGTTACCGACTCAGCGTTGCGAGCCCCGTAAGGTAAAACAGTACTTATAGCCTTACCAGGAAGTGCTTGTATAGCATTGGTTATGGCTCTCTTGAAGTAGTTGGCAAACAATATAATGTCCTGAGGTCGAAGTAAGGCATAGGCGCGCACTTCCAATGTCTTTGTATACAGGTTGCACACCAATGCAGACTCATGAGGTACAGCCATATTTGCCTGAGGTATGGTGATCACATCGAAATTCACTCTATCTCCAGTCTTAACGAAGAATCGTAAGTCCGTTCCGAAGTTAACAGTTATATCATTTGTAGTGGCAGATACTGCATATGTTGGTTGGTTTGCTGAATAGAAGAGCATCGGCTTAGCCTTGAACAGGTTATTCACGACATCCCTACCTAAGTAATTCGAAACCAATATATGGTCTATATTGGTCAGGGCGTTTGTCGCCTTAACAAAGAACTGTGTGCTGTCGGTCGTATTGTACACTAAGGAGTAATCACTTGGGATCACATACTCTAATACCCCCAGAGTGACTTGTGTTTTTGTTTCGATATTCTTGTAATAGAAGATCGAACCAGCCAGAAACTTCACCAGCAACTTCGTAGGATCAGTTGCATCACGCGTTAACTGTATGTCTGCGCTCGTAGGTGAAAATCCGTCCTGCATGGCTCCCAACGACGTACCAGACTTGATCCGCGTGAATGATCCGTTGCCATACTTGGCCGCCGTAATAGCCCCATCGGCAATAAGTGTGCTTTGGTAAGTTCCTCCCGCAACCCACGCTGTACCGCTCCAGTAATACCACTTACCATCAGCGGCTACTAAATAGATATCACCATTCCCCGTAGGAAAGGCCGCCTGCAAAGCCGCGAAGGTAGCATAAGCCCCTTTAGGATTCCCACTAGGTATGCCTTGGATACCCTGTATCCCTTGTATACCCTGTGCCCCAGGATCTCCTCTCGTGCCCGCAACTCCTGGAGCACCATTAGTACCTGCCGGGCCTTGAGGTCCTTCAGGTCCCCTATCACCGCGCAACTGCAGGTTGATGATATCTCCTTGAGTTCTCGCATAATCAGTAGCATCAATAGCTCCTTGAATGATAAGTGGTGCACGTTGTAATACAAGCTCAATTAAAGATGTCTCATTGTCGTCTAAATTAACCTCTTTGGTTATGTCGTCCAACACTCTGTACGTAAAGGGAAGTGCGTCTACACGTCCATCCAAATCTATAAACTGTACAGATGCTTTGACGCGTCCAACTACGCTTAGTTCTTCGTTTCCTAATGTAAACGTGACTTCGTTGTCGCCTGTTTTAATCCCTTGAGTTGGTGTAAAAAACGAAACACTATTAACGTTTTGGCTTGTTAAGGTGAATGTCATATCGTCCGGAAGCGACCACGCTCTCCCTGCTTTATGCACGGTAATGACGAATATAACTCTATTGTTTTGTGTTACCATGGGTTCCAAGATTTTCGTAGGTCTTTCTATGTCCACTGTAAATTTAATAGGATTAAACATATCCATTGGCATGCGATCCCTTCTTTCTCATGTGTAATGCAAAACAAAAAAACGGACCGCATTGGACCGCACTTGTGAGTGAAAATATTATTCTTTTGTCGTACCGTCTCGCTTGTTAAACGCTAACTCGAATAACCCTGTAGCACTAAGCCCTGCCAGTCCTCCAGCCCACAATCTAAGATTAAGATCGAGATCTGTAAACGGTACAGCTACAATTCCGATCACTAATCCGATCACTAGACCGATAAGAGGTGTAATGTTTTTCCGTACATTCACTGTTTGCTTAACCAGCTGCACCCCTGCCAACACAAAAACGGCCAACACTGAAGCGAAGGCCAGCACATCAACTAAGTTTTGATTTTTCATATTGCTTATTTCCCCCCTTTATTAAATAAACTTAAGTTATGAAGCATCTGGATCATGTTAAGCTCCATCTTTGATTTATCCGCGGATGTTGTAATAGCTCCTGCCTTTTTAGCCGCCTCAACTGCTTCCAAATAGCCGCTTACATATGTTTCTTTGCCACTAATGTTCAACCGTCTCTCCAGTGCCACTATGCGTTCTTCCTGCAGCTTGACGGTATTTTTCAACTCAACTACCTCTGACACGTCTTCATCCCCCTTCTTATCAGGAACCACTGTAACAGGTGGCACATTCTTCACGTCATACTGATATAAATTATGTGCATCCATAATGGCAATTAGCTTGTCCGCATATTTAGGATCGGTAGCATAACCAGCCGCAGCCACTTCCTTTGCTGCCGTTTTTCCATCCTTGTTCAGGACTTTGGCATAGAGATTACGATTCCAGGACACGCCGCCCAATATCAACTTTGAGTGATCCAAAATAGACTCTCCCCAATTGTTATAAGCCCTAAACGCGGCATCCACTTTGATAGGCTTACCATTTACATATTCGGTCGTTGACATCGTACAACTCCCAGCTGATCCCTTTCCTTTAATGCCGAATAGGTTGTTGGCCTTAGTTGTCAAACCACTGCCACCCCATGCAGACTCTAGAGCAGCTTGTGCGATTGTGAGTGATGCAGGAACACCTGTACTTTTAAAGTCAGCGATGGCATAGGTTGCGATCTTTTTAATAAATTCAGTGTTAGTCAATTTATAATCCCCCCATTTTAATAGCCGTTATTATAGCAGCCATCACAATACCTATTACTGATCCGCTGATGGTACGCCACAACCACTTTTGATCAGCTTCAATCTCGTCTAACCGATGGTGCGCCGATTTAGCCGAACCCAACGCTTCCTGAGCAATATCTTTAGCGTTCAATTGAGCATCTAGCTTAGTCTCTACTCGAGTCAACCGTTGCAGTATTTCTGTAGTTTCATCCATAGATATTCCTCATTTCTATCTGAATACAAATAGCCCACATAGTTATGAGGGCAAAATAAAAACACCTCCATGGGTGCTGTAAGTCTGTTGCTATTCTGTTGCTTCAAAATCCATAGTTGGTACTCTTATCAAAATTTCCTCCTTGATTGATTTCGTTATTTCCTCCGTTTGGTTATAGTATCCTACAATGGAGTCCATTGCGCGCTCTCCGTTTTCGTAGCGAGTTATACAAGCGTTAGCGATAATCCGCACTTTATATCCCTGCAACATTCCATCACCCCTTTAGGTTCTGTGTATTTAAACAACAAACATTTCCGCCAAAGCCATTTCAATATCAGCAAGTCGCCTGCGCAAGTTGTCAGCCTCTTCTTCAGGCGATTTCTTGATAAACTCAGAAGCGCGATTTACTAGGGTATCTGGTAAGATATCGCCAACAGCAAATACTTTGTCAGTTATAAATATACCTGCTACTGTTGTATCAACACCTGCTATTGAAGATGTTGCACCCTCCAAAGTAGTCTCGCCAACCACCCTAATATCATCAACAACAATAATTATTGACCTATTTGTAATCCAATACACGTATCCATTCATTTTATATATACCTCCTAAACATATATTTTACCTGAAGGCGTGTTGAATACTGTACCGCCTGTTTCTACCTGAAATGTAGTTGCTGCTCCAATACTAATATTGCCTCTAACAGTTAATATTGCTCCCGATAATACGGATATACCTACGGCGTTTCCAGATCCCGAGTTACCTGAGGAAATAGATAATAGAACGCTACCAACTAGCCTTATACAAGTAGGCTTACCAGTAAAAGTTGAGTTGAGTACGGATAAAACGCCAGCCGTCTCAAACGATATTCCATAAGAGGAATTAGTGGTGAATGTACAACCCAATACGGACATAAACCTACATCCACCGTCCCCCCTAGAAGTTATACTGCCCGTAAAATTTAGATTATAAAAATACATAGAAGACATGCTGCACGCATCAACATACACATCACTGGTAATGATTACCAACCCAGAACCGTGCGGCTGTAGAGTTATGCCCCTAGCCCCATCAAAATTGCTTATGGTTATCGCTTCTGGGTAAGTTCCTGCTTTGATGTTGATTATTAAAGTAGTTACTAGATGCTTCTTTGCTGAATTCAAAGCCTTTTGAATAGTCTTGAAGGGGTATGCAAGTTGCCCAGTTCCTGTAGTATCCGATCCTAACGTACTTACATACATATCGCCTCCTATATAATTACCTGTATCCACAGGAGGTGTGTAGGTAGCTATATTATCTGCGGTAATCATCGTAGCAGATCCAACTTTGGGCGTGCCTGTGAATACGGGGTTGGCCAATGGAGCCTTAAGATTTAGCGCGTTGTTGGCAAGTACAAGATCGTCTCTTGCCTTTGTTGCTGCCGCATCCGCATTTTCTATACCTAACTCCATATTATTCATAACCGCAGCAGATACAAAAGTACCAAGCTCAGTTATTGTGCCAGGATCAGGCGTTAGCGTTACAACGTTTGCCCCTTCTAGGGTTTTGGTGAACCTACGTGGAAACTGTACAAGCCTATCAATCCAAGTTGTCTTTTGGTATGCCATTATATCAACCCTTCCTCGCCAGAATAGAATGTACCGCTTTTCTTGAAATTGTCTACCTGTGCCATCAAAGTGTCGTATAACAATTGTAGCGTTAACTCTAGCTCGTTTGCCCTGTTAAAATCAAACGTTTGAAGCCTTGCTGTGTTGATTGTTATTGTTGGAACCGTTGAGGAACCAAAGATTATCCCCTCCTCTCCAGCATAGAAAGTTCCAGCAATAAATCCTGTGGACTCTACAACACGCAAGGCTTCTGGTACAAGAGAGAGTAGGTACTTCAGATTTCTTCTTACATTGTTTATAGCTGTTACTGTAGGGAAATCGCTTTTTTGGTAATCGCTTTTCACAGGACTAACCAACGCAGGGGTGTATCCTTGCTGAAGAAGGAACTGACGTATAAACTCTACGTTGTTGTTAACTCTGTTTATATCCTCTACGTTGTAGTAACTACCTCTATTGAATACTACAGTTTTAATCCAAGGCATTACCCCGTCACCTCAATCCTACCCTGTAAATTAGGGGCAAAGGTGATCTCTTGTCTTTCTACAACACCGCTGCTGAACTTACTAAATATTGTTTCTACATCAACAACATCTCCTGCTTGTATGGAGGGGTTATCCCAATAATCAAAGGATTGCTTTATCCTTTTCTGGTAGTAGTCTAGCAAATTCTGAGCAACCAACTCAGCCTTACCCACCATAAGTTTATTGTCTCCAAGAGTGGCTACTTGCGGAATCTCCCCAGCAGAGAGAACCCCCGCACTCAACGTAACCGATCTTGTGAATTCGGTGTATACGTTACCTGTTACTGTAATGGTCAAGGAACCGCTACCTGTTATAACAACCTTTGCTGATACGGCAGATATTTTAGGCGATCCTACGATAACCCCAGCACCTGTAACCACAACAGAAACGTTCTTCGCAGCCCCTCCAAAGTCTATAACAGTTTCTTGAGTGCCTACAAGAACCATAGTTGACTTGTTAATCTCGGTTGCTGTAGCTCCTAGCGCGTAGGTGTAATCATTAGCTTGTACTGCGGTTATAAGCGTTTTCTGCTCTATGGTTGGATTACCTAACATAGTGTCAAAGCTTATCTCCTCAACACCCTGAGAATAGTCGATTCGCCCGACAACTATGGTCTCGTTTCTATCCATCTTAGATACGCAACGAGCCGACATAAGTACATCCATCAGTGCCTCTCTATGGCTCTTTACTGGTATATACCCATTTACTACCTCGGACGCCACTGACGGCAATATAGACAGTTTAAATTTGCCGGCATCAGTTAAAATATGTTTCAATACGTTTATTATCGGCTCATTAACCCAGAAAGGCGATGCTGAATAAGTAGTCTTATCAAGCAGCCCTATAACGTCTGTCGCCTCTAATGAAGCTGTTAGCCCGGTTGAGTTCTTCCAGTCAGACAAGTAGTACGCACCCATAGACACAAATTCATAGGAACCGTCCTCAAGCAATAAACCACTTCTAGCCTTGATCTTTTGTCTCTTCTGTAGATAAGCGTATATCCCACCAGGGTTCAACATGTTGAATCGTTGATTCTGGTTCAGGACTGTAAACGACAGAGTATTTATACTGAGTACGCTGGCAGAAGGATCAACCTCTTCCACTACTCTAGCCGATATTATACTGTCATTATCAAATATCTCCTCAAGCCCAAAAACCATAGACATTAGCCTAACATAGCGATACGGGCGTTTTGTTTTCAGAAACCTTATAGTTATCTTGTTATAGTTCTCAACCGGCTTGTTAATACTAACCTCTTGAGAATTATTAGCTACAACCAGTATCTGAGACATAACAGCAGAACTTCGGTACCAGGTAACCTCAAAATCAGAGGAGTATTCTTCTGTACCAAAAAATAGGCTTATACCCAAACTGCTATGCATGTCATCAAACAGAACAGTTAAAGTAGGCTCAGTAACAAAGCTTCTATCGGATGCAGACATTGTTTGCGACCACCAACCAAGGTTGTCTGTAGAATTAACATCATCGGGCGTTAGATAGAAGCTACCATCCAATCTAAACAAGTCTGGCTCAAGCGTTCCCATATTAAAATCGGGGTCCGTTATATCCTCAAGAACTGAGGCAATAGGGGTAAATGGTTGTGCGGTATTTACGGTGAGGGCTGCATCAGCCCCCGCAGTTACGTCTACAACCCCAAACACAATTCTTGCATCTGACGATCTTGTTCCTTGTCTTACTGCTCTGCTATACGCTTCTGATACCGGAACCATATCATACCTCCACAAACGAGCATTTCAGGGTTTTCCACCAGCCAGAAGCCCCTCTTGAAAAGTTTAATAATTTAGCTGATATTGGAGATATGTAAAATACCCCACTCTCTATTTTGCCTGTTGGCGCAGGAAAAGAAACGTTGAAATCTACTCGGGTTAACCCTTTTAGGAAGTTGAACATAATGTAGAACTCTTCAGGCGTTCCAAATTCCCACTCCATTTGTATAGCCCACTTATCAGGCAAAGTCTCTCTAACAAGCTTACCATTACCATTACGCTCAGCAGACTTTTGTTGGGGTTGTACCGTTACCTCATATGAGGTGAACGCAGGGATTTTCTTTGTCTCCCCTCCATTAGTTACCTTCATCATACAGACACACCCCCAACAGTTATCATACTCTTACCAACTCTACCGCCCTCTGATGCTAGGTTGTTCTTGATTACTCTTGTAAGCTTATCCCCGTCAATAGATAAAGAGGTTTCTTGAGTCTCTATAGCATTAAGTATCATTAGCAATACTTCTACCATAGCGTTATTACTGGCCCCTAACATACCTTGTAACTTGGATAATGGTGTTATGACCTCTGGATCGACTTGGGCATTCTTGTTATCCCCTACCATTGCTAACGTAGGCGCTGTAGCAAGTCCTCCCTTTGCCAACCTTGGTATGGTTGGAACGTTAACCCCAAAAGACTTACCGCCTAAATCTCCTGGAACCCAATCAGGTATGTCTATACTCACCTTGTTTAGCTGCTTGATCATCCAGTTGAAAGAGTCGATTATGACGTTTATCGATCCCTTGAACAAGCTTTCCATAGCTGTACCCATCTTACCAACAAAGTCCTTTATCCCACCCCAAGCTTTTTCCCAAGCAGTTGTAAAGGTATTTTTTATATAGGTAATTATGTTATCAAATATCTTCACTATACCTTCTTTTATTGTGCTTAAACCGTTCTTGAGATTATCAAAGGCTTTTCTATTATTTTCCCAGCCCTTTTCCCAAGCAGAAGTGAATGTACTCTTTACATAAGTTATTATGTTGCCGAATATCTCAACTATGTCGTCTTTTATGTTACCCAATATATCCTTGAGTCTATCAAAAGTTTTTCTGGCGTCTTCCCAACCCTTATCCCAAGCTGTTTTGAATAGTCCTCCTATATACGTAATTATAGTACCAAGTGTCTTAATTAAGCCCACTACTATAGCTACAATAGCGTCCCATATACCAGACAAGAATGTCTTGATTCCATCCCAAGCCTTATTCCAGTCTCCTGTGAATACGCCTACCAAGAAGTCAATAATACCGCCCAAAGATTTTAGTACGCCCTTAACAATATCAATTATTACCCCCAACCAGATACCCAGTATGTCAACAACATAGTTGAATACATTCACAAAGGTTGGTCCAAACTTATCTATCAGCCAGCCTATCATAGGCAAGATAAATTTGTTGTATATATCAAGAGCGCCTGTTACTAGCTTACCAACAAAGTTTGTAAACTCAGTTATAAGACCTTTGAGGTGATTATCCCAAAGTTTTCTCATCTGTTCTATCAAGTTATCCCAGATAGGCTTGAGTATTGTATCCCAAAGCTTACCCCACAGTTTACCTATGTTGTCTAAGAATTCAACTACCTTGTCTACAATACTTTTACCCCACTTGTCCCAGAAGCCCTTTATTATATCTAACACATCAACAATCATGTCAGATACAAACATCAACCCAGGCTCAACGCCCTCTGTCCAAAGCTTGTCGAATATGCCCTTGGCTACCTCAAACAATTTGTCCCATATCCTCAACATACCAGTACCAAAGTCCGTCATAAGAGGTAACCCCTTGGTAACAAACCACTCTAGTATCGGGAACACCGCTGCCCATATACCGCCGAATACCTTCTCCGCAGAATCAATAAGACCAGCCCAAATTGTGGCTATGGTTATGATGTATTTCTGCATATACGGCACAAGATCACCAGACAACCAAGATTTAAGGGGTGCCCACAAAGTCATTAGGTCAGTACCTACGCTCTTCAAAGTCTCCCAAAAACGTTGTATAGGAGGTACGATAAGATCCAAAGCTTGTTTGAGAGTTGGTCCAAAAGCGCTTTGTAGATACTTGCCTACAGATGTAGCCATATCCTTGACTTTTGTAAGGAACTCCATAACAGGAGCGAATTTAGACATATCAGGAGCTTCAATTTTAGGGACTCCCAAATCCAAGTCTCCAAAGTTTCCTAAGTCTCCCATACCTCCTAATCCGCCAAGACCCGCGCCAGCACCTCCAGCAGAACCCGCAGCATCTGCAGCATCAGCCAAGGAGTCAGCCGCATCCTTACCAATTACATTCAGCATATCGAAGGATGATAGAGAACCTTTGACATCCTTTGCCGCCTTTTTAGTGTCCTTACCTGCTTTCTTAGCTGCTTTGCCTACGTCAGCAACAGAACCCCCAGCATCTGAAGCTCCTGTACCCATATCAGTTAACGCTGCTCCTGTACTGGATGATGGCGCTTGTGCTCCAAATATTAACTCTGTAAAGGCTTTGAAATAAGCAGCAGCAATTTGAAGTTTCTTTATCAGGAAGTTAATGCCGCGCACTATTGGAGTTAGTATGTTGATAAATCCAGCCCCCATAGTACCCTTGAATATAGACCATTGCTCTCCCATCAACTTAACTTGGTTAGCCCAAGAATTGGAGGTTCTTGCAAAGTCGCCTTGAGCATCACCCGTAACAGACAAGAGATAGTTGTATCGCAACATCGTTTGGCCAGCTTGATCCATCTTCTGGTAGCTTGTAGTAATACCTTGGGCTAATGCGTAAGCTTCCATATTTGCTACAGACATATTGATACCTAGTTGTTTCAGTGGTTCTGTTTCGCCAGATATACCAGCTCTGATTTTCTCAAAAGCAAAGTCGTTACTAAGGTTGTAGAAGGACGCCATATCCGCAGACAGCTCTGTGAGCTTTTTGGACATCCCCTCCATAGCAACTCCCGAGATACCAGACGATTTCATCATAGCCCCTATGGTTGAGGAATACTTCTTAGCAGACAACTCCGACAAACCAAAAGCATCCAAAGTTGTTTGACTCCAGTTGTTGATATCATTAGCCATATAACCAAAGGTTACGTCAACAACGTTTTGTACTTCTTGCAGATCTGATGCTAGGTTTATGGCTGATTTTCCAAACCCAACCATAGCGCTAACAGCAAAAGCAGCAGCAATAATACCCCCTAATTTCTTAAAGGAGTTTCCAACCATACCTGTAGCTTTTCCGGATATGTCGTTGAGTTGACCGCTAAATTGTTTATAGTTCAGCCCGAGATCTAAGTCGATCTGACCTACGCTACCAACACTCACGATTTACCACCCCCAAACATGCTTTCAAGCATCCTTTCAAGCTCTGCCATATCCCTCTCAATAATCTCTGGGGATAGAAGCTTCTTGTCTGCTATGCGTTTCTTCCAATCGGAATGTATTTTCTTTTGTTCTGAATTAAAGCTCTTTATGGTCTTTGAGTCCTTCTCTGATCTTATGCCTACGATTACCCCTAAAGGCGTTTCTGACATTAAACCGCCAATCAGAGTACAAAATTCAGACCAAGACATACTATTAGCTTGTTGTCTAATTCGTATGCCATATTGAGTTGCAATGGAAGCTTCTATTAAGTCCCAATCCTCGCGGATATCATAGAAGCTTTCCCCTGTACTTGTATTATCAGATCCGTTGAAATCGGGCGCCAGCTTCCTCCAGGGTGACTCCTTGCATTGATGCCATAATGGCGGTAATCAACAGTTTGAAGTTTGATACAGACAACTTTTTAATGTTCAATTCCTTTACAGCAGCCTTTCCGATCGCGTATTCCATAGCGCTAACTAGGGATTCCATGGAACCATTCCCAGCTAACTCCTCGAATTTCATAACCGTTTCCATCGAATTATTAACCTCATAAACCTTTTCTCCCAGCTGAATGGAAGACTTATCCGCTGAAAACTTATCAGTAATATTAATAATAGCCATTTCTCATTTCCCCTTATAATCATATTTTAAAAATAATAGAGGGCTAATAGCCCTCTTAAATGCTAACTACGTTAAGGTGCTGCAGTGAATTTTGGAAGACCGTCTGATAATAGTTCGAACTCCAGACCATCTATGTTTGTAGAGTCACCACCTGCAGGAGTTGTTAGGCTGATTACACAATCCATAGTCAACCTAGCCCCAGAAGGTAATTCCCACTCAAATACCGTCTCGACGTCTTGCCCCGTAGCCAACAGAGTCCCAGCAATATAATCATTACCCGCATCTCCGTAGTTACGTTTACCGCTAAAGCTAACGCTTAATTTCTTACCCGTTACTGCTTGACGTGCCCAACCCGCAAGATCCATCGGTGTCCACTCTTCAACATTACTATCTACTGCCAAACTAAACGTTTCCAAGTCCTTGATAGTAACCATAGTTCCTACGGAAGCCCCGCGCCCTGCTGTGTTAACTTTGAACTTGTTATTGTGTACGGGAAATACTCCTGTTTCTGGCATTTAAACCACCTTACCTCTCGTAAATAATAGTCATTTCAATTACATATTCATAAATGCCCTCATCATCTGTTCCTACACTGATAGGTTCGGAAGTACGCATTTGAAACGAAATCACGCGCTTGCCAGCAATCTCCCCTGAATGACCAAATAGCGTAGCGTAGACCTCTTGGGCCTTACGCTCCGCTGTATCAGCATTTTTACTCCAGTGGATTAAGATTGAGACAGTTTTCGAAGCATAACTGGTGTTATCCAGACCGCCAATAGCAATCATTGGTGTGGCACCCGTTATGTTATAAAGGCCTATACATTGTGGCTTGCTACCCTCTATCTTTCCGATATACCACTGAGGGCAATCCACCTGTGTCTTTAACCAGTCGCGGATCTCAGCAAGTGTCACTTGATCACACCCCTATTTATCCGCCGATACAATTCACAGAATGTTTTCTTAGCAAAGTTCTTCTTCTCGCCAGATATCCATGCTTCAAGCCATTTACCTTTGGCGTTGCTGTTCTTGTCCATTCGGAAGTTATACTCAGGGTGCCAGTATAGTCGCCTTCCATAGGGTGTATCAAAAACCAGTTTAACAAGTCCTCTTTTGGAAAGGGAATCATCCAGGTGACTACTGCGTTCTAACTCACCTGTTTGCTTAGGGACAACTTCCGAAGTTATAATGTCCGTCTTCACTGCATCAGCGGTCATAGTTAGAGCTTGGATCTGCGAGGATGACAGCTTGTTAAGTGCTGATTTATTCATTGTGGTTTTGACTTTCACCATCTACATCAACTCCAATTCCGTACTAAACACACTCCCATTAGGATTACGTGGTCTAGCTGCCCTGAAAATGGATCGTGTTATCTCTCCAAACTTAACAAAGCCTTCGATCAGCTTATCTGGGTTAATGTCACCCTCGATAATAAGCTTTCCTGAAAGTGTAACCAGGCGGCGATCCTTATCCAGCGTCTGCCTGATCTTTTCGTCAAAACAACAAAGCCCATCGAAGATTAATTCCTCAACAGGCTCACCGTTTTCTGACATTTCAATTTGAAATACTTTTACTGGAGTAACCAATATCCATTTAGGAAACGGTAGTTTGCCACGCATCATCATAACCTCCTACTCGTTAATCCTGTAGCCGTCAGGAGGTTCGAAACACTTTCAGATGTTTGTATACCTCCTGCACCTTGGACAGCCTTAAACGATAACGAGATACTTCCAGCGCTATAACCAGCAAGTGGCATTGTTAAATAGTCTCCATACTGGTACATAAAGTCTGCTTGCCGACATACTGCCTTGATTACGTTGGTACGCTGAAAAGGCGTGAGGTTATCAACCCACCGCGCCATGATCCTGTTATAGGTTAGTGAATCAATCTGATCAGATGCTCGGGAGAGGGCCCTTTCCAAGTCAACCCACGGAATTAGCCCATCTCCATACTGGTCGTAATCGTCTATCGTTGCATAGGGCATAGGATCACCTACTTTTGCTCTACAGCGTCGATATCCGCTGTCAGCATTTCCGCATCCTTCTCAGTGGCGTCCTCAATACCAAGTTCCATAGCTTTCTTGCGTAGTGCCTTGATCTGCTTCTCTGCTTCTTTCTTTGCTGCTTCAGTAGCTTTAGCTTCCCCTGTTGCCTTCACTACGTTTTTTTCCTCGATCTCATACCCGTGATCCCTAAACCACTCGATCACGTTTGGATCGTCAGACTCTCCAATCCCATTAACAAAAGAAACACCGGCTGATAGTCCGATGTACTGTTTATTCGGTGCATATACTTTTGGCATACCCTATTCCTCCTTATGACACTTTAATTTTCCGCATAACTCCAGCAGACTTCGTTGCTTTAAGTGCCACAGCAGCCACCATTTCCACTTCGCCAGTCTTAACAGCACCAGCTGTAGTGTAATCAGGCAACCACGTTTTAACTGGTGGTTGCCCAGCCATTGATACCCCATGGAAACCATCCAAACCTAAGCGCACAGCATACAGAGACGTAAGGCCAGCATTTGCTTCTGTACCAATAGATACAACCGGATTATTTGTGCCTGATTTAGCCCCGAGATCAACCAATGGAATACTGTTATAAAATTCCACCTGACCACCGAAGTCATTACGTGCGGTAGTGTAGCTCCCAGCACGACGAGCACAAGCGCGAATCTTAGCAATCAGCTTGAGGTTACCCATTATTGCAGACGGTCCACCGTCAAGACCCATCAGAAACTCATCCAATTCGTCCAGAAACACCTTATAGTTTGTATCTATTGCAGCGGAAGTTGAAAGATCAATAGCACTACCTGGAATGTACTCGGTACTAGAACCTGCTAACGCCTTTTCTAGTCCATCAAATGACTTTGCATCTACCGCTGAGTCACCATTGATAACAGTATCGTTAAATAACGCCTGTGCTGCCTTTACCTTTTGTTGTAATTGAAGCGTGGTTTCTCCGATAATACCGCCCATGCCTGCAATGATACGGTCGATTTGGAATGTTCCACCAAACACTTTCAAGTCAACGTTGTAACGTTGTTTTGTGACTTCTTGTGGGGTGTACTCTGTATTCACTTCCCGAAATGCAGCCGTTGGCTGTGTAATCAGTCGTGTGTAACCATACGTGAGTGTAGCACCGCCACCTGTTGGGGATACAGCATCATCAAATGTAAGATTTTCCAAGAGAAAGTTATTCTTTTGGAACTCGTCGATAACCCCCATTTGTAAAGCGTCTTGTACGTTTTTCTTTGCTTCTGCTAATGTTACTGCCATGTTTAATCATCCCTTCTTATTTTGTATTGAAGTGAGCTGATACTGCGTCCATCAATGATGCTGGCTTGCCCTCCACCGGAACTTGTTTGCCATCGGTCCCAATACGGAATCCGGGAACAGAGGTTGGGTTAGGAGCTGCTTCCTCAGATTTGAATAAAAATGCCTTGCTCTCTTGAATAACTTTTAACTGATCCTCTAACCCAACAACCTTATCGCCATCGATTACAAGCTTGTTCTTGTCTAATAGCCCGGCTACCATGCCCTCATCGTGTACCTTGCCGTTCAGTGCTGTCTTAATGGCGTTAGTAAGGGTAAGCTCCTTAAGGTCAGCCGTGTACTTATCTGCGGCTGTCTTATTCTCACCTTGAAGCTTCTCGATTTCCTTCTTCAACTCTTCACTTGCCCCTGCTGTTGTCTTGAGAGTTTCAAGCTGTTTCTCACTTTCCTTCACAGTACCTTTAAGAGTCTTATTTTCCTCTGTCACCTCTTCAAAACGATGCTTAGGTATATAAGTCTTAAGTTCCTCCTGTGAAGCGTCTGCGGCTTTTGTTGCTTGTTCCTCGGTAAATCCTAATGCTATAAACTGTTCTTTTGTCATCTTCTATTCCCCCATCTTCGCTTAGGTATCCCGGTCTCGTCCGGTGATGGCCGCCTAGTTTTAAGCCATACGACAGGGCATAAGAAAAGCACCCCCGATTATTCGAGAGTGCTTTAGTCTTCTAATACTTCACAGCTTACAATGTCGGGAATCGGGATGCCGATATAATAACCCTCCCCCACTTGTATCCCTATCGAATCATAATCTAAGTCTTCCATGATTCCAACCTCATAAGAGATGATAGGTCCGACAAAAATGTCTCCGTCTTTATCTACTACCTTCACCTTTTCCCCGATTAAATCGTGATAATCAATCATTTATTTTCCCTCCCCTTCTTCTTACTTGGGTAATCTGGAACGATGTGAACTTCATTTTTTCCATAGTGGATTCTGAATACCGTCGTATCCGCTTCTGCTCCGGTTAAGTTATTCACAGCTTTTCCAATAATAGTATCATTTGTAAGAATAGTTTCTTTGTTATCCCAAACACCGTTTTTATTCAGTTTAATTCCACCTGTACCTGCGTACTGCTTAACCATCTGTGCAACTTCATCCTGACTAATCGTAAGATACGATGGGCCAAACTCCCCTTTTTTATTCAAATCCTTCTGCTTTTGCTTATATTCATGTGTCCCTATAGCATGCTTATTATGCTGTCCTACATCGATATTCTTCGGTTGTTGATCAGATCGGATGTGCTTTCTTATACCCTCTATCTTGGCAGTATTTGCAAGTTTTTTCAATACCTCTTTACGCTGAGTACCGGAAATCCCACCTTGTACCTTCTCCCGACTTTGATCCCGTCGAAGCTGTAGATTATCAGTCATATGTCCCTTGATCTTATCTTCCCACTGTTTGACCTTAGCAGTAGCAGCCACTTGATTGGCCGGATCGATACTGCCAGCCTCGCGCCGTTTATATTTCCGCACCTGGCGTTCCATATAACGCTGCTGTTGCTCTGCCTTATAGTTCTCCGATGCTGTCCCGTTATCAACTGGTGCAGGTAATGAGCTGATACCAGGGAAAAAGGTACTCATATTGTGCCGGCAGTTGGGGTGAAACAACCCCGCAGACATTGCTCCACTAAGGAGAGGATATTTACCGTCTCCTGCTTTTCCACCACTGTATACATCATCAATGTATACTTTGCCTTGCCAGGGCAAACAGAGATCCGAAGAGTTGCTATGTGCCGAAACGACAACTGTTTTAACACCCCATTCTCCCCGCCTAGCACCCTCACCCATAAATACTGCGCGTTGAGAGGTGGTACGTAAAGCCATCTCCGCGTAGGAAGCAATGTTAACCCGCCTACCGTCCGCGTATGTGATACAGTTAATACCTTTACTAATGAAATCCATTTTTGCCCTGTCTATAGCTTGACCTAAAGATGATGCGCCCGCATTGTGATATACCTGTGTTTTAAAGATCGTCTGCCGATACACGTCTTCTGTTTGACGCAACATGGCAAACATACCTTTATCCAGGTCTTGTTTAGTCGCTGTGATTAGTGAATTCAAACGCTTCTCGTTAATTCGAAAAAAGCTATCATCCGTGCCATCAACAGCCGTTATTGGTACGGTTAATCGGCTTGACGCAAATAACGACTTCAACCGTTCCCATAATCTTCTGATTGTACCGTCAACACCAGATGCACCGTGTAAAAATGATTCCTTAATCATCTGCTCGGATGCGGTATCAATAGCACCACCATACTTTTGCAACAGCTTCCGGTTCTCTTTCCGGTATTGCTTCAGCCCGGCAAGCTTTCGGCTCTGCCATTGTTCCCACTCAAAGCCTTCTTCTTTTTCCCAAGCTTCGTGACGGGACAAATTACGCTTCATACTGGCTATCAAGTCTATCTCCATCTGTGCAAAGATTTGGGCGATATCATACGGTTTCATTCTAAAATTCACCGCCTCTAAATTACCTTAGCATCTTCTAGAATGCTCTTAGCTTGATCTGTTGTCATTCCAAATGATGATGTGATTAAAGCTATTGCAGCGGAAGTAGAGATTTCCCCAGACTTAACAGATCGGACAACAGTTAATAGACTTGTAACCTGTGCCCCATTTAGCCCAGCTTGTCTTACACCCTCTAGATTCGTGTCACTGTCATCTGGTGGTACATCCTGGTTAATACCTTGTAGATCTGCATCCATTAGACCTTGTTCTTCCTTAAGCCTTGCTACTTCCTCTGCTTTCTGTTCATCGGTCCAGGTATCACCATATAGTTCCACTACAGACTGCTCGATGGACATAATGCCGAATGCCTTGGCCTTACCTACCGTATCAACCACGCTGTCAAAGGACGGACTGGCATACTCACCAAATTTAACGGACGCTTCATACTCACCCGCATTACGGTTATTAAGTGTGTCATAGACCTTCAATGCTATTGCTACAACCTCGGGTACAATCTCATTCAAACGGTCAATGATCTTACCGCGAGTGTACAATGTAGCCTTCTCTTTCTCTCGCTGAGCTTCTGCATTGTCTAGCTTCTTCAGGTCAATGCCTAATGTGGCCGGACTGACGATACCCTGCAAGCACATGTCTAAGGCGCTAGAGTAAGTATTCACGAATGCCTCATACAGAATAGCAGGCTGTACCATATCGATCTGTCCTTTTGCATCTTCAGCCATGACGCTACCGATCCTAATGAACTGGTTATCGAAGGGGTTAGGCTTTAAAAAAGCGCCTGTCTCTGGATTCTTCGGAATCAGGTCTTCCGGTATATACTTCTGCACTCTGCCGGCTCTTACTGCATCTACCCATTGGCTGATAACCTCATCCAGCGCGTCAAAGCTATCTGCTTTACTATCGTAGATGCTCTTACCTCGTCCAGCCCACTTCTGACTCTTAAAGAACATCAGCGGAACAGCCATGATGAAATCACCTGTGTAGGTAACGTCTACTAATTGAGCTGTCTCAGGAACGGTAGCCAATGACACTTCCTTACCGTCTGAATTAAGAAGTCTATACTTGATATAACCGCGTCCAAACGTCTCCTCTAAGCGATAATCCTTATCCTTGACGGTGTAATCAGTAAAGAACAATACTTCCTGCAGCCTGTTACGCGTTCGCTTGTATTCCACTTGATCTCCACTATAGAACTCAATGATCGGGTATTCCGTCACATCTGTGTCCACTGTGACCTTGAATGATCCATCACCTGTCAGCAACGCCTCGGTTATACTATCACCCAACAACTCATCAAAGGCATTATCCTGGCTAATCTCTTCCCATAGATCCGTCTGTGCTTCGGTCTGTAGCTCAATTCCGTCCATGTCCGATATAACAATGTCAGATAGGCGCTCTACGATCATGGCGGGTAGTCCGCTATGGATCTTCCTGATCGCTAAGTCAGCAGAAGGGACAGCAGCCCAAAAGCGCGACTTCGACACTGAGTCATTGGCAGTTTGCTTGTAAAATTGATCTAGCTCTGACGGATCCCCACGATACCACAGTCTATTACGCAGCACGTTTGTTCTGTAGCTTAGTGGCTCCGTAATCGTAATGATTCTATTCTCTGGAGCCGGGTTAATTCTCAGCATCTTCATAACCATATTCTTGATCCACCCCACTCTCTTAACCTCCTAACATATACATCGTTTCTGCTACCCCTGTTGTTGCGTCTGGTGCATCGTCATGAGCGTTCTTACCTTCACGTTGATAGCTTGTCATAGCCTTATAGTATTCAGGCCATCGATCACGCCAGTTAGTTGGGTAATAGATGTGATTCATGATCCAAGTTGCATTGGAATTAATTCTGGCCACTTTATTTTTAGACTGGTGGAACCAACTCACGTCCGTGTGATTACTGTTAAGGTCACTCTCTAGGATCCGCTTAACATTCCTTGCGAATGCCCTACCTCCGCTGTTAGACTCAATTCTTTCCTTGTTCGCCTTAAAATCAAAAAGAGCCTTAGCGACTGCCGGCTCTGTGATCTCCATCGGTTCCCTGGTATAAATGATATCCAATACATATGCTTCTTTCTGATACACGCCCCAGATGATATTGCATAAGTAGTCAGACCCTTGATCTGCTGTATCGCAATAGGCATATATTCCAATAAAGTCTTTTGGCAAATCGGCATACGTCTTAAAGGAGCTGTACAGCTTACCTTTGATATCGATTGGAATCTGCTGATAGTTGGCGGAAGCGATATCCTCACCCATGGCCCGAACCTTCATGTCGTAACTCTCACGAGATAGGATGGCAGGGCATAGCATTGTGCCATCATCCTGCAAGGCTTTCATGGTCAGTAGCCTAACGCTCTTCTTTTCCTCTGCGAAGTGTTCTAAGGCTCTACCTGCTAAATCGCCAGAAGCCCATCGGGTCATGATGATGATGATCTTGCCACCTTCCTCAAGACGGGAAAGCATGGTATTCGTGAACCAGTCCCAGTGCTTCTCTAACACATCAGCGTTATTTGCTTCAAGAGCCGACTTGATCAAGTCATCAATCATTAAGATGGATGCACCAAAGCCTGTAGCAGTACCCGTAGGTGAGGTGGCTAGATAGCTGCTATACCCACCCTCCAAGCTCCACAGATTCATAGCCCCGTCTCCGCGCTTGATGCGTACCTCTGGGAAGATGTCACTGTATACAATGATGTTATCATCTGCCTTCTCTGTGCAAATACCATTACGGACTGCTTTAGAGAATGTAGTTGATAGAGTCTCATTGTAGGATCCAGTCATAACCTTCTCCTGTTGATTCTTGCCGAACACCCATTGTGCGAACATAGAAGCTGTACGACTCTTGCCATGACGTGGTGGAAGGTTGACGATTAGAATGTCATCATCAGACTCATAGAACTCCTGCATCTCGTCGCACAGATCAATTAGATATTGACGATTCTCTTTGTAGAAGTTTGGAGCCATAGCCTGACAAAAAGAAAAGAACTCACGGTTAGCAAGTTCGATTCGGGCATGTCGTTTAATTAATTCGATGTCAACCATCACGGATCAGCTTCCTGAGCTCTTCGGTGGATAGGTCCTTGAGTGGGTTATTCACCTCAACAGTGCCACTATGCTGCACCTTATCAACAAACATGCCTAAGTGACGTCCGATCTTCTCCAATGCCGACACCTTATCATGAAGCTTTAGGGATATGCCTTCCTTAGTCTGTTTAATCTCTGAAACAGCATCCATCTTCAAGCGATCAATAACTTCTGTATCAAATACCTCCACTAACTGGACCCAATCCGTGATTGGAACTCTTTCACCATCGTCTGTCTCCTTATATGCCACAACACGCTGAGATGTATTAACACTTAGGTAATCGGAGATATTAGAGAATCCAATCTTAGCCAGCTCTTGCAGCACTCGATCCTGTGTGATCTCTGTACGCTTCTCCCGTTGGCCCATCGCCTTTTGAATAGCTTCCTGAACCTTAACATTACTTAACAACCTACTTGCCTGTTGTTCTGCTGTTTTAATGCTATACCTTGCCCTGATCGCTGCCTGTGTGGCATTGAGGTCAATCAGGTATTCCTGTACAAATGTTTTCTGCTTGGCTGTCAACGCCATCACAATCAGCTCCTTTAGTAAAAATAGAAAAAGCACCGGTTAGGGTGCTTAAAAATTCATTTGGCTTACAATTAGCTCCGCTTCTTGTTGAAGTTCGTCGACTGTCTTTTGACCGTCAGAATAATCACGGTATACGCCATCCCCTGTATGTAGATGAACTAACCAACCCTCCATCATCGCTAGGTATGTATTGTTGAGGTGATTCAGCCCGCTGTTCTGCCCGACATAACCATTACCTGCCTGGAAGGATTCAAATCGCACAGCATATCCTTCGCGATTATTTCCCCGTGGGATTAAGTGAACATCTCCGTTATAATCAACAACTAAAAAATTGTGGGTTTCGTCGTTCCCTTTACGTAAAACAGTTGCAACCTCGTCTTTTGTAAAGTAACTTTTTATCGGTTTGGCTGTTCTATGCTGGCGGATATGTAAATACGGATCTGCCAGAGATCTGGCACCTATATTATCGATTCGTGTATCTCCGACTTCGACAATAGGTCGGTCTTTTCTCCACTTTTCTGCTTGGGAATAATCGTTAAATACTTTATCGGTTGCCTCGATTAGGAAAGGCCCCCTTCCTAACTCTCTGAACGTGTCATCTTTCTGCAAACGATGTGTAGGTAATATCAATTCTGTTACCTCTATAGTGAACTTAACCAAAAAAACTCCTCCTTCAGATACAAATGATTTCCAAGCCATTATACTATAGCTGGAAACATATTACTGAGGTTTAATTTTTTTAGAAAGCAATCAATGCGAATGGCAGGATTTGAACCTGCGACTGCTTGCTCCCAAAACAATCACCTCCCTCACATGCCCTATTTCGACATTTAGGAAGTATTCACCTCTTTAACACACTTCTGCCAACCACAATACTGCTTAGTCCCTGTCCATTCGCCCCATTCGCACCTCTTGCATTTAACTGGCTGTTTATACACCGGTGGATCCTTAACCCTCTTTAACTTCATCACTATTCCTCCTAAAATATTAATTTATAAAATAGAAAAAGCCGCCCCATAAGGAACGACTTGATCTGAATATGTACGTTATTTGATGAAACAATTACGATAATCGATAATTTTGTTGCACATCTAAAGAATAGCGTCCGTAACGTCCGCAGCAAAAACGCTCTGCTCTTTGCTTTAAAGCATACGTACTTAGCTACTATAGAGGAAGGACAAGACCATTTTAACAAGCTGCTGAAATCGGAGTCAAACGATCTATGATGGAATTTATGGATAGAATCAAACAATTACTCGTAAACGCTCACGCTTGATCTCTATCTTAATAAGGGTATAAGCAACCATTCAACTGATCCATTATCACCGAGTCGGTTATTGGACTTGAATGAGCCACCCCTTCACACTCGCCCCTGCAGAATGGACAAGTAAGTATCTTATCTATAGCACTGAGCCTATCGACGAGAAACGAACTATTGCAATCATCATTCAAGCATTCCCATTTCTCCAATACTTGCTCCATTTTATCAACCTCGAATCCTATAGTTGTTTTAGATACAGAAAAGGCGAGAAGAGTTACGCCTCAGTTAGTGCCGCATTCATGCAGCTGTGCGTGTCATTCTCGCCTATTTCTACAATATAAATATAACACGGTAAAACCTTCAAGTGGTCTTCATAATGTCCTGTAATATCCCACATTGTCATCAGAATTTCTCACTGATTTCTTCGAAAAATCCGGAGAGCTTCAAAGTGTTGGCAATCGATACGATACCGTCGTCGATACGCCGGTCCACCGTACTATGAGCAACTCCTCGACGCATGAACATAATTGTTTCCTTACGGCTATATCCTTTCAGATACCGGATATCTACTGCCTCTTTAACTTCTTCATCTATTATCTGGCCATGTGCCCGATCGATCATTATCTTAAACTTACGATACTGGTGGTACACCCACTTTTGCTTCTCTGAAAGAATAACAGCATTGGCCGTTTTGTCTGCATGCAGATCTTCCTGATCTATCCGTCTTGCTACCTCGCCATCTATGGCCACTTGTTTCATTTCTCGTTCGTACTTTTCAAAATCAGTCATGAAGAGTGTCATAGATTTATATTTTCCGAGGTAGAATTGGGTTTGCTGTATTTCTTCCTTTGACGCTATTGCAAAGAGCTCCCCTTGTCCCCACACCATAGCCATTCCCCTCATTCCCCTTCGTATGTTATATTTGAATGAGAATGAAGGAAACATTTACCGATTGACCCCCGCGCCCGGTCAGGTATTGGGGGTCTTTGCTAATCAGAATCATTAAACTGATCTTTTAAGCCTTCCTCTTCAATAAAGTAACCATGTCCCATAACAGTTTATTTTCAGATTCAAGATTGGATATCCTTTCACTCATAAGAACAGATTGCACATCAGAACTACTGTTGTATTCTTGTTTGTTCATATGAGCTTCAGTCAAAATTTGATTGTTCGTTTGTTTCTGGGGCCTACTCTCAATTAGGCCCCATTCCTTTTTGCGTTTATATAGTGCAGAGTCTCCGATGCCAAAACGTTCTGCTATTTTAGAATCAATAAAGCCCTGTTCTCGCAGATTCTTATATTGATTCATAGTTATATTCACTTTCTCAGGCCTACTCTTAACAAGACCCCATTCCCTTTTGAACTTATATAGAACTTTAATTCCGACACCTAACTGTTCAGCTACCTTAGCGTCAGAAAGGTCCTGCGCTCGTAATTCCATATATTTATTCTTGGTTACATTAGCCCTTCTCATATCCATTCCCTCACTTCCCGATACATGATAAAAGTACGAAGATGCTTTCTTTTGCAAACCATCCAAACGACTGTTTAATTTGTCCTTTGAAACCGACATCCGCCTTGCCACCTCATATATTTTAAATCCATCCAATAAAAAACGAACCACTCTTTTTTCAAAGGAATCTAATGTATTTATGAATTGTTCTACCTGGAGTACAGTGTCATCATCATGAGTTGGAACAAAGTTAATAAGTTCGCTTCCCTCTTCCCCAGTACCTAATCTAACTGTTTGATTTAATGATCCAACTATGGCCAACTTACTATTTTGAAGAGCATCTGTGGCTTTCTCCAAACTAAGGTTAAGCCTTTTTGAAACCACTTCAGGAGTCTGGCTTTCTAAATTTTCACTAACTATCTTTTGAACCAATTGTCCAGGAAGCTGTGGGAACCGAATGATCGCTGCTTTTTTTTGAACAAACTGAAGCATGTGACCTTTTATATAAGGAAAGGAAAATGCATTGAAATGCACTTCCCTTTCTCCTGGATCAAAGCGATCGTAAGCTAACAGCAACCCGATCGTTCCCTCACTTACCATATCTTCTATATCGATCCCTTTCGCATAACATAATGACTTGTATCTCTGAGCAATTTTACGGACTGACTTTAATCCCTGTCTTATAATTTCTTCCCTATCGCCCAAGTGAGGGTTGTGCTCTCTGAGCTTTAGAACACCCATAATCTTGCCCCTTCAGAAGAAACAGCCTAAGCTGCTCCCCCGCCTTTCATTTGACTTGCCACACGTTTCTTATATGCCGTCCACTTGCTACTGATTTGAGTACTCGGTATGCCAACACCCTTGGCGATTTGCATCCATGTCATTCCATCTTCACGCCGCTGTTTCAGGAATGTCGGGAAATCAAAAGGTATGTCTTCAAACATCGGCTTATTATCAAGAATGAACTGCTCAAGCTCTTCTCTATCCACTACGACATTTGCAGTCGGTTCTGCAGACTCTTTTAGTTCTTCAAGTCCAGCAGGTTCGCCCGGTTCGCTACTATCCTGACTTGGAGTACCCTTGTTGTATTTATCTTCACCGTTCGAGCCTATTGGATCCTCGAATTCTACTTCTTGGTTGCCAGTGGAATCATTGCCTTCCTGCATCCAGTCTGGAAGATCGGAACTATCATCAGTACCAGGCTCAACTTCTCCTTCACTCCCTCCACCTTCAGGAGTTTCTTCTGCAGGAGTTTCTTCTGCAGGAGTATTACCAGTATCGACCTGATCCTCTTCAGCTGCATTATTCTCTGCTTGTTTATCCTTGTCATCCTTAGCTGCAGGTTCCGCCTGAACCTCGCCATTACGCCATTCATCCCATTTCTGAGCAAGAGGAGCGACACGCTTCCGATACTCGTCCACCATCATCACAAAGATTCCAACACCCATATCTTCTTCACCAGCAAGTTTAAGGTAGGTGTCACCTTCAGACAAGCGCCCCGTGATCTCAATAAAATCATGATCTAGATCGTCAAACGTTGGAGCCAAACCGCTCAAAATAAATTCTTCAATGATAGCCATATCTATACTTGCGGGATCTTGTTTGATCTCGATCTTCTCTGGAGGTAAACCTAAATCTAAAGATAGTTGCTCTCCATCAGGCTTAGCCACTGACACGAGTCCTGTATTATCAACGACATAGCTCGTAATTGGTTTACCTGTTCGAGCATTCTTCAATATGTTGTAAGTCACAATTTGTGAGTCGAATCCTCCGATCACCTTGCAATCAAGCATGCTTTGAAGGGTATTGTATTGACCATGTAATTCAGATGCAGGAATGCTGATAGTAACCTCTGTTTCTTCCGCAGATTTCAAATTCACCTTTTTAACTATTCCTTTAAAATTAATAAAGCTCATATTCTTCACTCTCCATTTTTATTATTAGGATAAGTCCTTAATCTTGACCTCAATGCGCGGTTTAGCGCTATAACGCTTCCGGACAAATGCATCTACAACTTGACTGTCGTCCTTCCAAATCACGCCTTTAAGTGCATCCTTCACACCTTTGAGATAGTTATCAGCATCCGGCTTTGATGTCGGAAGGATTTCTCCTCGCTCAGCTGCAGCTGCCTTTTCAGGATACTTACTCAAATATTTCGGCATGGATCTGTAAACGCTGACCATCATTCCTATCGGACCCTCGAGCAAAGCAGCCGGTGCATGTTCGCTGGCTGCCAATCTTACATAATCTTTATAATCCCTAGACTTCTCTGGGTCGTACATTTTAATAAATCCGCCTTGTTGGGTTGCTCTTGGTCTCCCTTGCGCCACTGGCTCGCCGTACACCGTAAACTGAATCATGTTGCTTCACCTCTTTCCGAACTGGCTTAAGCCACGGTCGAATCATATATACCTCACCGATCTGCCGCCCTTTATCGTCGTATATTAATTCCCACGGAATCTCTTGAAAAAACGGATCAACCAACATTCTGGACACCGCCTCTTCGATCACAGATCACTGATTCAAATTCCGCGATCCCCTCGAGTAACTCTGAAGGATCAATCCCCTCGAATTCAATCTCTAGTTCATCATGAGTGGGAACTAATCCGGTGTTCATGAAACGCATTTTCATGTATTCATAAACGGACCAACAACTCCAAGGCCCACTCATGCGCCCCACCGTAGCCTACGAATTTGTCCCTTATCCTTGCTGACTATAACCAATTCTTTACCATTGTCCCGTTCAACCAGCCAACTATCAGGAAGCAACTTCCGGCGTACTATCTCCAACTTCTGACGACGTGTTGGTTTCTTTAAATGCTTCATATCCGTTCCCCCTAATTCGCCCACCGGCGTTTATTTGTATCCTTCACTTCAGGTTGTTTTGGTTGGAAATCATGCGCTCGTTCGTAATTAGCAAATTTATTGAAATTCTTGAGAAATACCAGTTCTACCGTTCCGACTGGACCGTTACGCTGCTTGGCAATGATGATCTCGATGATGTTCTTCTTCTCGGAATCCTTGTCGTAATAGTCATCACGATACAAGAAGGCAACGATATCTGCATCCTGCTCAATGGATCCCGATTCCCGAAGGTCTGACATCATAGGTCGCTTGTCCTGGCGTTGTTCTACACCCCGACTTAACTGGGACAGAGCAATGACCGGCACTTCCAACTCACGAGCTATCTGTTTGAGAGTGCGAGAGATTTCAGACACTTCCTGCTGACGATTCTCACCGCGTTTACCGGACCCAGCAATCAGCTGCAGGTAATCGATCACGATCAAGCCCAGTCCTTCTTTCTTTTTCAAACGCCTACATTTATTCCTGATTTCGTGAACCGTAAGGACTGGTGAATCGTCAATCAGGATATTCGCTGAACCAAGAATACTTATGGCATTGGATGCTTTGCTCCAATCATCGGTTTCCAATCTACCTGTTCGGATCTTACTAGCATCTAGATTCCCTTCTGCACTGATCATCCGCTGCACCAACTGCGGCGCTGACATCTCCAAGCTGAACACGGCCACGGTCTCATTCGTTTTAACTGCAACGTTCTGAGCTACATTAAGCGCAAATGCCGTTTTGCCGACCGAAGGGCGAGCAGCAACGATGATAAGATCGTTATTTTGGAACCCTGCTGTCATAGCATCCAGATCATCAAATCCGCTCGGTAATCCAGTTATCCCTCCGTTATCCCGATTCTCATATCGTTCTTCCAGAGTTTCGTATACCGCGATAGCTACATCCCTAACCCTCATAAACTCTTGCTTTGGTGCTACCTGATCGGATAACTTAGCCGCAGCCACTTGCATACTAGCAATAACTTGCTGAGCATCGCCGCTCTCAACGGCATCAATAAATTGCTTCTTAGCTACATCGATCAACTGACGTAACATGTATTTATCCTGTAAAATCCCGATATACTGTTCGATATTAGCAGCGGTCGGAACTGAATGAGCTACCCTAGATAAATAGCTCACACCGCCGATTGTCTCAAGTTGGCCATGATTGCTCAGAAAAGATGATAACGTCACAATGTCTATTGACTCGCCTGCTTCAGAGAGTTCAACCATGGATTCAAAGATGATCCGATGTGCATTGTTATAAAAGGACTTAGGCTGTAAAGCAGATGCCTCTTCCATGGCTTCCCCCGTTGCATCGATCAGGACGGCTCCCAAGATAGACGTTTCAGCGTCCTGGCTATTCGGTGGATCTATCTGCTCTAGTTCTGCCAAGCTTCGCATGTAGTGCCTCCCTCATTCCGTCCGGTGGTGGAACAGCTGTCCTCTTCCACAATTCTAGTTGTGCAAAATAGGACTGTGTTTCCTCGCGCATTCGTTGTCGCTCCAACTGTTCACCGAGTCTCCCACGAATCTGTGAAATCTTCGGTGGAAAGTCATTGGTCATGATGTGCTGTCTTACGTTTGCCCTAGCAATCTCGTAAGGAATATCTTTCAGCATCCCAAGATCATCTTCAACAGCTTCAAGGCTTGCATCAAAATTTGAATAACGCTTCTTGATCACCTTGTAAAGCTTAGCTACTTCCAGTTTGTTCACGTTGTTCCTCCTCCTCGATGAATCGCTGAAGATCGTCAATCTCTTGTTGCTGTTCCCGCTGGTGTTTAGTCATTTTTTTTGGCTTCAATGGTATTCCCGGGGCGACTCCAACGATCGGCGCGTTGGTAGTTTGGGAGTTGTACCAGGCTTCTTCGATTGCATCCACATAGTATAAAAAACTAGTTGGCATTTTGAATCTATCACCTTCACGTTCGCGCTTTGCCTCCAATAGGCTCTCCATAGTTTGGATGGTAAAAGGGTTAGGCATACCTCCGGCGACCATCTTACCCATGGCATTACGCTCTCGTGGTTTAACGTGAAAATCGAACTTCCCATGCAATTTGGAATAAGCGTTTAAAATACCAATCATTCCATCTGTTTCTGAATCTTCTGAAAATTCTTCTGCAAACTCAGTAATAATAGGAGTAGTAGTAATAAGATCTTTTAATACAGTGTCCGAAAATTGGACCACTTTACCGTCTACTTTGCTAGAGTAGTCCGAAATTCGGACAGGTTCACAGGCTACTTTTATAAAGTGGTCCGTATTTTGGACAGCTTCACCTTCATTTAATAAATCAAAACTTACTATATAATCTCCTCTAGACCCTCCACGTGGGGGAGACGTGTACCCGATAAATCCGGCACTGACGAGTTTACTTCTGTGATTGTTAATAGTGTCTCGACTCTTAATACCTGTCTGAACCATTAGTTCCGTATTGGTCATCTGGAAAGCTGATCTCCAACCTAGCTTGCAAGACTTACGCCACAATGCGACCATGATAGCTAGTCCTTCAGGTCCGTACTCTTCCGGTCCACTAATGGATTCAAACTGATATAGGAGGTCGGATATAGTTGGTTCTCTGGCTGATTCCGTCATGCACTCCCCCCTTCCGCAACAGCCATGCTCTTATCCTCTAAAATGAGTTATCCTATCTATCTCTTCGAAAACTTTGAATCTGGATATCTAAGTGAGCATTGAGACCATGAGCAGTCTGCAATCCGGCTTCCAACCCACGTCCTAGTTCTGATACCACTACATTGATAAACTGTGGTATATGCTCCGGCTTACCCATAACAGCCATCTGAGCGCCAATTCCATAGGCTACAGCCTTAAAGTGCTCAATCGTACCACCAGTACCTTGCTCAGTGGCTGCATTAAGCAATGCTTCCAACTGATCAAACACAGCCGTACTTATCTTTTCTCTAGTCGTAGTCATCAATCTAGCCCCCTATCATCTCTCAAAAACACTAATGGATACTTGACCCGAACAACCGACCATCCAGGATAAGCACTGGCAAAGTATGCCCTGGTCTCCTGTTTAAAGCCTTCCGGATCCGCCTGCATTAGCTTCCAAATCCGCTGACCCATCATGCTCTTCATCAAAGGCTTGTCCTCGATCAAGATGTATCACCTACCTATCAGCCACATAGACCAACTTGCCTGTTGTCTCCTGAATCTCACTCTTAAATCTAGCAGCGTCTGAATTTCCATCTGATAGATGAAGCAACCATATTTCCTCAACTTTGCGGATATCATTGGCTTTCAAGAAATCTTTTACATGCTCTAGACCGAAGTGTGAGCGAAGAAGTCGCTTCTTCTGTGCTGGGTGTAACGTACCTGCAGACACTCTCTGATTTACAATGTCTAGCGAATAATTGCATTCGACCATGATGTGAGTCAGATCTCTAAATCGATGCCTGCAGTAATAAGTGTCTGTAAGGAATACCAGCTTGTCCCCTACTGTATTTGCAAGAAGGAAGCCCAACGGCTCCTCCACATCGTGCTGAATATCGAAAGGTAGTATTGTCCATGTTCCAATAGTGAATTGTTCTAAAGCCTTAATGACCTTCAGACGATGCCCAGACAACCCTCTGGCATCTGCTGTCCCTTGACTGGTATAAATGTTGATGCCTGCTCGCATGATGTCAGGAGCAGCCTTTGAATGATCCAGATGCTCATGTGTGATCAAGCATCCTGCAATGCCCGACATCTTGAACTGTAGTTCTCGCTGAATCGACTTATAAGGAAAACCAGCTTCCAGTAGAAGCGAGGTATGCCCATCTGTAATACGATAGGCATTTCCTGCACTACTGGAGCCGAGACAAGTTATATCAATCATTAGAAGTCCGGACCGTCGCCGGTCCCTTTCATAGGTGGAACATCACCGGAAAAATCCATTTCATCCTGATTTAACCCCTCTTGCTGTGGATCCGGATCTTGATTCTGTGAAGCGTTAGTTGCTGTTACTGGATCCGGAGTAATGTCGATGATATCTCCATTCGCATTTGCCTTGATCTCCTGTGCAACCTCAGCTTCAGAGAGGTCACTCTCCATCTGCTTTAAACGTAGATAATCGTCATCGATCTTCTGTGAGTCGATCGTGATGTCGCTGAACGCAGCCCGATACACTGTCTTCCAACACATCTTTTCACGCCAGCCTTCGACCTGTTCCTTGCCGGCCTTCTTACCGTCCACCCACTTGTCCTTCTCTCCACCCCAAAACTCAGGACTAGCGTGATCAGGTTTACGCTTTTCAATATCCTTGATCGTCATGATGACGAGCTTATTCTTTTCAGGAGCCTTCGAAAATAGATGATAGTAAAAGCCACCTACTATCTCGCCCCGATCAAAAGCATTTACGATATCAAATTCATAGCCTTCGTATTTGTTGTTCATGTCCTTCTTGATCGGATTGAATTTATCGGATGAGTAGACCAATTCCACTGCAACATGGTCAGGTACATCCATACCATATTTTGTAGACTTAAGCTCAATACCACGGTATCCCTCGATAAAGGCAATGTCATACTTATTCGTGTTGTTATTTTTGAAAGGAATCAGATTAATGTGATTAGGTTGAGAAGGGTCAAATCCGACTCTTGCCATTGCCACCACATCACGGGCAAGCTTGTCCATGTTCACGTTAGCCCAGGTAACAGGCAATGCATCACGGTATTTCTCAGCCTTTTTCAAACGCTTCTCTTCGGTAGTCTTTAAAACTGAATCAAGAGCAATGAAATAGTTTTGAGCTAGACGCTTCTGGAAATTGGTTAATGCAACCTCTCCAACATTGGATCCGAACTCACTAATAACCTTGGTCATAAAGCGTTCTGATTGCGTTGGCTCTTTCTTGGCAATCTCTGCCGGAGCTGATTGTTGCTTTGTTTGATCTGCGGTGCTCAATTAAATCGCCTCCACTATTTATTTTCTATTTTTCTAATCACGTAGCTTTCATAGGTAACTCCACCGTTTTGAAGATAAATTTTACTGCCAGTTACACCAGCTACTTTACTTATCATTGTTTTTCCATCAGTAGTGCGATATTCGATCTGATCACCTAACCATAACAACAATCAAATCGCCTCCTGTATGTCGCTACTCTTAGTCACGATGCGAAGCTTCTTATCCTTTTCTGATACGATCAAACGGATCACCTGAGCATCTGTATCGATCAGCTTTGTCACAGACTCAGCATTATCGAAGAAAATTGGAACTGATATATCGTAGTACTGACTGAGTGTGTTAATGATATCCAAACCAACGTTGTACTCAGCTGCATTATTTAGACCGCCGCCGTAAGGGACACCGTTGAAAGTGGTATCACAGAGCTCCTTTAACCCACCGTTCAACTGCTCATCAAACAATTTGAACCTGGCATACTTGAATTTCGAGTTGATCTTAGAATCTAGAAGAGACACTTTCGTGCGAGTAAATTCTTCTGTCAGGAATAACTCTTCCTGCAGGCGCTCATATTCGACAGCCAATCCCTTCTCTTGTTGCTCCAATACAGCAATCCGTTCTTCAGTCTTACGAACCTGAGCAAATTTAGCATTGTCCTCTTCGAGATTACGAAGGTCTGTAGTCAAGGATGTAATACTAGCCTGTACTTTAGAAATTGTTTCTTTTGCAGAATCCCGTAATAATGTGATCTCCTGCTTAATCATTTCTGACTCTTCTGTTAGCTTTTGATACTCTGCATCAGATCCTGGGTCCTGAATTCCAGACCGTAGATCGGTAAGTTGGACTTCAGCTGCTGTTAGATTTTTTTGTAAAATAGCTAACTTATCAGTCAAAATATTTATTTCATCAGCCAAGCGGATATTATTCTGCTCTAGCTGACGAGCTTCCTCAGTGGAAACCTTACCCTTGGCGCTGATTTGTTCTAATCGTTCCGATTTATTCTTGTTGAACGAAGCGACAGCCTTTGTAAATGCATCATGAATTTGTTCCTGAGGCAAGGCTTGTCGGCAAGTCGGACAATTCTCATCATGTTCATGCCCCTCGAATGCCGATCCGTTCACTTCCGTCCATTCTATTCTTAATCGTTCTGATTCAAGCTTACGGGAATCAATCGTCCGTTCATTCGTCTTAATCCGATGTTGCTTATCATCTAACTGACGACGTAATGCATCAAACTCAGATTGTAGTTGGCCAACCTCATCACGCTTTACAGATACTTTATCCAGGACCGCAGACTGCAGTCGGTTCTCAATAGAGATCAGTTCTCCTTCGATCTCGCGTAACCGCTTCTCCTTAACCGCTGACTCTCCACCATTCTGGATTCGTAGGAGCTCCGATTCCTTGCCCTTGATCTGACTACGGATATGATCGATGTCATCATGCAGTAGTTCTTCATCTAGATCAGCAATGTCCGGTTGACTCCGTTGTGCTTCACTGATACGGATTGGAATATCCTTAATCTCATCGTTGATTGCTTTGCAACGGGCTGCCACAACCTTACGATGAGATTCAACGTCTCGATCTCCTAATATAGAAGGAAGACGTTCTAAAGCGTCGTTCGAATGAATAACTTCGGCATCTGTTATGTCTCCACAGATCTCCAACAATACCTTCCGACGCTCTTCTTTCTTCAGCTGCTCATTAAAAAACGTTGGACTGGTCAATAGCTTGAACAAATCCTCTTTGATGATCAAATCAACTTCCGCCTTATACTCGCCTGCATTGTAAGGCACTCCATCAATGAAATAGCTAGTTTCATGTCCTTCAAAGGTGTCCGTAGCGGATCCACGCTTCTTGGTCCATTTCTCTGCATATACTCTACGGAAGGTTTTACGGCGGCCATTGATTAGGAAATCACCTTCGACCTCATGCTCGAGTTTGTGCTGTAGAACTTTACCTGCAGCGTCTAAACCTTTGATCTTAAAATCCGTTTTGTTGCTGCTGTCCTTACCGAACAGGAGCCATATGAATCCATCGAACAAAGTTGTCTTTCCGGTACCGTTATCTCCTAGGGCATCGGTATTGCCACCTTTGGTATCCAGGACAAACTCACGGAACCCCTTAAAATTACGATACGTCAAGCTCTCTAAAATAATCTTCTTCATGCAACATCCCCCTTAAGCAAAGAGGTTACTGCTTGTAGCGCTCGGAACTCATCACGTAATCTCCCAAGGCGAGTGACTTCATTTTTCAGGTTTAATTCGGCTTCAGCTAAAATCTCGCGTTCATGCACCGTATTCTGACGCATCTGAGCCGCCCTAATCTCAGCGTTCTTGCCATCGATCATATTGCCGAGCAACAGATCATCTTCCTTTCCCTGAAGCAGTTCCTTTGCCGACACCAAAGATTCATTCGCCTGTAACACTTCTTCCTCAGCTTTTGCGATTTCTGCGGGCAATGCCAACAATCTGACTACAATATCCTGCTTGTTCATGCGATTGCCTCCTCTATAGCTTGATTGATCTCAGCATTCAAAATCAGCTGTTGATCCGGTGTCTCCGAGTAACGAATACCCTCCAAGTGTTGCCGCAGAGCGCATTCTATCTCTGCCAGTTGTTCGTTAATTGCGTGAAGTTGAATGGATCCAAAGGACCCTCGAATTGTCAGTACCGGTGGAACATATAGCGTTGCTGGCTCAACGATCGTTTCAATGTTTGCGTTACTAATATCAAGCGAATAAGCCGAAAGTGCTTTATTCAAACCGATCACTCCCTCTTGTGTATTGAGCCCCCAATCTGCTAATATGGGGGCAAGTGAATTATTAATGCCGATGACCCTATGCCAAGGGTCATTTTTCAGTTTCATCGTGCTCAACAATTTGTTTGTAATCCAAGATCACCGGTGCATTTTCAATACTTGAAATCAAATCTCCATTCTCATCTTGGATGATGAATTCCGAATGAACATGATCCTCATATTCGTGGCCAACCTGTCTGATCTCGATAACTTCCCTACCGTTTAACTCAGTCCCAACTTCAAATACTCGTGTCGGATTCGATACAACGGTCAACTTCTGAATGACTTGCATGGCTTGTCCTCCTTTCATATGTATTGATGCTTCAGCCGCATCTCACAACGCCGAATGGGGGTAGGTTATGAAATCACCCGACGCTGTGAGACAAGGCCGAATGGCCTGTCCTTTATTGAGTTACTTGAGTTCGCAAACGTTCAATTTCTTTGTAAGTAGTTAAAGCCTCTTCAAATGGTAGCTCCCGTAATATTGCAGTTGCATTGTTCCAAGATAGAAAGAATGCATCCCTCTCTACCCAAAGCCTCTGAAATTCATCACTTTCTATGCGACCTTCTGCAAGAGCTTCAACAACTGCCTTGGTGTTTGACTTCATATCCTGAGAAGATGCAACATATGACTGTGCCAATTGAATGGAATGGGTCATACTACTTCACCCTTGCCCTTATGGCTCTCAGGGGTTAAAATAGACGTAACGAGATTCTTTAACCGAGTTCTCAACTGTGTCCGCCCTAGCCGGCGGGCATTTTTCATTTCTTCTTCTGCAAAGTTAATCATCATGTTCAAGTACGATTCTGCATTCTCCATCTTGCCTGGCAACATCTTTGTTGGATTCTTCTGGATGACCTGCAGGTT
Source organism: Paenibacillus sp. DS2015 (assembly GCF_050433705.1). NCBI lineage: Bacteria > Bacillati > Bacillota > Bacilli > Caryophanales > Paenibacillaceae > Paenibacillus > Paenibacillus sp. DS2015. Next base: position 4,567 of record NZ_JBNPWS010000043.1, on the reverse strand, counting down.
ATACTTAGCGTTTCTTCCAGCCTGCTTTGCTTCTGTGACCAACTGCGTTCTGTCCACTTTGATCCCCTCAATTCATATATTTTTTGGCTTTTAATTCGGCGCGATGTTCCTTCCAAATTCCCAACCAACTGAACGTGTATTCCTTACAAAGTACTGCAACATGATGAGTGAGGGCGGTTATCGCCTCAACACATTCAAAAATTGTTATCTTAATCGCTTCACGATCCGCCGCAGTCAATTGATCAGGCCGTTTCATGATAGGTGCAGTCTTCATTGCGGCCAGTGCCTCTTCTGCTTCTTCCATCGATTTATAATGTGTAGCAGCTCTATGTAAGTCTGCGTTGTCCAACCATGGAACGCAGGCACCATCGGTGACTTCCTCTTGTGCTGCCAAGTAAAGGCGCGGTTCATCAAAAGTGGTTGCCGTCCGTAACATGAAATCCTTAGGTGCCGGTCGCTTTCCATTCTCGATTTTGGCAACAGAGGATCGATCTAAAAATGTTTGCTCAGCGAATTCCTCTTGCGTCAAACCCTTCTCTTTACGGAACTCTTGAAACACATCTCCTATAGACAAATTATCTCACCTCCTTCTGTCCGATAGCATCCGATAAACTGGACAATATAGCTCATTTAAGACTTCAAAACGGACAATATGGCTCACTACTCCGATTGTTTTGTGGCGTTTGTTTAGAATAAAATTTAGTTGTAAGCAAGACGTTCCCCCTTATCGTCATCCCCTTCGTCGCTGGCAGCCAGTACAGCTCCAGCGGCTTTCTTCTATCACGAAGCATTTTTCTGGCGCTTACTCTCCAAAGTTTCCCGAAGTTGCTTTTCATATTTGATCATGTAGCCTTTGACCCTAATATGAAGTTTCATCCAAGCAGTTTCACTCATACCTTTCGGCTTCATTAATGATCACTCCTAAAATTTAATGATTGTATAATGAGGACAGCTTTGTTCATATGACCAAACAATCTTCCAGCTAGATCACCTCCTTCTCTTCAAATGTTGCGGACTTTTTATTTTTTTGCTAATTCAGCAAATGTATCTTCAAAAAAATCTCTGATTGTACATTTCAATTTATTTGCTAGTGTAGGCAAGTGATTAGCTTTAAACAAATACGTTCCATCCTCATATTTCATATATGTCGAAGCATTTTTAAATCCTAATGACTCAGCCATGTCTTGCAGTGACAAGTTCAATTTCAATCTACGATATTTCACATATGACAAGTTAACTATATCCATAGTGATTTTAGTTTCTTTTTTCATCTTGCACCTCCCCATTATTTGCTGAATTAGCAAATCCAATAACATAAATATACTTTGCTATTTTAGCAATGTCAATACTAATTTTGTTGTTTTAGCAAAATAGCTTTTTCTAAATCAGAAAAATGATATTATATAATTGCTATATTGGAAAATAGGTGGTGGGAAATGTCGATTACAGGAGATCGTATTAGAAAGCTGAGAGAGTCAAAGAAACTTACACAATTGGATCTAGCAGATAAAGTAGATATGAACAATAGTGTCTTATCTCGTATTGAGGCGGGGAAGCGTCCGGTAGAGGATATTGAATTAATTAAGTTTGCAGATTTTTTCGATGTCGATGGTGACTATCTCCTTGGACGTACTGACAAACTACGCTTCATAGAAGCTAATATGTCTTTTCTCGGTGGGCCTGATAAATACACTGAAGACGAAATTGAGGAAATGGAAGCTGCATTGTTCCGGTATAGAAAGACTAAAGAACGACTAAAAAAACAAATGGAAGATAATGAAAAATAACTAAGCCAGTAATGGCTTTTCTTTTTACCATCAAACCAAACATACGTTCCTAAGGAGTGCATATTATGAATTTCTCTTACTATAAAGAGACCGTGCTCGAGCAACTACTCAATGAATTATATTTATCTAATTGCATTCAAGCCCCTGAAGATCTCAACGATATCGAAGCGATTGCTGAAAGCTTTAACGCTGAGGTATTCTATGACACCTGCAAACCATTTTCGGATAATGAAAGACGTGTTATTTTCCTGAATATAAAAGATAACAATGCTACCTCTCGACTGAATTTCTTTCATGAATTGTGTCATGTCATTCGCCACTTTGGTGACCAAAGAAAAATGGCTAGGTTATTCAAAGAAGCCCAAGAAACCGAAGCTGATCAATTTGTTCTATACGCCGCTATTCCTTTTTTTATGCTTGAAATTCTACCAATTCCCGATAGACGAAGCGAAGCAATTCAATACATAGCTGAAACATTCCAAGTCACACTCAAGTTAGCCGAGCAACGCCTAACTCAAATCGATCGTCGTATCTTGCAGGGACAATTTGATGTCTTAATAGCCAAGCATGTTACTACTACACGACATGAAACGGCTGCAACAACTGAATTACCTTTTGAGGATGGAATTACACTGTATGCCTATTATGACAGCAATGCAGACATACCTGGACCATCTCAGATTGTCATTGAAGCCGACTCAGCGGCAATGAATTCGGAATCAGGCTTCTTTTTTTCTGTAGATGGTCCTTTTGAGCGTTTGGAGATCGAAGACTTCTATGGATATAAATGCACCCAATTGTCTGTTAATGATTTGAGATATAAAGATGAGCAGATCGGCATCGACTTTCCCACTATCAGTTTAAAATACGGTGGAGCAGCGAAACGTTTTGTAGTACAGATGAAAGACATTGAACAAGTTTTAATATTTGAAAATGGAGATTTCTAAGGAGGAGCTTTACTATGAAAATTGCTATTTATGCTAGATCATTGAACACTGAAACTCATATCGAGAAACAAATTGAATTGTGTCAAAGGTACATTTCTTTTAAGAAAGCTGAATTGTATGGTGTTTACAGCGATGAGGGCAAAAGTGGACATGATTCTAATCGTGAAGGGTTGCAATTGTTAATTGAGGATGCTGAAAACAAAGAATTTGATGTTATTGTAACTTGTGGCCATTACCGATTATTTCGAGAAATCAAAGAAATAAATGCTTTCTTAAAAAGGATGAAAAAATTAAATATATCTCATTCGGTGGTGCACGAAGAATGAAGGCTGCCATTTATATTCGTGTCTCTACTGATGAGCAAGCAAGCGATGGGTTTTCTATTGAAGCTCAAAAGCGCAGACTGATCTCATATGCTGATTCTCAAGATTGGGATGTCGCTGAGGTTTATATTGACGATGGTTGGTCTGCCAAAGATTTAAAGAGGCCAGAAATGCAGCGGATGATTAAAGATGTGGAGGGCCGTTTATTTGATGTGGTGCTGGTCTATAAACTTGACCGCATGACCCGTTCAGCGAGTGACTGCGACAATCTATTAAAGATGTTCGAGTTGCATAACGTCAAGTTTCAGAGCTGTACGGAGTCATTTGAGACGCGCACAGCGACAGGCAGACTATTTATCCGCCTGGTCGCTGATATCGCTCAGTGGGAGCGTGAGAACACCGCAGAGCGTGTACGTATGGGTATGGAACAAATGGTGATTGAGGGGCGTCGTCCGGGAGGTCCGATTAATTTTGGATATGACAAGTATGAACGTCTGGTCGAGGAGGAGATAGCTCAGATTAGGCTAGTGCGGAAATTTTATATGGAAGGCGATGGCATTAAGGCAGTTGCAGAAAGAATGAACGAAATGGGATTCATACGGCGAGGATATACATGGTCTGCGTTCAGCGTATGGTACGTACTGGATAATCCCTATTATGCCGGCAAACTCAGGTATGGAACGAAGAAAGCTAATGGAAAGTATGTCAGCCGCAAAAAGGAAGGCGTTGTCCCTCTTACATTCGGTGATGGTTCACAGGAGAAATTGTTTACTTGGGAAGAATACCAGGAACACAAGGCTGAAATGGATCGCCGTTCATTCACGGGCTTCCCTCAGTCGAGAGAATATTGTTTCTCTGGCGTGCTGATATGTGGGAAGTGTGGGCATAAGATGTCAGGCAGGTACCACCAGAATAAGAGGAAAGACGGAAGCTACAACAAAATAAAATCGTATATGTGCGGAAACCGCCAAATGGGAAAAGGCTGTACGATGCCAATGTTCCGACAAGAACTAGTCGAAAACTTAATAATGGATTGGATTAATGATATTTCTCTTGACCATAAGCAACTTAAGCAAATTGCAGTCACAATAGAAAAATCGACTGAAGAAAGAGAACGGGAATTTTTAGTTAAGGAGTTAGAGAAGGTTAAAGAGCGTAAAAAGAAATGGCAGCGCATGTATGCCGATGACCTTATTGATGAGAATGAACTCAGAGAACATACGAGGGACGAGCTTACGAACGAGAGGACAATAGTAGAACAATTAAAGATAATGCCGGAAACTCTAAATAAGGAGGTCACAGAACCGGGTGATCTTCTATTTGAGCTCCCTGATCTCTGGCCCCTGCTAAATGACAAAGAAAGACACGACCTCGTATTAGACATTTTCAAAGAAATTGTGCTGTTTACCCCCGTTGAAAAAGCTCAAGCTCGTAAGGGTAAATTCATACCGGCATCTATCGAAAAGATCACTTTCAATTAATATCGTGTGTTAATTGATATGTATGGTAA
>NZ_JBNPWS010000042.1:0-41438 GCF_050433705.1 Paenibacillus sp. DS2015 | reverse complement strand
GGGGTGGTGGGTTTTTTTGCGCCATTTTTAGTAAAAGGCACCTTAAAGGACCCCATAACTGCTACGTTAGTGTAAAGAGCTATTTTCGTATAAAAAGTCATCCATTGATCACGCAGCTATCCAAAGAAAACTAAACAAACAGCTATGGCAGCTACAAATCCAACAGCATCTGAGAAGAGCCCTACCTTTAAGGCATAGCGTCCATTACGAATGCCTACAGCTCCCATATATACCGTTAACACATATAAAGTGGTATCTGTGCTCCCTTGAATCGTTGATGCCATTCTGCCAATAAGAGAGTCTGGACCATATACGCTAATTAAATCCGTCGCAAAAGCTAAAGAACCTGTCCCCGTTAAAGGACGAAGCAGACCTAACGGAATAATCTCACTAGGTACCCCTAACGATTGTAAAAAGGGCGCGGTCCATCCTACGAAGAAGTCAAGCGCTCCAGATGCCCGAAATACACTAATCGCAACCATCATGCCAACGAGATGTGGAATGATTTGCACAGCGGTAGAGAAACCGTCTTTAGCTCCATCTATGAAGGATTCATACACAGGTACTTTACGCACGAATCCATATAGGGGTATAAACGCAATAAGTAAAGGTATGGCCCATGCTGAAATAATACTAATCAATGCAATCAAGGATAATCATCCTTTCACACTAGGCTTAGAGGAAATCCCGTTCGGTCGAGGTCTCCTATCTTTATGAAGATTCCATCTACGGCACCAACGGTCTGCAAGAATGGCTGCGAGCGTAGCAATGGCTGTTGCTACTAGTGTCGTCCCCACAATTTCAGTCGCATTTGCTGAATTATAGTTAATACGAATAGCAATCAAGGTCGTTGGAATTAACGTGATACTTGCTGTATTTAACGCAAGTAGTGTACACATTGCAGGGCTAGCCACCTCTTTATCAGGATTAAGTGTCTGAAGCTCCTGCATGGCTTTGATCCCCATCGGAGTGGCCGCGTTACCTAACCCGAGCATATTAGCACTCATATTAGATAGAATGTAGCCAAGTGCAGGATGGCCCTTAGGAATATCGGGGAATAAAAATGAAACGATCGGGCTCAGTAACTTCGCTATTTTATTCAGCAGACCTGAATCTTCCGCAATTTTCATCATTCCCATCCAGAATACCAATACACTTATTAGACCTAAACATACCGTTACTCCTGTCTTGGCACCATCAAAGGCAGCTGTCGTCACAATTTCCACATTACCCGTTGCCGCAGCAAAACCGAAACCAATGATAATTAATCCAAGCCATATGATATTGATCAATTCGCTTCCCCTCCCCCGTTACTCATCCATCTTATTCCGTAGTAAACAACAACTTTTTGAATACTTTAGTCAAAGCATATTTCCATGTAGGAGTGTTTGTCCCTACTGAGTCTGATACCATTGTTGTTGTAGAAGTCGAAGCCGTGGCTTTCACGGGTAGAACACTCCCGGGTATGTATACAGGAGCACTGCCAATTGCATGTCCATCCAGTAGAAGATCTATTCGACCTCTTAATCCAAATGAAAGGTCTGCTGTATTGATATCAGATCTGAATAATACAAGTCGCTTACTCAAGGTATTCTCTTCTCCAGTTGCTAATGGATAGGAAAATCCCCTCCCCACGATAAGGTCATGACCTTCTACCTTTTGTCCTCGCTCCATCAAGTTCTGAAGTGGATAATAGGCGAAGCCATAATCCAACATTTTACCGTGGTCATTCCAATCGTCGCCATCATTTATCGTTACAGCAACTAACTGTTGACCATTTCTAGTAGCCGAGCTTACGAGGCAACGCAAGGCCTTCTTTGTATATCCTGTTTTCACTCCGTCCGCCCCATCATAGAAACGCAACATTTTGTTCTTATTATCCCACTTATAATCCCAAGTCTCGTTTGGATTAGGAACCTTTTTAACAGGTGTTTTTACAATTTCTTTAAAGGTTTCATTATGCATCGCATAAGCGGTCATTGTCGCTAGATCATTAGCGGATGAGTAATGTCCGTCTGCATCAAGTCCATGTGGATTTCGGAATTGGGTATGTTTCAGACCTAATTCCTCCGCTTTGTTATTCATCAAAAGAACAAATCCCTCTTCTGAACCTCCGACATGCTCAGCAATGGCTGTGGCTGCATCATTTCCGGATCGAAGCATTAAGCCATAGAGCATGTTCTCAAGACTCATTTGCTCACCTAACTTCAAATATATGGACGAACCTTCTTTGGCATAAGCATTCTTACCTACACTAACGGGTTTATGAAGTTGTCCATATTCAATCGCTACAATCGCTGTCATGATTTTGGTTAAGCTAGCGATGCGTAACTCCTCATCCCCATGGCTTGAGTAAAGCAATCTCCCCGATGTAACGTCTATTAAGGCTGAAGCTTGTGCATGGGTTGAAATTGTTGGTCTGGCTTCAGCGTAAGTTGATCCAGTACTGATGGTAAGTGACGACGATACGATGACCCACAGGATAGCCATAACCCTTTTTCTTCTTTTCATCTCTTCATTCCTCCGAAATTCTTGGAATCTTGTACAAGTATATGCCTTACTTCTGAGATGTATGTCCTCAACGGTTCTCTCATAATATACAGAAAAAACCCTCTCCCACTTCATAGCCCGGAGAGGGGTAGATCCATTTACAAAATGGGAGTATCAGGGATGTCATTAGCATTGAATGCTGTATTATCACTTACTGAATTTTTAGATCCCGTATTTTCTTTTTGGCACATCGATTGAATTTTCTCAACCACATAGGGTACGGTATCAATAATTTTTTCATAAATGTGAGTTTGGCAATCAATCGGTAGCATATATACGCCGTCCTTACCCACTACGAGAAACGAGATAGGACTAATGGAGATCCCACCACCAGCACCACCACCGAAAGGAAGCCTTTTTTTCTCTTCATTACCGTTACCCGATGTTCCACCTGACTTACTTCTGTCCTCTACATTGAAGTCGCTACCCCCTGCTGCAAATCCAAAAGTCACCTTACTAATGGGCAGAATCACACTTCCATCTGGCGTCTGTACCGGATCACCCACAATGGTATTGACATCAACCATATTCTTGATGTTTTCCATCGCTGTTTTCATTAAACCTTGAATAGGATGCTCTTCCATTTCTTAATTCCTCCTTTCACCTTAAACACGCGAACCATAAGAATCAGTCCAGCATACATAGCGTATCCGCAAGAGATTTGGGCTATGCAAGAAAGCTCAGTGGAAAATTGAGGCTTATCATCAAATACCGGCACTACAAACAATCTAGGAGCTGTTCTCATACCCATATGATAGGATAACCATCCAACCAATGAACCTTTAATACTCCAGACCATACCTGTTGCTATTGCTGTATAAGCGGCATCACCAGCAGATATATTCGTAGACCAATCCAACTTCAAGATAGACACATGTGATAGCGTCTTTTTCATCCATATTAGAAAGGAATCTGTCGCTTCAAGTATCTTAATGAATTGTGTTTGCCAGTAGTCAATCTTTCGTTTATCCACACGCGTCTTCTTAGTCTCATCTTTGCTTTCCTTTATATTGTTTTTCTTCTCAACCTTAATAAGTATGCCCTTTTTCATATTCTCAAATTTCATAATGGGTAATTCATAGTGAAGACGAATCAATCCATAGAGCATTCTAATATTAAGTACCACTTCGTCGTCTTTTCCATGCTTTTTAATCCATAGTTCAAACCTGATCACGGATAAACATACAGCCATTATTAGCAGCAGAACGATGACAATTATTCCGAATATCCACACATATAAACCCCCATGCACGCTTGAAGTTTACCCTGTAATAGGGTCCGTCTTTTTAGTTCATTCTGTATAGTATGGTAATATTGCATGGAAAAAATTCGGCTATATCATTTAAACAGCAAAAAACCGTCATTCTATACAGAATCAACGGTTCATACTCTATGAGTTAACAGCTATAACAACCTTATTTCACATCATCGAATGTAAGCTGTTGCCCATCCAATCGGTCAAATAGCATTTGTGTCTCTTCTTCCAAATTCTCATTATTCTCAAATTGAGACGGTTCAGGCAAATCTTTAATACCTGCCAATCCGAAATAATCTAGAAATGGTTTCGTTGTGCCATACAGAATTGGACGGCCGATAGCTTCTGCCCGCCCCTTTTCTTCAATTAAATCTTTATTGACGAGCGTGTGAATCGCTCGCTCAGATTTCACACCACGAATCTCTTCAATCTCCACGCGAGTTATCGGCTGCCGATAAGCTACAATCGATAAGGTCTCTAGCGCAGCCTGTGACAGAGTGGCACGAGAAGGCGAGTATGCTAATCTCTCAAAATACATAGCATGTTCTTGATGAGTGGCTAATTGATAGCTCCCAGCAATATGAACAATTTGTATTCCCCGCTGTTGTTTAGCGAAATCTTCTTTCATTTCCTTAAGAGCATCCGTCACCAGTTCATGACGTTGTTCTACAATTTCTGCAATCTGCTTAACAGTCAGACCCTCGTCTCCTGCTAGAAACAGCAAACCTTCAATAATTGATTTCAATATCGGATATTCCATGTAGTTCTTCTCCTCTCCATTCCATGACGATGTCATCGAATAAGTGTTCCTGATAGCATACAATTTGCTTCATTTTCATAAGTTCTAGAATCGCCAGAAAGGTGACAACAATTTCATGTCGTGCCATCTCCTCGTGCAGTAACTTAGAGAATAGCATTTTATTTCCTTGTCCACCTCGCATAGCTGCAATCACATCCCTAATACGATCTTTCATAGAGATCTCGTCACGATGAATTCGGGAGTAGGAATTCCGTTTCACGACTTTACGCAATGCCTTCTGAAAGGCTGCAACCAAATCTGCAATATGTAATCCTTCCAAGGGGTTCTCAGAACTCGTAGGCATCCAAGTGGTTAAATCCTCGGGTTCCTTCGAGTAAATTAAACTTCTCTCCCATTCACGTTCATGAAGATGCTGAGCGATCCCTTTATATTTGCGATATTCAATGAGCCTCTGGACTAACTCCTCCCTCGGGTCCAATTCATCATCATAGAAATCGAAATCATCGAAATCTATAATAGGTGGCTTAGGAAGTAATAGTTTGCTTTTAATGGACAACAAGGTGGCTGCCATCACGAGAAATTCACTAGTAACTTCCAACTCTAGTTCCTGCATCGTCCGCAAATATTCCATATATTGGTCAGTAATTTCCATGATCGGAATATCCTGAATGCTAATTTCTGCTTTGTCGATCAGATGTAGCAATAGATCCAATGGACCCTCAAATGTTTCCAACTTATAAAGTACAGTCAAGATAAGTCCTCCGCCCACAGTATAAAATATCCCCACAGAGTGGTGCCTCTGCTGCTGTTCGTCCATTTCAGGTATTATAAGGGGACCCCTGAAACTCAAAAAAATGTAGCGCCCAATAAAAAGGACACTACATTAAATAAGCACTATTTAAACTGTTTCGTCAAGTTTGCCATTTCAATTGCGGAAATTGCCGAATCATATCCTTTGTTGCCGGCCTTCGTTCCTGCTCGTTCAATAGCCTGTTCAATATTCTCCGTAGTCACAATTCCGAAGATGGTTGGGATGCCACTTTTCAGGTTAATCGCGGCAACGCCCTTGGCAACTTCATTACATACATAATCATAATGAGAAGTTGATCCACGAATGACTGTGCCTAACGTAATAACTGCATCATACTTACCGGTTTCAACCATCTTTTGAGCAATTAGAGGTATCTCGAATGCTCCAGGTACCCATGCTACATCTACTTCATCTTCTTGAACACCGTGACGTTTCAATGCGTCCAATGCTCCGTTAAGAAGTTTACTTGTAATGAATTCATTGAAACGTCCTACCACGATACCATATCTCAAACCTTCCGATACTAAATTACCTTCAAAATAATGTGCCATAATAAATCAACTACCTCTCTTATTGTATGATGGATTGTTATAGATTTGGATCTTCGTTCTGCTCCATATCATCGAATGTCATGAGATGACCGAGCTTAGCTTGTTTAGTATGCAAGTAACGCGTATTATCCTTATTCTCTTGCATTTGAATAGGGACACGTTCCACAACTTCTAAACCATACCCCTCTAATCCTCTAATCTTACGAGGGTTGTTTGTTAGAAGCCTGATCTGGCGCACACCTAAATCTTTCAGGATTTGAGCACCAATGCCATAATCACGCAGATCTGCGGCAAAACCAAGCTGTAAATTAGCATCCACGGTATCTAAGCCTTCCTCTTGAAGCTTATAAGCCTTCAATTTGTTAATCAGACCAATCCCACGACCCTCTTGACGCATATAGAGCAACACACCACTGCCTTCCTCATCAATCTGTCTCAAAGCAGCGGCAAATTGAGGGCCACAATCACAGCGATGAGAATGGAACACATCTCCAGTCAGACATTCGGAATGCACACGCACGAGCACTGGCTTAGTGGTATCGATCTCTCCTTTGACCAGGGCCAGATGTTCTTTGTCATCTACTTCATTCGTATAAGCAATCGCTTGAAATTCTCCGAAATCAGTTGGCATTCTGACGGCAACCTCACGTGTAACAAGCTTCTCTTTCTCATTACGATAGTGGATCAGATCTTTAATGGTAATAAGTTTCAGATCATGCTTCCGTGAAATTTCCACTAAATCTGGCAATCTAGCCATGGTACCGTCTTCCTTAATGATTTCACAGATCACCCCTGCCGGATATGCACCACACATGATAGCTAAATCGACAGCTGCTTCTGTATGTCCCGATCTACGAAGAACTCCACCTTTCTTAGCAATCAACGGGAACATATGCCCCGGTCTACGAAAATCATGGATCTTCGCATTGGGATCCATAATCGCTTTGACAGTCATCGAACGTTCATTAGCAGAAATTCCTGTTGTGGTATCTTTATGATCTATCGAGACTGTAAAAGCTGTACCATGATTATCTGTATTCTCTGACACCATCGGCTTAAGATCAAGCTCATCAGCTCGTTCCTGAGTAATCGGTAAGCAGACTAATCCTCGTCCTTGGCTAATCATGAAATTAATAACTTCAGGTGTTGACTTCTCCGCTAAGGCAATAAAGTCTCCTTCATTCTCACGGTCTTCATCATCAACAACGATAATGACCTTCCCACGCATGAGATCATATATAGCTTCTTCGATAGGATCAAAAACAATTTCTTCACTCATCATCGATTCCTCCTTGTACATTTCTTAACGAACAATCTTTACTGCTTTATGCAAATCCATGCTGAGCCAAATACTCTTGACTAATCCCAGATGGCTTACCTTCATCCTGCTGTCCTCTGGACCCGTAATTGAGCAAATGATTCACATATTTACCTAGCACATCGCATTCAATATTCACCGTATCTCCAGCACGTTTCTGATTAAGAACTGTCTGTACCAATGTATGAGGGATGACGGATACTTGAAATGTATGATCATTCACACTCACCACAGTCAAGCTGATTCCATCAAGTGTAATGGATCCTTTGGGGATAACGAATTTGAATAATTCTGTATTCGCTGGTGTAATCTCATATACGACCGCATTCTGTTCACGGGTAACTTGATGTATTGTTCCTATGCCATCTACATGTCCTTGAACCATATGTCCACCAAAACGTCCATTGGCAATCATAGCCCGCTCCAAGTTCACCTTATTCCCACTTTGAAGGTCCTTTAAGTTACTATTGCGAAAAGTCTGGGGCATAACGTCAGCAGCGAAGGAATGAGTCTCTATTGAAGTTGCTGTAAGACATACACCATTTACGGACACACTGTCTCCAATCTTCAAATCATTCATGATGACCGATGCTGAAATATGCAACACCATGGCTTCTCCTTGGCGAGTCATCCCACGCATCGTGCCCATTTCCTCAACTAATCCCGTAAACATGATGAAACACCTCCTCTGTCAACAGCTTTAGCTTTAGGTCCATACAGGTATCCCACTGATACACACATTATCTCCTAATTGTTCTACTTCCAAAGATACTAGACTTACAGCATCCCTCATGAGTTCACTTCCTGCAAAAGAGAAACTACCCGGGGCATCGTAACCTCCTACAATTTTAGGGGCTAAATAAAGTACAATTCGATCGATCAGTTGTGCTTCTAGCATCGCGCCGTTCAATGTACCTCCTCCTTCAAGAAGGACAGAACCAATGTTCAATCTACCTAGATTGGCTAACGCAACTTTCAGGTCCACACGTGGACCCTCACCACACGCAATCACTGTGACACCTGCCTCTTTAAGACGTACAGCCGTAGAATGACCCATAGAGGCATTGGTAGTTAACACAATCGTCTGTGCCAGACCATCACTAACAAGGTGAGACTCCAAAGGAATACGTAAGCGCGAGTCTACAACAATTCGGATTGGATTCAAGCCATCTACAGGCAAGCGAGTTGTTAAATGCGGATTATCTGCAATTACTGTCTCCACGCCGACCATAATACCTTGATGCCGATGTCTTAGCGTATGTACTTGCTCCCGCGCCGCTTCATTTGAAATCCATTTGCTATCGCCACTTTTCGAAGCGATTTTGCCATCTAATGTACTAGCTGTTTTTAGTGTGACAAATGGCATCCCTGTCGTAATATACTTGATAAACTTCTCATTCAATTTCAATGCACGATCTTGAAGTATACCCACTTCAACCTCTATCCCTTGCTCACGCAACATAGCGATCCCTTTACCTGCTACTTGAACATTCGGATCTTGGCAGGCCACTACGGCCCGTCGCACTCCTTCTTTGATCAAACGTTCGCTACACGGTGGTGTTGTTCCATAATGACTACATGGCTCTAAAGTAACATATACCGTGCTACCTTTCGCCTTCTCACCTGCCATATTCAGTGCATGAACTTCAGCATGACCCGTACCCCGCTCGAGATGAGTGCCCAGTCCAACCATCACACCATCCTTCACGACAACACATCCAACAACAGGATTAATACCTGTCTGCCCTTGTGCTCGCTCCGCCATATCCAATGCTAAAGACATATAAAATTCGTCATTCATAATGTCCATCATTGTATCTACATCACCTCCGAAATATGTGAATAACAAGTTGATTCGTATAAACAGAAAACCCCGCATCAGATGAACGAATTCATCCGTAACGGGGTTAGTATAGGAGATAAATAGATTACACAAAAACAAAGCTAAAGACAATTCCGAATACAAGTAACACAAAATGAAATATAGACCTCATCCGCATCACATTGTGAAAATTGCCACAACCTTCTGTTGCTTCACTTTTATGAACCGCAAATCACTATAAGTAAGTTGCGTCAGCTATTTATCCTTCTCCCATCCAGACTATACTGTCGGTCCCGGAATTTCACCAGGTCAACCATACGCCAAAGTTATGCGTACGGGTCACGGACTAAGTCGTATCATTAGAAAGTCTAACAACACCCCATCACCGTCGGTAGGGAATTTCACCCTGCCCCCGAAGGATAAATCAATATGAAATTGTTCATTTAAGAACAACTATTTATGTACGAATATTACCACCTAAGAGATAAAAACACAAGAGTTTTATTCTATATTTAATAAAGCAGCTTATTAAATGATATGAACTATCTGATTCAATGCCCTTTATACCCATCATATTTATTGGTTATTAGTGATGAATACAAGCCCAAATACCCTCTCCATCAGTTTTCATTCTGATGAGAGGGTATTTGGGTTACTATCTTTTGCTATTTGATACTCTTATGCTTCGTCCCAAACCTTAACTTCTTTCATCTTATCGTTAGCTTTGATCGTGTCTACATGTTCAATTCCACTGATCACTTTACCAAATACGGTATGAACTCCATCTAAATGTGGTTGCGGAGCATAAACGATAAAGAATTGGCTACCACCAGTGTCTCTACCTGCGTGAGCCATGGACAATACGCCTCTAGCATGTTTTGTTGTGTTGTTAGTCGCTTCACATTTAATTGTATACCCTGGACCACCCGTACCTGTTCCTGTTGGGCAACCCCCTTGAGCGACAAAATTAGGGATCACGCGGTGGAAACTCAAACCATTATAATATCCACTATTAGCTAATTTTTCAAAGTTAGCTACTGTGTTAGGTGCTTCTTCTGGTAAAAACTCGATTTCGATTACTCCACCGTTTTCTAATTCAATTGTTCCTTTTTTCATTATGATTCCATCCCCTTAAAATATTGTGTAATTCAATTTAAACTCAATACTTATCAAATCATTCACTTAGAAGTTATCTGTTATGTAATTCTGAAAAGGAGATCATTAACAGACATCCTATAGTTTACTATGAATAGGTACCTGAAAGCAAAAAAAGACGGAATGAACTCAAAATTAATTCATTACAGTCTCTACACAAGAACAAAAGGGATAACACCTTACGCTACATCAATAGTAACGTAAACGTGATCCCTTCTGATATATAACGATAACGACAACCTGAATTATTTCGTTACAGCTTGTTTAGCAATCCGTTCTGGAACAAGGTCATTACCAACAATATCCTGCAAGCTCTCACGTTTCACAACAAGATCACTTTGACCATCCTTCACAAAGACAACTCCTGGACGACGAATACGATTGTAGTTACTTGCCATCGAATAATTGTATGCTCCTGTACAAGCTACTGCCAGCAAGTCGCCACTAGTTACCTCAGGTAGCTTCACGTCCCAAATCAACATATCGCCACTCTCACAGCACTTACCAGCAATCGATACGGTCTCTTGTGCTTCTTCAAGCGCGCGATTGGCAAGTACTGCTTCATAATGGGATTGATATAGGGCTGGGCGTGGGTTATCTGTCATGCCTCCATCAACTGCTACATATTTACGGACACCTGGAATGTTCTTGTTCGTACCTACGGTATAGAGAGTTGTTCCTGCGTCCCCTACAATACTACGACCGGGCTCTACCCAAATTTCCGGCAGCTCAGACTGGATCTTCGCAAAGTGTTCTTTGACAGCATCCGTAATTGCCTTGACGTACTGGGAGACTTTTAGTGGTGTATCGCCATCCACATAACGAATCCCAAATCCTCCACCTAAATTAACAACTTTAAATACGATACCAAGTCCGGTCTTTACACCTTGTGCAAATTCAGCAACCTTTTGAACAGCAAGTTGGAATCCCTCAACCTCAAAAATTTGTGAGCCAATATGAGAATGGACTCCAAGTAACTCTAAATGGGATTGTTTAGAAGTAACCTCTACACCTTCATAGGCAGAGCCATTTCCGATATCAAAACCAAATTTAGAATCCGTCTGTCCTGTTGAAATATATTCATGCGTATGAGCCTCAACACCTGGTGTTACCCGTAGCAATACATTAACATGCACATTTTTCTCTAATGCTATAGCCTGTAAAAGATGTAGTTCAACCAAATTGTCCACTACGAAACAACCGATTCCCGCATCAATAGCCATTTCAATTTCATCCGGAGTTTTGTTGTTTCCATGAAAATGGATTCTTGCTGCCGGAAAACCAGCTTGTATTGCTGTATATAATTCACCTTCAGATACAACATCTAAAGACATTCCCTCTTGTTCCACCACTGTACACATGGCCATAACACAGAATGCTTTACTAGCGTACGCCACTTGAAACTTCAATCCAGATGCTTGAAACGCCTCAACATATTCTTTACAGCGTTGACGAACTAATTGTTCATCTACAATATAAAGAGGTGTACCAAATTTAGCCTTAAGATCAACAACATCACAACCACCAATTTCTAAGTGTCCACTATCATTTATTTTGCTTGTACCATGTAAGAACATTTCAGACAATCCCCCACTTATTATGGAATAATAATATTCCAACTGATTTTAACTCAGTATAGCAGATTTGTGAAATGAGTATAAATGGATTATTATGCAGATCATTTGTATTTTCCTCTCCTATTACTCATCCTTACTTTTCTCCGTGTTAAGTCTGGTATTATCTCTTGTTTTGTTGAAGGAAGGGCGTTTTGAAGTAGATAACACCGGCTTTCTGAACAAAACCTCCGCCATAGCCTTTGCATTAAAAGGTATAAATGGCCACATATACGAAGAATTATTGGACCGATGAAGTGTTAACAATAAGATAAGTAGAGTGATCCCAATAATAAAACCTGGCACTTTGAAGAAGGCCACGGCAAATAATAGAACCAGACGGACGATACGGTTGGCAAGACCTAGCTCATAGCTTGGTGTCGCGAACATGCCAATAGCCGCTATAGACATGTAAAGTACCACTTCATTGACAAACAACCCTGTTTTCACCGCCACGTCCCCTACTAATATCGCCGCTATGAGCCCCATTGCCGATGCAATGGCCGTTGGCGTATGAACAGCAGCTAACCTAAGGAGATCAACCCCGAACTCGATCAGAATGAACTGAGCAAAGAGTGGGATTTTGCCCTGCTCATGTGGACCGATGAAATCCAATACGGGTGGCTTTAATTCCGGATGAAGAACAAGCAAAAGCCACAGTGGTAGCAGAAACATGGATGCAAAAATACCCAGAAATCGAACCCAACGTAAATAGGTGCCTACAAATGGAGTCTGACGATTCTCTTCCGCATGTTGGCATAGATCAAAAAAGGTGGTAGGCATAATCATGACACTAGGTGAAGTATCTACAAATATAACGACTCTACCTTCAAGTAAATGCGAAGCTACGACATCGGGTCTTTCTGAATAGCGTACTAGCGGATATGGATTCCATCCTTTGTTAACTATAGCTTCTTCAAGTTGCTTATCCCCAAGTGGTAATCCATCCATGTCCACTTCTTTAATTTTATCCCGAATGACATTCACCTGAACTTTATCGACGATATCATCAATGTAGGCGATACATACATCTGTTCTTGTCCGTCGTCCAACTTGAACGATCTCATATTTCAGACCTGGATCTCTCAGTCTACGCCGAACAAGCGAAACATTCGTAAGAAGTGTCTCCGTGAATCCATCCTTAGATCCTCTGACCACACGTTCAATATTGGATTCCTCTGGATTTCGGGAAGGATAGCTCCGAGTATCCATAATAAGAACGGTATGTTCACCTTCAATGAAGAGAGCACTCATCCCCGTCAGTACTTTATTAACAACTTGACTTAATTTATCTACCTTTTCCACCTGAACATGGGGGATGTATTTCACGAATATTTTATCTAAT
This sequence comes from Paenibacillus sp. DS2015, assembly GCF_050433705.1. Taxonomy (NCBI): domain Bacteria; kingdom Bacillati; phylum Bacillota; class Bacilli; order Caryophanales; family Paenibacillaceae; genus Paenibacillus; species Paenibacillus sp. DS2015. The sequence continues at coordinate 28,258 of NZ_JBNPWS010000042.1, read as the reverse complement.
GCACTGGAATCCAACTCATCGTGCCTAATATAGGTTAATCTCGATAGAATTTCTGTCATAATGTCACTATCTGTGAATCCACTAATAAACAAGGTACCTGTTCTGCGCCCACCAAAGCTCATCTCACGAAATGCAACATCGAATGAAGTTTCAAGTCCCATCACTTCACGTAATACTATTTTCAATTGTTCAAGATCACCTGTAAATTCATCACTATCTTGCCAATATTGAATCGATTCTTCAACGGTGTCAGACCTTTCATTTTCTCTTTTGTTCTGTATTTCCTGATCCTCTTGTTTATTAGAAGTATCTTCTGCCATGCCAATCCCCCCATCTTCTTTGTTTATTATTTCCTGTATACATACCAATCGAAGAGAGAACCCGCCACCTTCCCCAGAACCATCGCCATTAACAAGCCAAATAAGTAATTTTTCATCCAGAGTCGCTTAGCTAGTATAGGTAGCACATTGAGTACTTCTGTTAAAGCCGCTGCTAAGAGTCCTATAAAAATACCGTGCATACCTCCGATGATCAGACTGATTATCGGGTTGAACGAACCTTTCCAATGCCAGAAATCTGAAATGGTTCCAAACAGTGATCCCGAGATTAAAGCTCCTTCATACCAATGAACTTTGTCATATGACTTCGTGAGTTGCGCAAGTCTTGGTACGATGTCAAGTACAAGTATGAATGCGATCACACCACTTCCGACAGCAATTCCTCCTGCAATACCTAGTAATATTTCTACAGCCCAAGACAATAGAATCATTAGGTCTCCTCATTCTGCTTGTGTTCGTTATTCATCCGCTTGTATTCCTCAGCCAACACAAATTGATCAATATTTTCTTGATATAGAAACATCTCTACTTCCAGTGGTGTTGGCTCTTCATTCCATTTCTTTTTGAATAAATGATTGAAGAAGACGACCATTCCTATCCCTATACCTAGCGAATAAGAAGTCTGAAAAAGATATGGATGCTCGTCTCGCTTTCCCGTAATCATCTCCACTACCCGAATCTGCACCTCTTGCATATTCACATCCGCATGGAAATTCATAATCGTCAGAGCCGCGCCAAAGAACAATAGCAGCCACACAAGGATAAACATGGCGAAGGATGGGTTTTTGGGAGCACTAATAATTTCAATAATGGTGTGATGTTGACCCACAAGTTCTATTTGCACCACCGGAATAACTTGCTTAATTGCGGGAATAATCCGCATTAAGTCCAGCACAAGCAGATTTCCATCCTTTTTACTCGGAGCTACCAGTTCTAGTTCAAATAATAACTTCATGTATTCTGGAGCACTCTGAACATTCGCAATATCCCCAAGCTTTATTACTTTTCCCTGAGGAAGCTGTATTCTTTTTTTGAGTTGTATGTAAACCGTGGGAGTGGAATTATGAGACATCCGAAAATCACTCCTTTGTTTGTATTTAACTTTAGTATGAGAATAAATGTAACTTTCTAGTCTCAAAAAAAAAGAATATCCCCGTCGTCTTTAGCAGACTTCGAGGACATCCTTAATTGTACGATTAGCCATCTGGTTCATTATTGTGCAATCTGCTCGCGAATCAATTGTAGTATTTTCTTCTCTAATCTGGATACTTGAACTTGAGAAATCCCTAGCCGATTTGCGACTTCAGACTGGGTCTGATCTCGGTAATATCTAAGGTACACAATGAGCTTCTCTCTTTCGGATAACCCATCTATGGCCTCGTTCAATGCCAATTTATCAAACCAGTGGTCCTGACTCTCATCAGCAATTTGATCCATCAAAGTAATGGGATCCCCATCGTTCTCAAAAACCGTCTCATGAATCGACGTCGGTGGTTTATTAGCTTCTTGAGCGAATACTACTTCTTCGGGTGTCACCCCGAGTGCTTCTGCTACCTCTTTGATCGTAGGTAACCGATTCAATACCTTAGACAACTCGTCCTTTTTTTTACGCACCTTGTTAGCCATTTCCTTCAATGAACGGCTAACCTTGAGCGTACCATCATCTCGCAAGAAACGCTGAATCTCTCCGATAATCATGGGGACCGCGTAAGTCGAGAATTTCACATCATAGCTTAAATCAAATTTGTCAACGGATTTCAAGAGTCCAATACAGCCAATTTGGAACAAGTCCTCAGGCTCGTATCCCCGGTTCATGAACCGCTGTACAACCGACCAGACAAGACGAATATTGCTATTCACTAACGTGTCTCTAGCCTCGCTATCTCCCGCGTGACTGAGCGCAATAAGACGTTTGACTTCCGAATCCTCCAAGTAAGTCTGCGAAGCTTTCTTCACATCAGCATCCATACGTCCAACCCCTAATTATATAAAGCTTTCTTGGATTCAATCCTTTTCATCATTCTGATCGACGTTCCGGCTCCAGGCTCACTAGACACTTCAAACTCATCCATGAAATTCTGCATAATCGTAAAGCCCATACCTGATCTTTCTAGCTCTGGTTTCGAGGTATATAAAGGCTGTTTGGCAAGTTCCAAATCTTCAATCCCCTCACCACGGTCTTCAATTGTTATCGTCACAGAGTCCTCAGTAATCGTAGCTGTAATGGTAACAATTCCAGTCGGATCACAATTATATCCATGAATAATACAATTGGTAACCGCTTCAGACACGACAGTCTTCATATCACTAAGTTCATCCATGGTTGGATCTAATTGTGAGATGAAGGCAGCCACTGTTACACGAGCAAATGATTCATTCTCTGACTTCGCTGCAAACTGTAGCGTCATGAAATTAGGAGCGTGGGTCTTATCTTCACTCATGACACAACCTCCAGACCTGTAAGTGCATGGCTTTCACTTTCATAGACTGGCATAATCTTTAGCATTCCTGACATCTCTAGCAAACGATATACCGGTGGAGTTGCGTCACACACGGCCATCTTTCCACCCTTACTCTTAATGAGCTTGTAGCGCCCAAGAATGACACCTATGCCTGAACTATCCATAAAGAGCAAATTTTTCAGACTGAGTACAATATGATCTGTTTGCTTAGTCAGAATGGCCTCATCTAGCTTCATCCGCACATGATCGGCGGTATGGTGATCGAGTTCTCCTGAGAATCGGACAATTAATACCTGTCTGTGATGCTCCATTTCCATTTGTAAGTTCACGTCATGCTCACTCTCCTCCCTGTCATAAACAAAGAGTTCTAGAAATGAAAATCATATTCCTGCATCACGACAAAACTAGAAGAAAACTGCTATCAATCTACAAAAAATATTTTGGCAGTCGTGCGCTTAAACAACGTCCACCATCCTGCTTTCTCAATTCTAGTGGGTGACTTCAATTCGAATTTCTTCACCATCTGTTCTCCTTGATATACCACTATATTCCCTAGCACTTGTCCATCTTGAATGGGAGCTTTCAATTCAGGCTCTAATTGAAGTTCATGTCTGATGTTGGTCTTGTTACCACTTTTTTTCATCAGAACACTGTAATCTTGACCTGCTACAAGGGGCAACTCTGTAAGTTTACCTTTATTTATTTTAACGGTACCCATCACATCTCCCTTTTTATAGATTGGCTGCTTACTATATTGGGAGAACATATAATCAAACATTTGGGACACTTCACTATTCCGAGTCTTTGTATTGGGTTCCCCCAGTACGACCGCTATTGCTCTTAGCCCATCTTTCACAGCTGTAGCCGTTAAACAGAATTTAGCCTCCGATGTATAACCCGTCTTTAGACCATCTACACCCGTGTAGAAACGAACCAATTTATTCGTATTTACAAGCCAAAAGGGTTTCTTGGAATCCTTACGTAAATAATCTTGATATGCCCCTGTATACTTCGTAATCTCGTTATGCTTAAGCAATTCACGACTAATGACCGCGATATCGTGAGCAGACGAATAATGATTCTCTGCAGGTAAGCCATTACAGTTGGCAAAATGAGTATCCTTAAGACCAAGCTCCGCTGCCCGCTCATTCATGAGCTGTACGAAACCTTCCTCTGATCCCGAAATTTTCTCAGCCATCGCTACGGAAGCATCATTCCCAGAGGCCATTGCGATTCCCTTGAGCATCTCATTCACGGACATTTCTTCTCCGGGCTCCAAGAAAATCTGTGACCCCCCCATAGATGCTGCATATTCACTCGTCCGCACTTTATCGGTCAGTTTGAGCTTTCCATCATTAATAGCTTCCATGGTCAGTAACATCGTCATGACTTTAGTGATGCTGGCTGGCGGTAATTTATCATGACTGTTCTTCTCATAAATAATCGTACCCGTATCTGCATCCATTAAGATCGCCGATAAGGCACTAGCCGCTAGCTCTGGTGATGTCTGACCCTTTGCAGTCTTTTTCTCCTCCGCAGCAAATCCACGCACTGGAAAGCTTAACGAAACAAGACATACGCACAACACGGTGCCCAGTAACATTTTTTTCAAGATAAGTCCCCTCCTAACGAGTAATTGTTCATACTGAACTTGTTGCTTTCATTCAGTGTCGTCAGGTTAGCTGTAAAATATTCCAAGTGTATACTACTTTGTGATGATTATTTTCGATAGGGAGGCTGATTGAAGAGGTACGCAGAAACTCTTAAAGTAAAATTAGACCAAAAACGCAAAAAGACCCGAAAGAAAGGTCACTTTTTTCAAAGCGTCCATCTTTCGGGTCACAGTTCAAATCTAGAAACTTGCTTCTTGTTCATATCTGTAACTATGTTGAAGTTACATTTGTGGGATAACGTCTAATACTAGGCCTAAGAACTTCTCACGGACACGTTCTGTCGTCTCCATCACTTCACCGTGGGATAGGGGTTGATCTAGAATCCCAGCAGCCATATTACTGATACATGAAATACCAAGTACTTCTAACCCAGCATGACGAGCGACAATAACTTCGGAAACCGTAGACATTCCAACAGCATCAGCACCTATCGCACGTAACATCACGATCTCAGCAGGGGTCTCATAAGTTGGCCCAAGTAATCCTGCATATACCCCTTCTTGTACATCAAACCCTCTTGATTGTGCCGTTTCCTTCGCTAGCGCACGTAATCTACGGCTATATGCTTGGGACATATCTGGAAAACGTACACCAAGATCAGCATCGTTCGGTCCTATCAGTGGATTCGTTCCTGTCATGTTCAAATGATCTGAGATCAACATCAAGTCACCTGGTTCATAGGTTGTGTTCACACCACCAGCCGCATTCGTCACGAGTAGACTTTTCACACCAAGTTCATTCATCACGCGCACTGGAAATGCTGTCGTTTCAGGACCATACCCTTCATACATATGAAAGCGTCCCTTCATCATAACTACTGCACGGCCTTTTATCGTACCTAGCAAAAGCTCACCTTCATGTCCTTCTACAGTGGACACAGGGAAATGAGGGATATCTTGATATGAAATCGTAACACCATTCTCTATAAGCTCTGCTAGAATACCCAGTCCTGAACCAAGAATCAGTCCTACCTCAGGAATAATGTTACTCTTACTATTGATATAAGCTGCTGCTTCTTTAATGGCCTGATTTGAATTCGTCATCTGTAATCTCTCCAATTCTTTATACTCATTGATGTAATAAACTTGTTCCATTTTCAGTGCTTGTGCTCCAAAGTTATCTGCAATTGTAGCGCCCACATCTGAGAATGTGCTCCGCAATCCCAACACGATCTAGTTCGATGATGCATATTCGCTTAAAGTTAAGTTCATTAGAATTTTCCATGAAGGTTTCACTCATTCTTCGTGTGTTCATCATTCAATACTATCATTATACCAATCAACAGAAATGCCATTCCTCTCAGAACGGGTGTGACATCCAAACAGTACTTATGATAATGACCTTATCGATCCTCGAGGATGATGATGATCATATTCTTCCTTCATACTTTTCTTAGCTATTGAGCTGTAAAGTTGTGTCGTTGAAATATCAGAATGACCTAACATCTCCTGTACCGACCGTAAATCCGCTCCATTTCCTAAGAGGTGTGAAGCAAAGGAATGACGTAGTGTATGAGGCGTAATGTCCTTCTCAAGGCCGGTCTCTTTGGCATACTTCTTCATAAGTTTCCAGAATCCCTGACGCGTTAATCTACCCCCTAAGGTGTTAAGGAATAGAGCCTGTTCATCTCCGCTCTCCCTCGTCAGCTTATCCCGACCCTCGTGTACATATCGATCGACATGTTCAGCTGCTACTTTGTTAAAAGGAAGAATACGCTCTTTACCCGAGCTACTCATACAATGTAAATATCTAAGGGTTGTATGCACATGCCCCATATCGAGTGAGATCAATTCAGACACTTTCATTCCTGTAGCATATAATAGCTCCAACATTGCCTTATCTCTTAATCCCTGAGGTGTTGACAATTCAGGAGCAGCTAACAATTGCTCCATTTCCTCAATAGATAGCACTTTAGGCGCTTTTTTCTCAAGCTTCGGAGTTTCCATATCCAGAGAGGGATCTTGTCCCACAATAGACTCCTTAGATAAATAATGAAAAAAGGAGCGAATAGATACCATCTTCCGAGTCACTGTAGAAGCTGCACGACCCGCCTGTTTCATATCCTGCAAGAAAAGAACGATATCGCTTCGCATGATCTGATCCGGAGAATCAATACCTCGAGCTTTCATAAACTCTAGTACCTGTATCAAATCTCGCTCATAGCTCTCAAGCGTATTTCGTGACAACCCTCTCTCATCATCCATGTATCGAATGAAGGATTCAAGATACTGTTTCATGGTCAGCGTGCTCCTTCTATATTCGAGTGCATGAAGCTTTCAATGCAATGCTCCAGGGCTTCATTAACAGTATTTTCGACATAAATCTACATAATCCTGCGTACAGAACCTTATTCACCATACCAATAATAGAATCGTAAACGTTCACCCATATTAGCATGTTCTACATTTCGGGTTCCATCCTGAGACTGAAATGCTTTGACAGCATAGCCTTTAGGAATCCTATATTGATCCACAGGTGTGATCCAACGACCAAATAAACCTAGCATGTGATAGAACATATAAGTTAATGCGACAAACACAATAATAAACTTTAGAATCCCAATACATTTGCGCAATGAAATAACCATAGGAACTCCCCCTCATCCAAGAAGATATGACGGTCTGTCCCCATATATTCCATTGCTACTAGACATCACCATAGTCTACATGGACAAGCAAAAAGCCCCCCCGAATGAATCCAGTACCGGTGAGAGCTTCATATTCCCAATCAATATTGATAATCCTTAAGATTCTTTATTGTTGTCGTTCTTTTCTTTACAACGGTAGCAAATACCATGAAAATCAAGTCGATGATCAGATACTGCAAAATTGTATTCTTTATCAAGACGTTCTTCCAATGGACCGAGCCAATCTTCACGTATTTCATCCATTCTACCACACTGTACGCAGATTAGATGATGGTGATGATGCTTGGCAGTATCTGTCCGTAGGTCATAACGAGCGACGCCATCTCCGAAATTAATTTTCTCCACGACATGTAATTCACTCAGAAGCTCTAGTGTACGATACACTGTAGCGAGTCCGATCTCGGGAGCTATTTCTTTGACTAACATGAATACATCTTCCGCACTTAAATGATCTTCTTCATTCTCAAGTAGAATTCTGACCGTTGCTTCCCGCTGGGGTGTCAGCTTATAGCCTTGGGATTGTAATTGTTGTTTGATTTTATCGATCCGAGCTTGCATCTTCTCCCTCCCCCTAGGAAATTACTGCATTTAATAATCACTTCTTTCATTATAGTGGGATTATATAAATAAAGTCAAACCCATTCTATTGTAGGAATGAGAGTGTCGAAGAATGGATTAACCTAGGTGTTACCTGTGTCCCCTCCCCTATTGCATCATTATTCGTCAGCAACAGTATCAATATGTAAAAATTAATGATTTTAGCGTATTTTATTACTCATGACAGAAATTTGTAAGCTAGTGTATTATGGCGGTATAACGTAATTATTTCCCTGTGGTTAAGAAACTAACTTTAAATAAAACGTTGGAGGGTTCATTTTCGGATTCGTAGGTGACTTCGATTGGATTCTCTCGCAGGATACCATATGAAGTCTTCAGATTGATTATAGATGGGATTTATAGGTTGGGATTTACCAATTAATGTTCTCAATGTCCCCCCTTTATTTAGACCAAAATAAAACCGCCTACTTGTTAGGCGGTTGGCTGTGAACTATTTTTGTCGTTAGCGAAAACCTCTCCCACGCATAATAGCGAAGTAAATAAGCAATGTTACTATAGCGCCAATGATCGCTGGAACGATATGAAATCCGCCTACGACAGGTCCTCTAGCTCCAAGCAATTCTGTACCCAACCATGAGCCAATAAAACCTGCTACAATATTACCAACAATACCCCCTGGAACATCTCTACCAATCAGATTGCCACTTAACCAACCAATTAACCCACCGATAATTAATATCCAGATCAGATACATTCACTTGTCCCCTTTAAACCGTTTTTACAGTGTATGCTCGCATGTTGGGATTGGTGACTTTTTTTTCTTACGTGAATGAACACACCTATTAGGTGTTAGTTCTATATTCGAATATTGCAGAGAACGTGATTTTTCGTTTTCAATGATTTCAAATCATAAAGGGTGTTACCCAGCGCATCATCGCTGGTGTAACCCAAGTTTCAAATGAAGATATCCCTAGCATGAGCACAGCCATAACTAACGTAAGCACAACGTAACTCACAAATGGACGTTTGAAATTGTTATTATGGTGCATAAGCACTCTATTCTTAATAATATGCAGTGAAAAAGTAATAGCAGACACACTACATATAAGCAACACGGGAATAACCAATAAATTATGTGGAGCAACGGAGACTAAGGCAAATAAAAGTCCTTTCCAAGAGAATTGCCCCACTAAATAACCTACGGTGAAGCCGATGAGTACACCTTTTAGAAAATCTAGAACTAAAATCCCTGGTAATCCAATGACCGAGAGACCACAAATCCAAATTAAGCCTACCCATTTCAAATGTAGACCTGCAATGCTCCAATAGGTGTCTTGTACAGATGTACTATTTCCCTGATCCACAGTCACAAAATAATTACCTAAATATCTAGCTAAATCCTGCTGTTGCTCGAGCGAAAGGGCGTTAACCATTAACGCACCGAAGATAACCCCTACTAAGAATAACACCGCTACAAAGATATAGAGTGTGGTCTGATCCTTAAAAGAATGGCGTAAAGATGGCATAGCTGAAGAGTCTCCCTTCCTATCACATACTCCTAGGTTATGAGAGACTTCCACAAACTATGACTTGTCCTCGATCCACTCTTATTCGTCATATCCAGCACACTTTAAAACTCATAGATACTCAAGGGTTATGTAACTCCCATATGAGTTACGGTTTAATCACTTTGCCATACGTTCCGCCTCCACCAGCAGTTAGGGATAACAAGCCACTACGTGCCATTACGATTTGAGAGGCCATATTAGCTCCAACGACTTCTGCAATTAACTCTTCCTTCGCTTGATGAAGAATAGCCATTTCCGTACCAAATACTTCAAGCAGGCTTGCCATAGTGGCCTTGCCTAGACCAGGAATAAATTCGAGTGGTACCTGATAGTGATAAGGTGGACGATGTTCAGGAATGTAAGCTTCCTGTCTATCAGCGATACTTAGGATACGATCAAGTACACCTTGCACCACCTTTTTACTTCCACAATGTGGACATAAATGTTCGGCACTAGAGGATTCCTCAACAATCGCATGGCAATGGTTACAATAGGTGCGGTGATATTTGCCTAATCGAGGATTTAATCCATAGTTCGCCATCACCCCTCGCCCATCGATCCTAGACAGCGCTTTACTGAATTCTGCAAAAGAAGGCGTGCTCAATCTTAATTGATTATACTCTCGTCCTATTTTACCAAGGGAATGCGCATCTGAATTACTCAAGAAAGTAAAATCATCAAGTTCACTCAGCGTTCCTGCCATGGCAGAATCTGCACTAAGACCCAACTCAATTCCACTTACCATACTCAGATCTAATACATCTGCCATTTTACTTGTCACGTTACCGTAAATCCCTTTATGCGGTGTGAACACATGGGCTGGAATCATTAACCCCCCACGCGCATAAATTTCCTCTTGTAGTATACGAGCGGGAACATACAACCGCTGCGAGCTAAGATTCACATTCTTCATGTGCGAACTCATCCATACCGTGAAATGCTGCATAACTTCAAGATTTGGAAAATAGGCAAGTACATGTGCTGCCCCTTTATCTGGCTCATAGATTTCAATTTCAGAACCCAGTAGGATCGTGGTACCTCTATACGCAATACCCCCTCCAGCAACTTCAGACATTTCTCCCGAATGTAGGCTCGATATAATATCATTTTGTACTGAAGGAGAATGGCAATCGATGATACCAATTAACTCAATCCCTTTCCGTTCAGAGGCTTCTCTAGCTATATTCTCAAATGTAAGATTACGGCTGCCTGTAATTTTTACAGCTTGCCCATCTGAAGCACGTCCAATGTGTATGTGAAGGTCTGCGTAATACGCTTTAAGCGTGTCATCTCTTAATTCATTTTCGCTCAACCTATTCACCAAACTTACCTGTCAACGTATAGAGATGCCAAGCATACACCGCCATAATGGTCTTCGCATCGCTAATCCGCCCATCTTTGATATAACGGTATGCTTCTTCCAATGTAATTTCTGACATTTCCAGAAACTCATCTTCATCTGGCGCCATTTCGCCTACAGTCAGCTCCTCCGTAACATATAAGTGGATCAACTCATCTGCAAAACCAGGGGATGTATAAAAGGATTGAAGGTGCTTAATTTCACCGCAGCTATATCCTGTCTCTTCCTTTAATTCTCGTATAGCCGCTTCCAGTGGATCTTCTCCTGGTTCAAGCTTTCCTGCTGGAATCTCCACTTCACAACGCCCCATAGGTTGACGGTATTGATCAACCACAATCAACTTCCCTTCATGTAAAGCAAGGACAGCAACAGCCCCAGGATGTCTAACAACTTCACGTGTAGCTGTATTTCCATCAGGTAATTGTACCGTATCCACCTGTAGGGAAATGATTCTCCCTTGAAAGATAGATTCAGTTGATAACGTGATCTCCTCTAGTGAAGACGAAGATGACTTTGAATTTATATTATTTGTATTTTCCACAAAAAAAACCTCCTTTGATATTAAACAAGTATGAACGTTTGAGCTCCTACATATGCTTATTATAACAAACCTCATTCGAAAGAAGGAAAACCTATGAAGAGCTATCGATCAACGGATTCATTCCACATGGTAGGACAAGCCTGGCAGATTAGAATCATGCTCCAACAGTGGCAAAAACAATGGGGTCAAAACATCACAGTCAAAGAACTGCTAGAGAAGACGAAATAGGCGGGTTCATATAAAAGAAACCTGACCTTCGATAACACTGGAGGTCAGGCTTCTTGTGATCTATATAGAATATCCCGAGGGTTATTTCCCCTTGGTTGCTGTTTCTTTACCGGATTCTTGAATGATCGCAACAACAACTTCAGCTGCTTTTGCCATATCTGCGGCTTTAATCCGTTCTTTTGTTGTATGAATATTTTCATAGCCAAGAGCTAAATTCACGGTAGGAATACCAAAACCGTTAAAAATGTTGGCATCACTACCTCCACCCGAATGGAATAAACGACTCGTCAATCCTAAGCTTGTAATGGCACGTTCAGCAAGTTGTACAACAGCATCGTTCTCATTAAAGTTAAAAGCAGGGTAGACGATCTCGCCCACGAATTCACATTGCGCGCCACACTCACGAGCTGTTACTTCTAGTGCTTCTCGCATATCTGCTATTTGCTTATCTACTTTTTCTTGTACGATACTACGTGCTTCTGCATCCAACTCCACGTAGTCACACACAATATTAGTAGCTCCACCACCGAAGAATTTTCCAATATTCGCTGTCGTCTCATGATCAATTCTACCTAATTTCATACGTGCTATCGCTTTAGAAGCCACTTGAATAGCACTGATCCCATCTTCAGGATTGACACCTGCATGAGCAGACTTCCCTGTAATACTCATCTTGATTTTGGCTTGGGTAGGAGCAGCTACAGCAATTGCACCAATCTCCCCATTAGAATCCAGCGCATATCCGAATGCGGCATCAATATTTGTAGGATCGAATGAACGCGCACCCTTGAGGCCGGATTCTTCGCCCGCTGTAATAATAAATTGAACCTGACCATGGGGAATTTTCTGTTCTTGGATCACACGAATCGCTTCCAAAAGAGCAGCTACACCCGCTTTATCATCTGCACCAAGGATCGTTGTGCCATCACTAGTAATCCATCCATCTTCATGAAGTGTTGGTTTAATACCCTTACCAGGCGTAACAGTATCCATGTGACAAGTAAAGAAAATATGCGGAGCATTCTCTAATGAATCGGCTTCCCAAGTGATGATCAAATTACCTGCACCATGGCCTGTTAACTCTTGGCTATTATCTTCTACAACATGTAGCCCAAGTTCACTAAACTTTCTCTTAAGGATCACAGAGACTTCCTGTTCTTGCGTCGTTTCGCTGTCTATTTGAACTAATTCCATAAATTCTTTAACGATTCGCTCTTGTGAAATCAATGGACTTCCCTCTCTCTCGTGGATACGTTATAATAAGACTAGATTTGCCTGTGCCTAAAATTTAGATTAATCCAAACATAAAGGAGTTACTCATGCAACGTAAAAAATGGTTCCGTGTCATTATTTATCTCATGTTAATAGCCATGTTAGGTTCTACTCTGCTCATGGTCATTGAACTCTTTTAGCCCGTTAATCAACGGGCTTTGTTCAATATTAGCAAGTACGAACATTCTAAATAACGAAAGTCGTCCTTGGGGGACGACGAAGGCGTTAATCTGTGATTGATCAACTCACATCTTCTCGAATACACTGCCCTTCATACTGATCAAATACTTCGGTAAATAAAGGAATAATTTCATCCGCGACTTGCTTCATTGTGAACGATCTACCGGTACAATCCTCTAATGAAGTTACCCCGAAGCTATCTATTCCACATGGAATAATACCTTGAAACCCTTCATCTTGAATTCCTGATTTAACGTTAAAAGCAAATCCATGACTTGTCACAAAACCTCTTTGCTTCCGGCATTTATTAAACTTAACACCTATGGCACAAATTTTGAGATCCCCAACCCATACCCCTGTGTATTTCGGTTTACGTCCTGCCTCAATTCCATACTGAGCGAGGAAGTTTATCATGACTTGTTCAAGATTCCGCAAATATCCATGTAGATCCAAGCCCATTTGTCCGTCTAATAGCAATAAAGGATAACCCACCAATTGGCCAGGTCCATGATATGTAATATCTCCACCACGGTCAATTTCAAACAATTCAATCCCACGTTCCTGTAATTGTTCTTTACTCAGAAGAAGATGCTCAGGATGACGTTGTGAGCCCACAGTATATGTCGGGGGATGTTGTAAGAGCAACAGACTTTCCTGCTGCTCTCCAAGATCAATCCGGCGTACTAACTCTTTCTGTAAATCCCAAGCCTTACCATAGTCCATCATTGGTGTATAAGATATCTCAAGTATTCTGCGCATTGCAGGTCCCGCCTTTTCTTAATGAAGAATTAACCCTCTGCTTATGACTATTCCAATAGAGCGATCTTAATACACTTTCGTGTCTAGAGTATAACTTTCTAAGTTCTCTTTCACACGCTGTAAGAATCGCCCACAGATGACACCATCTAGAATACGATGATCTAGAGATAAACATAGGTTAGCCATAGAGCGAACCGCAATCATATCATTAATAACAACGGGTCTTTTCACGATAGATTCAAAGGTCAGTATAGCCGCTTGTGGATAATTAATAATTGGATAGGACAAGACCGATCCGAATGACCCCGTATTGTTCACGGTAAACGTACCGCCTTGCATATCATCAAGCTTTAATTTTCCTTGCCGTGTTTTGGTAGCTAGTTCTTCAATCTCTCTAGCAAGACCCGCAATATTCTTCTGATCTGCTTTTTTAATAACAGGCGTCATAACCGTATCTTCGGTACCCACCGCAAGCGCAATATTAATATCACGTTTGACGATAATCTTATCGACACCCCAGACAGAGTTCATAATAGGATAATCTTTAATCGCATTTACAACAGCCTTTATCAAAAAGGCAAGATACGTTAAATTAAAACCTTCATTTCGTTTGAATTCATCTTTTATCTTATTACGAAGTAGCACCAAGTTCGTGAGATCGACCTCGATCATCGTCCATGCATGTGGAATTTCAGACACACTTTGCCGCATGCGTGTAGCTATCGTATTCCGGACAGGCGTAATATCGATCATCGTATCCATTCTGCCTTGTTGACTGGCCGCAACATTATTCGGGATTTGAGGACTTTCATTTAAATGGAGTCCTGAATTCCGTAATGCTGGAGCTTGATTCTCCACATATTGTTCTGGCGTTACTGATGGATTGCTATTCTGCATGCCTTCGAACGGCGAATTTGAGCCCGCCTGAGGTACTGACGCTTGGGAAGACGGTGTAACTTGTCTAGAAGCCCCTTGCTCTATAAAAGTCAACACATCTTTACGTGTAATACGTCCGCCCATCCCTGTTCCCGGTATATCAGCTAGATTCAATTGATTATCCAGCGCTAGACTTTGAACTGCCGGAGAATATCTAGCACGCATGGACTGATCTGCTCCCGTTGCAGCATCATTCTGAGCTATTGCATTCGATATAGGCGCTGATGTTACAGCTCCAGACACTTCGTCGGTGGCATTCACTAGAATGGTACAAATGATCTGACCTACATCTATCGTCTGACCTTCTTCTCCAATCAGCTCACCCATAATCCCATCTACAGTAGACGGAATTTCAGCATTGACTTTATCTGTAATCACTTCACAGATCGGGTCATATTGTTCTATGACATCTCCCGGTTTCTTCAGCCATTTGCCAATCGTTGCAGATACGAGTGATTCGGCAAGCTGTGGCATAAACACATCGATTTTTTTTTGATTAGACATATTTTATTCTCACTCCTCAGCTTCCTAGTAGTTCGCCAGCTTAAGCATAGCTTCTTTGACTTTATCTTTATTTAGCAAGAAGAATTTCTCCATCGGTGGACTGATCGGCATCGCAGGAACATCAGGACCACAAAGGCGCGTAATCGGAGCATCTAGATCATACAAGCATTCCTCAGAAATGATAGCTGACACCTCGGCACCAACCCCACCGGTCTTATTATCTTCATGAACAATCAATACTTTTCCCGTCTTCTTACACGCTGCAATAATAGCATCCCGATCCAGCGGCTGGAGCGTGCGAAGATCTAGAATATGAGCTGTAATGCCAGACTCCTTCTCGATCTCTTCTGCAGCTTGCATACAGAAATGTAGGGGCATACTGTAACTAATGACCGTAATGTCATCCCCTTCGCGTAGCACGTTTGCTTGGCCAAGTGGCACTATATAGTCATCTAAAGGCACATCTTCTATGATCAATTTATAGCATTTCTTATTCTCGAAGAAGAGTACTGGATCAGGGTCACGTATAGCAGCCTTGAGCAATCCCTTCGCATCATATGCCGAATAAGGTGCAACAATCTTAAGTCCTGGTGTGCCCAAGAAGACAGATTCAGGGCATTGAGAATGGTACAATCCACCGAAAATACCGCCACCAATCGGTGCTCTCACCACAATCGGACAGCTCCAGTCATTGTTAGAACGATAGCGAATTTTGGCTGCTTCACTAATGATCTGATTTGTAGCAGGGAACATGAAGTCCGAGTACTGCATTTCAGCAATAGGCTTCATTCCGTACATCGCAGCACCAATCGCTACACCCGCAATCGCGGACTCTGCTAGAGGTGTATCCATGACCCGCATCTCACCAAACTGATCTATTAGACCTTTAGTGGTTGTAAACACCCCACCTTTCACCCCAACATCTTCACCTAATAGAAATACGTTCTCGTCACGTTCCATCTCTTCTTTAATTGCTAATCGAATCGCATCTATATATTCCATTACTGCCATGATTTCGCCTCCTTAACATTCTCACTAGGAGAATTAGCACGCTGAGCATCATCTTCGGGATCAGCATAAACATGCAGAAGTGTATCCTCTGGTTTCGGGAACGGTGCACGATCAGCATATTCTATAGCTTCTTTAAGCTCCATATTAAGCTGTACTACTAAGTCTGCATCCTGCTCCTCATTCCAGATCCCACAATCTATAAGATAAGTCTTCATCCGAGCTACGCCATCTTTCTTCCAGTTATCATCTATTTCTTCCTGCGTTCGGTAAGCTAGATCGTTATCTGAAGTTGAATGGGGCGAAAGTCGGTACATCATCGCTTCGATCAGCGTAGGTCCATCGCCTCGAATTGCACGCTCTCTAGCTTCTTTTACCACACGATAGACTTCAAGTGCATCATTTCCATCTACCCGGATCCCTGGGAATCCATACCCTAGAGCACGATCGCTAATTCGGCCACTAATTTGCTTGTGAAGGGGAATGGAAATGGCATATTGATTGTTCTCACACATTAGAATAACAGGCAATTTATGTACACCTGCAAAGTTACAACCTTCATGAAAGTCGCCCTGATTACTCGAACCTTCCCCAAAAGTAACGAACGAAACAAAGTCTTTCTTCTTCATCTTGGCAGCAAGTGCTAACCCAACCGCATGCGGTACCTGAGTCGTAACCGGACTTGAACCTGTGACAATTCGAAGACGTTTGCTTCCGAAATGTCCCGGCATTTGTCGTCCACCACTATTAGGATCTTCCGCTTTAGCAAAGGCAGATAGCATTAACTCACGGGGAGTCATACCCACAGCAAGCACAAATCCGTAATCACGATAATAGGGAAGAAAATAATCCTTCTCTCGATCAAGGGCAAAGGCTGCCGCCACTTGAGCCGTCTCCTGACCTACACCAGACACGTGGAAGTTGATTTTTCCCGCGCGTTGCAACAGTAAATTACGCTCATCGAACTTTCGTGCTAGTAGCATATATCTGTACATATCAATCACTTGTCCATCACTTAGCCCAAGTTGCTCATGTTGGTTCACATTCGTAGTATTCTTATTATCATTCATGGGAGATACCTCCTTATTCATAGCGCCTTTCCCTTTCTCTGATCTGATCTTATAACCAGGTACTAAGACTAGGCTTAACCTTATTATAATCCTATTACCCCCAAAAAGAAAAGCCCATTTGATCACATCGATGTACAACAAGGAATTAAACTACCCTTTATTGAGTGTACTCGAATGAAATGAACCCTTCTTCTAGCTTACATTCTACAACCCTATCGCTTTCCCATCTACAGCAAGCATGGCCTCACCCATAATTTCTGACAAGGTCGGATGTGGATGAATCATCTGGCTTACTTCCCAAGGCGTAGCATCAAGGACCTGAGCTAAAGCCGCTTCACTAATAAGATCCGTAACATGAACACCAATCATATGGACACCCAGAATATCGTTGGTATTCTGATCTGCGATAACTTTAACGAATCCATCTTTACTACCTTGGACTAAGGATTTCCCTATCGCTTGAAAAGGAAACTTCCCTACTTTCACATCATAACCTAATGCTCGTGATTCTTTCTCTGTGTAACCTACACTCGCAACTTCAGGTCTCGTGTATACACATCGTGGAATAAGATGAGATGGGTACAAATGCACCGTTTCACCCGCTAGATGGTTCACAGCGGCTATTCCTTCGTGACTTGCCACATGGGCTAGTTGTAAGCCACCAATCACGTCTCCAATCGCATAAATATGCGCTTCACCCGTCTGCATGAAGGAATTAACAGCAATGAAACCACGCTCTGTACGAACATCCGTATTCTCAATTCCGATATTCTCCACGTTCGCTTGTCTGCCAATCGATACTAGTAACTGATCAGCCTCAAGGATCTGTTGCTGTTCTCCAATTTTCACTCCTATAGAAACATGTCCATTCTGAACTTCATATGTATCTGCAAGTACCTGACCGCCTGTTATCACTTTAATTCCGCGGCGCGTAAATAGGTTGTGAAGTTCGCGCGCGATATCTTCATCTTCTAAAGGAAGTAATTGATTCGCAGCTTCAACAATCGTCACTTCCACACCGAAATCGTTCAGCATCGAGGCCCACTCCACACCAATAACCCCGCCACCAACGATCACCATAGATTTAGGTAACTGTTCCATCACTAACGCTTCATCACTACTTAGAATGTATATCCCATCTGGTTCTAGACCTGGCAGAACCCGCGGTCTTGAGCCCGTTGCAATAATTAGATTCGTTGGAATGATTGTCTCCATCTCTCCATCGGACAATTCCACGGCTACGCCTCCGCTTTTTGGTGAGAAAATAGAAGGTCCTGTCACGCGTCCTTTGCCGTAGAGTACTTTTATTTTATTTTTACGCATGAGATATTGCACACCTTGATGCAACTTCTCCACGATATCCGTCTTTCGTTGTTGTACTTTAGGGAATACTAATGTTGCTCCGTTCGTTTCAATCCCATAACTTTCACTCTCTTTAATTTCGGCATATACTTCGGCACTACGTAACAAAGACTTACTAGGAATACAGCCTCTGTGCAGACATGTTCCTCCGAGCTTGTCCTCTTCGATAATGACGACATCTTTACCCAGTTGGGCCGCGCGTATAGCAGCGACATATCCACCCGTTCCCCCACCAAGCACTGCAACATCACAAGTAATAGACATAAACACCCTCCACGAATTCATTTTTTCTAATTTATATTGTACTCTCTTTTGTCTGCAATACAAATGTCTGACACTTCACAAATGGACAGACAAACACGAACACGTTATGATACAAGGAGATCAACATTTCAACCATAGGAAGGATTTCAGCTATGAAATTGCTTATTACCCGCTTCATCGCCATTATCATTCTAGTTGTTCCAGGTCTGATGGCCATGGTCGGATTTCTAATGATGAAAGATTCTATATACGAGTATATTGTGCTTCATGGGGATGACTCGGTTATAGACCCGAATTTTCAATGGCTACATTTTGGAGGAGGATTACTCCTTTTTGCTGCAGGAATGGCCTTCCTTGGAGGTTGGATATTGTCTCGCGACCGCAAACGTAATTATGTTGGACCCCGCTTTAAACAAAAGCGCAAACCCCAAGAATCCAAGTCACCTGTACAACCGTCGTAATTTACAACCCAACAACCCAACATCAACAACCCGGCATAGCATGGAGGTATCCCTTCTCAACAGGGCTAACTTCCACTACTACTCGGGTTTTTTTGTAAGCATAATTAGACATAATACTTCAATAACATCTTAATCATCAGGTGACAACGTAGTATTCGTCTATTCCATGAGTGCATCACGAAGCTTCGTGGACATTCTGGACTCTTTGGAATTAGATTTCAATACCGCTTTTCTTAGGGAAAGATTCTGCTGATAACATTTCTCCAAGTCCTCCACCAGATGGTTCAGTAACAATAACATGTCTGGATCTTGATTCCCTTGATTCTCTATAACAGCAATCCGCTCTTTATAATGTTCTAATGTATCATTCATTGTTGTTCCTCCGTTTATGCTTAACTTCACCTTATCAACCATAACACTTCTAGGACAGGAACTTCAATGATTCGTAGTATGGAAATCGTTAATTATATAGAATCAACTCTATTTTGGTACTGTTTATATCAATCGAGTTTTGTTATTATGAAGAAATGACAAAAAAGTAGGTTTGAAAGGACGCGGAAACCTTGGCACAGTTATTTTTCAAATACGGAGCTATGAACAGTGGGAAATCGATTGAAATTCTAAAGGTCGCCCATAATTATGAGGAACAGAACAAACATGTTTTACTTTTCACTTCCGCTATGGATGATCGAGACGAAGTCGGTTATGTTTCCTCTAGAATTGGTCTTAAACGGGAAGCCATTCCTGTATATCCAGATACAGATATTTTTAGCATTGTTCAGAAATATCAACCTAAACCTTCCTGTGTACTCGTAGATGAATGTCAGTTCATGAGTCAAGAAGGGATTCAGCAGCTTGTTCGGGTTGTGGATGAACTTGATGTACCCGTCATGGGTTTTGGGTTAAAAAATGACTTTCAGAATAATCTTTTTGAGGGTAGCAGGCATATGCTAATCTATGCAGACAAAATAGAAGAGTTGAAGACGATCTGCTGGTTCTGTGAGCGTAAAGCGACAATGACCCTACGTGTTAAGAATGGGAAGCCGGTTTACACCGGAGAACAAATCCAGATTGGTGGGAACGAGACGTACTACCCTGTGTGCCGTAAATGTCACGCTAACCCTCCACTATAGAACAACAAAGTCATATTACTTGATCTTAACCCGTCGAATAAACAAAGGAGTTTTCCCGTGGAAACAGCTATACTTGGAAGTTTCATATCGGCTATGGCTACAATATTAGGTGCAGTCCCCCTCTTGTTTGTAAAAAGTCTCTCTGAGAAATGGAAAGATATCCTTATCGCCTTTACAGCAGGAATTATGGTCTCTGCCTCCACTTTTGGACTCATGCCACAAGCGATTAATGAATCTGGCATTTGGGTATTAACGATCGGTTTCATGCTCGGCATTATCGTATTAGATGTCATTGAAAAGAACATTCCACATATCGATGTAGAGAACGATTCAGGAATCAGCACCTTTGATTCCAAATCACTGTTAGTGCTGATCGCCCTCTTTATTCATAACATTCCAGAGGGACTGAGTACAGGATTTAGCTTCGCTAGCCAGAATGAGAGTCTGGGACCCATGGTTGCGATATCCATCGGAGCTCAGAATATGCCAGAAGGGCTTATCCTTGCCGTATTTCTTCTCAACTCCAATGTATCGAAGCTGAATGCTTTTCTCCTCGTTGCTGTAACTGGATTTATGGAAGTGATCTCTGCCATTATTGGTTATTTCGCTGCTAGCTACGTCGAATCCTTAATCGGATACGGACTAGCCTTTGCTGCGGGTGCTATGATGTTCATTGTCTATAAAGAATTGATTCCAGAAAGTCATAGTCATGGCTATGAAAGACCCTCAACGTATTCCTTCATTATTGGTCTACTCATTATGGTATATATCAGTTACATATTCGGATAAAGACTAGCCAACGAGATACAATAGGCCGCTAGTCTTCATATCCTATAAAAGTAGCCGTTCCCCCTTGTAAGAGATCATCCTTGAACACATACTGGACCTGCAGCTCACCAATATAATCCGAGAGAAATCTTGGGACAGCTGTTGTTGCCTTCAGTATGTTGTTCTCCACTTCATATTTAATAATGCCACCAAGCCCAATTTCTTGGGTTGTCTCCTTATTCTCTGCGCCTACTTCAGCATCAGCAATAACCATATGTTGCTTATTCAGATCAAATTCAATGCCTTTAGCTGTCGCCTGACCTTTACTGAATTGCTTCCTAAATACGGATAATGCATCCTCCGTATGAATTTCAATTCCTGTATCCCCTTCCAATACTCGAACTTCACTTTGATATACACCCGTACCATAACCCGTGGTTAGAATAATCACGATCTCGTCTTTGCCATCCCCATTTACATCCGCTGATATGATCTCTGGGGCATAGGAAGGGTTGACAACATTATAACCTCCACGTAAACTTCGACTGAAATTTGTCGTTACAAGCGTCAGTTGTTCATAAATGCCATACTCTCCCTGATTAGCAGTAATTTTCATTTCTCCTGATTCTGATTCAGCAATGATCTTACCTTGAATATCCTTTATATTCACGTTCTTAGCATTCTTATCATAAGTTGTTTCCTTACCAAACACATTCGATATCACGCTGAGAGGAACCATAATTCGTCCATTCATAATTTGTGGGGAAACCTCAGTATAATGTTCCGTACCATTGATCATTAATTTTATGGGATTAGAAGCGAAAGCCATCACAGAGGTACCAAATAATACACACGCAGCCGTTGTAGCGATAATCCATTTTCTTTTCAAGGATGACTCACCTTCTTCATTTATATTTGGGAATAATTTTTCCTTTAGTTGATTCTATATGCTTGTTATTTCCTCTTTCCCTCTTATCCTATGCTTATTTTAGCAATATTTCCAGAAAAAAGTTTGTAACTAATATAGCAAATTGTTACAGTGTGGGAATGCCTGTTCCATTACTGAAAAAGCACAAAAAAAGCATGATAGATTACCATGCTTTTTGCGTGTGAATTTTGAGATTCCTGACCCTATTTCCAAGTCCTTTTATCATTGATTTCCTGTTTCTTTGTGAAGGCCTGATCTAAATCAATATTTAGCTTATTGGCTAAATCGAAGATATTCCATACGACATCATACATCTCGAATCCCAAGTTCTCTTTCGTTTCCTCATCTGGGTGAAAAGAGACAGTCAATACCTCTTTAGACAACTCCCCCACTTCAGTCATGAGGTACAACATTCTTTGCTCAATAGAACTCTTGTCGAATCCTTTAACTTTACTAAACTCACTTACATATTGTTGAAACTCAGATGTATTCATCTCCATACTCCTCGCTTTATTCTATAGACGAATCTATCTTATGAATCATAGTTAGCTGCGAACTCAATGATATTGTGATCTAGATCCAGAATAAATATTTGAGCAAACCCAGCAATACTATTCGGTCTAGCTTCGTAAGTAATGTGGTTTGACTCCAGCCATTGGATGGTCTGTTGATAGCTTTTAACCCATATTGCACAATGACCGTCTGTAGTATCGACTCCGCGTGTACGTAATGTCTCACCTGTTGGGTGCTCAAGAAGATGTAGTTGCTGATCACCAATCGCATACCACACCCCTTTGGAATTGAATGCTGGACGTTCAATCTCACGAAATTTAAGGATGTCGGAATAGAATCTCTTAGCTTTCTCCAAATCTCTTACAGCTAAACTTATATGATGTATATGTTCGAACTCAATCATGGTTAATTACTCCTTTGTACGTAAAATATATAGAATTGATAGATGACCGCTACACGAACGGATTGTCCAATCTAATCTCTGTTACCCTCATATTTCTTGATTATATACCGCTTATTGCGGTGATATCTATGGGTTGCATGAATTGCTAAAAATGATAGAATAATCTTTTGGATATTTATAGAGGGTGATTTTCCGGGAAATGAGAGTAGCAACAGGATTATTACTAACTTTGTATCTTATATTTATGTGGTATATGGCACTAACGGTAAATGTAGTTTCTCATGATGGTGGGGTCGTGAATAGCATGGTAGAAAACAAACTAAAAGTAGGGCACACAACGCCCTACTTTTAGTTATAAGCGGCTATTCACCTACACCACACTACAAATAAACATAAAGAAACAAGTGTAGGATATTTAATTATTATTTTAATAGGATTAATCTTCCCAGACATCATCCATAAGCTTCTTAATCTGCTGTTCTCGTTGTCCTGTCTCCGTTGCATCCGTCTTCCATACTCCAGCAACGAATATAACGACATCTCCTACTTTGACAGATACAGCTACATCAGATTTATCAATGTCTCTTGTCTGACCCTCAATCTCAATGACAACGTAATCTCCTTCAAATCGATCAACTATACCCTTCATAAATAAGACCTCCTAATCATTACTCGCAAGCAATCCCATCCTTATCACGATCCAGCTTCGTACTATAACCAGCATCCCCCTTATACAATGGAGCCTTCCCTGCATCTCTGACAGCCGTACAATTTGCGTAGGTGACTGATTCCTGCTTCGACTTCTCAACGGACTTAGGAGTGGTTGTAGGAACTTCTGATACCGTTGGTTTAGTTGTTGTTACCTTCGATTCAGTCTGTGACGCTGTAATTTTCTTTCCATCCGTTGCAAAGATGATCGTACCCTGTTCATCATTTCGATATATTTTAATCTTTTTATCCGTAAGTCGTTTTAGAATTTTACTTGTAGGATGACCATAGCTATTCTTACCTACTTGAATTACCGCATAATTAGGATTAACTGCATCTAAGAATGACTGACTTGTAGAAGAGTTAGAACCATGGTGCCCAACCAACAGCACATCTGATTTTAAAAGAGTACCCTCATCGAGTAGGTCATTTTCACTTTCTACTTCTGCGTCACCAGTAAAGAGGAATGAGGTATCTCCAAACGTAAGCTTTAGAATAGCACTCATATTATTCACATCGTCATACGTATTTATTGGAGCTAATATTTTCAGGGAAATTTGTTCATCTAGTGAGAGATCAATTCCCGCTTTTGCCGTGGTGACTTTCAAATTTTTATTGGCTATGGACGTTAGTACCGATTCAAATGTTTTTGTATTAGAAGAAACCTTCGGCATGTATATGCTACCCATTTCGAATGCATCCACTACGGCATCTAAACCACCCACATGATCAGCATCTGGATGTGTACCAATAAGAATATCAACCTTAGTTACACCTTGTTCTTTAAGGTAGTTAACCACACGCTGTTCATCATCATTGTTACCAGCGTCTATAAGCATTGTTTTACCGTTAGGTGTTAATATTAATTGAGATGCGCCTTGTCCAACATCTATATAATGTATTTTGAGAGTACCTGTAGGTGTTATAGGAGTCTCTGTCGCGCTTTTCACTTCTTTCGTCGAAGCCGCTTTGGTTGCCTCAACTTTTATTGTTGTCGTTGGTGATAATTCAACTTGTTTATTATCCGTTGTCTCACGGTCACTATCTGGCGTTTGATTAATAGCTGTTGGTCTTTCATTTTCTGCTGATTCCTTATTAGCGGAAGTGACAACTACTTCCTCTTTCTGCGACACATGCGTCTGAAGAGCAACTGTACTGTTATCTACAGGAAGTAGTAAACTACCAATAACAGTTAATATAATAGAAGCAATTAAAAGATAACTGCTATTTTTCCTATCCTTTATTCCAAGAAATTTAATACTTCCTTTGATTATCCCAGTAATAGCTAAGATTAATCCAACCATCGACAATAGAACTAATATTGTTGCCAAACCCTCCATGATGTATATCCCCCGATTAGTGTTATTGCCATTATCTTATAACCAACTGGATGTATTAAGCAAGATATTACATTTACCATGATTAGATTTACCATTTATACAACCATATTATCCAATTTTTTCAACATTAGTTATTAAAAACACCATTCTTTTCGGTTTGGTTACAGGGAAAGTTTCAACTATAATTCTGCTACTCTCTTCCTGAAAAATTAGGTTGTCAGCAATACAAAAGAGCACCTAGCCTACTGGACTAAGTGCTCTTCTTCTAACGATATTTAGCTGCTACTCGCTATTTGTGTTCTTACAGTAACTGTGCAGCACTTCCCCTTATTTATTGTCTTCTGATGTTTCTGTATTTATAAAACTATCTATTAAAAAAATCCATACAAACAACAAATGATATCCTATGAAAGTCACAATATATTCAGGCTCGATAAAAAGCACTATAGGTAAAAGTAATAACAAGAGTAATACTAAAATAACTATATAGCTAATAAAATTCCCTGTTCTTCGATTAAAGTACTTCATCATAAAATTACGATAGCATTCAAAAAATTTCAATTTCGAAACTACCTTAAGTATAAAAAGAGCTGCAAATAAGTTGACTAAAACATCTAAAAATAAAGAAGCATAGTAGTTATTTATTTCGAATTTTTGGTAAAGTGTTTTGGATCCATCATTGCTACATAACAATGAAAATATAAGGCAACTCAAAATCAATAAAAAAAAATTATTTTTCGATTTGCCTTTCATCTTGAAGCCCCATTTCTATTTTTTTCTTTGCCTATTGCTGCATTTCACTGATTTTCGCTTCATCTTCCTTATCTTCTTTATCCCATAGAGCAAAGAGCTTCCAAGCAACAGAAAATACCAAAGTAATAATTCCAATTGTATACAGTGTTCTTAAATAATCAATTTGATAAAAAACTAGGTATCCGTCTACTTCTTCTCGATCTACAATTAAATTAAAAAGAAATACATAACTATATCCTCTAATGTCTTTTTCTGAACCCCAAAGTTCAAAACTTGGAATAAAGATTATACTTGAGAAAATGATTACTACAAGATACGATGTCAATAAAATACTGTTACGTGATATTTTTTTATTCATTTCAATCAGACCCCTAGAATTTTCTTAGTTTCATCGATTTCACATACCGTTCGTGCATTACCCCGCTGATTTCCCTTAAATTGCTCTTATCTTAGGAAAATCAATGTGTCTCCTGAATCCTCTTCTCTGAAGATCCATAGCAAGATCAATATATATGCCCGAAGCATGATATGGTGTTATATGAAGTTAGTGTATACATTCAAAATAGCTGTTCTCGCAGGTCTTTTAATGAATTAATAGTTCTAATATGAGAATTTGAGTTGTCACCATTTCTATTCAACCAGATCCCCTTCATTCCAGTCTTCTCACAAGGTAATATATCCGTTTTTAAATTGTCCCCTATATAGAAACAATCTTCCGGCTTTTCTTGTACCACCTTACATGCATGTAAAAATATTTCTGCGTTAGGCTTTGAGATTCCAATATCTCCTGACGCTATAACGAACTGAAAGTTATAAAGTATACCTATTTTTTCAAGCTTTTGTCTTTGTTGCGAGGAATCACCGTTTGTAATGACGCCTAAACGATATTCTTTAAGATTATTTAGACAAGGAATTACATCATTAAATGTTATCCAATTTTCTTCAAAGTAATTGAGATAAACTTGAAAATAATCCATGGCTCTTTTTTCATCAATCTTAATGCCGAACGATTGATAAAGATCAATCATTCTTACAATTTTTTGTTGCTCAAAGTTTAACTCGCCAAGCAAAAATCTATCGAAATGTTTCTTTCCTATTGAACACCAAAGATAATAAAAATCCAATGCATTACATTTTGAAGATTCTTGAAATTGTCTATAAAACGCAATTACAGCTGAGTATTCAGCCGACTTAAAATCGAATAATGTTTCATCCAAATCAAAGAATATCATTCATATGTACCTCCATATGTTTTACTTGTATTGCGCTGATTTCATATAACGCGTTCACAAACCCAAGAGGCTTAAGGCTCATCAGCGCCGGAAGGAAGACTTAGCCTCATAGGGTTGTCTTCCTGCAAATGCTTCACCGAACTCTTTTCCGCAGACCAAGGGCTCACTCCCTGCGTAAATGCATTGTTGAACTAAACCGCTACGCGGTAGCTTTTTAAATCCCACAATCCTTTAGTGCCATTTCACCATACCTTCCTTTATCATCTAGTGAAAAAGGAGGTATTCATATATGCAAGATTTGATTCAATCCATAACATTTTCAATTGAGTTACGAGGCTTTGCCAAAAGAACTCAAAAAATTTATTTAGCTCATATGATATCGTTATTCAAAGACTTCATACTGAAGGTCTTTTTTTCGGGCAACTGCGCAACCAATCCAGAGTGTTATATGATGTCAGCGCCTTCTTCGATACACATTCGTTATTTTACTTATCTCCTTCGATAAGTAGTTTTTTTAAGTCAATCCTTTTATATGTCTTCTTAAAACTTGAGCCATCTTCATTGAAGTATATAGCGTTTTTTGAATACGGTGCCGAAATAGCATAATATCCGTGTTTAGAAATTAGCTTAATCATATTGGGATTTTCAATAGGGTCAACGCTAACATACATTTCGATATAACTTAATTCCTTTGCAAGACGTTCTCTATATCTTATCAGTTCTGAACCTATGCCTTTCCCACGGTACATTTGTTTGACATACAAATCACTTAACTTAGGAATCAATTTTCCTGTTAATCGTAGAACACCGAACCCTAATACCATATTATCCATTTCAGCAACGAACAATATTGCTTCTTTATTCTCTTGCTGTGTTAGGTATGAGTTAAATAAGTCTTTATTATTTCTTATTGAGCAGAGTCCATCAATATCATTTACAGTAGCTACCCTTATCGCATATTGCATAAATAACCTCCCTTAAACAACTTGTTCGTTAACGCTTTCATAATTTGGTTAGTAATTTTGATTTTGCGCTGATTTCATATAACGTTGCGCATTTCTGACGTCCGAACGGCTCAAGGACCGTAGGTCCGGGTGGCTCTGCCACTTAGCTGGTTGGATGTGTCGCCTGATTCCACTTCTACGATAATCCTCTTGGCGACCAAGGAGCGTCAGCGACGCAGCAGAAATGCAGTGTTGAACTAAACCGCTACGCGGTAGCTTTTTAAATCCTACAATCTTTCACTGCCATTTTCTAAACCTTCCTTTATCATCTAGTGAAAAAGGAGG
>NZ_JBNPWS010000041.1:0-43760 GCF_050433705.1 Paenibacillus sp. DS2015 | reverse complement strand
GTTCTTTTGTCCATAATCCCATGTGTGCTCCCCAACCTTCCTATATATCTATTTTAATAGATTTGGGAGTTTACACAATCTATTTTACAGACTCCTTTTTGGTGCTAGTGTATTATCTATTTCACTTATTACTGGAGTTGCTAGTACTGTTTCGGCAAATGACGATACAGCATCCAAAGAAAATGAGGTCATTGTTACTCCTTTGGCAATCCAACCCGTAACATTTAATATGGATTTAACAAACAATACTAATCCAAACCCGACTGGTCAATGGACTGTACAGAGTGGATATCCAAATATTAACTTGTATTTAAAAAATACAGGGTCACAATCTTTCAGAGTTGAAGTAAAGCATTATGCTAAGGGGACAGTTATCTTTAATCAAACCATTTCAGCAGATGGAGTGGGAAGAAATTACTATAATAATGATAGTAATCCACTTGTTCCTTCAGGTACTTATACAGTGACTGTTTACGCTGGGACAGCTACGCCAAAAGGAACAATTACAATGAAAGCTTCTGATACTCCTTGGTAAGCGTTATAATCTTGCAATGCAGATACAATGTGAGTTGTATCTGCATTGTTTTTTTATTTTTTTGCGCTAAAGCGTCGTCAAAGGACTTCTACTGAATTAACTCCCAACAACGACAGAATTACATAAATCAGCTCACTATAGATAGTCTACGAGATATACACAGCCTCACGGTTGAAAGAAGAATGAGGAATTAGCGCTTCACGAAAAAATATTCGCTGCAGAAAATACATCTGGCGGTATAGTTGGATTTTCGAATGGCGGAAAGAGTCGCAATGACGAATATGAACATGATGGCGAACTTTATTCCATTTACATGCTAAAGGAATACCAAAACAGCCTCTTGAATTCATCTAGGTACGTAATTGATTTTTCACTGTCACGTAAGACATACGGGTTGTTAGATAACTGTTCTTGTTCATATTTATAAAGTATTTATTACTCATACGCTCGGCCCCACTGTTCATTTCAGTATACAAAAAAGTACCCATACACTAAACACCTTTTTTAAAAGTGTCCAGTGTATGGGTACCAGTATATTCGGCATATGAGCTATTAGCACCTTATTGTTCCAAAGTTATCATAAGAAATTATCCCCCGCCTCAATCCCACTAAGATAGTGGAATTGAAGGTTTTTTTCATGATCAAACATATTATTGTATGCGATGTAATATTTATTAACATATAATGAGCGTATAAATGAAAATCAATGCATTAGACACAAGAAAAACCTATTAATTTAAAAAAATATCTAACTTTATGTTATTATAGTTGACGCAATGAGCGGAGTGGAAATATGATAAAAGGAATCAAACCCGTATGAAGTTAGAAAAAGGAGGGGCATATATGACATTGTTCTCACATGAAAGAAATATAGGCTCTCCTGTAGTCTGTCAGCCTATAAATCTCGAAGAGGCTGTCTCACTCAAAAAAACATATGGCGCATCAGCATGTTATGTCTCGGGAGGAACATTACTACGTACGCAATGGGAAAGTGGCCTTCTTCCCATGCCAGATTATTTAATAAGCTTAGATAATATCCGTGATTTAAACGGAATTGAATACGAGTTAGAGCATGATATAAGTATCGGTTCCAGAACGTTATTAAAGGATTGTTGTAAACATCCCATCTTAGAGGGGGGGGGCTAGCCTTGTTAAGGAGGCGTGCAACCAGATCGCTGCACCATCCATTCGAAATCTAGCGACGATCGGTGGAAATATTGTATCTGGCACAGGTGACTCTATTCCGGCTTTACTTGTCCAAGATGCAGAGTTGACCTGGATGACGGAGAACGGGATAGAGAGGCATAAGCTATCTGAGTGGTTGTCCGAAGTTAAAGAGGGTAAGCGTGTTGTAAATAATATACTGATGAAAGTTTCTCTACCTATACAAAGCCAAGTTGATGCCGATAGAGATATGAAATTTAAGGTTGTATCATTCTTTCAAAAGGTAGGTCGCAGAGAGTCATTCACGCCATCATTGGTCACGGTGGCGTTCCGAGGTTGGCTTGGAGAGGATGGGAGATGGTTATATTTATCCATGGCGACAGGTGGTGGTTCGGCACTTGCGGTCAGGCTAAGAGAAAGTGAATGCTGGCTTATGGAGAGAAGATATTCTTCGTCTTTACTTCCTGAACTTGCTGAGGTGATCGCTGCAGAGATGACAAGCTACAGTGATCCATTTGCTAGTGAGCGTTATCGCAAGCAGACCGCGGGTAACTTGCTCGCCGCTGGACTGTGGGAATCCTTGCAAGAAGAAACGATGAGATTCTAGGCTCTAAATCATAATCAGTGATTGCACAAAATATAAATCTGTCTGATCGTAGCGGAGAGGATGGAATTGTCCTGGAGAAGCGTAGCGTTCGCCTAAAGCTTTCCTTTGGAAAGCTACATCGGAAGCATACGCTTTGCCCCTAAATTTTCACCGCAAAGAGCGGTATATTCAATAAAATTTAGGGGCAACAGCGATTCGGTTGGACAATCCATCAGCGTAGCGTCATCAATCAACTCGATACATTTGTAAAACACTGATATGTGTGGAGCCAGATTCTAACGGTGTAATTTATTCTTGATGATAAAGGGTGTGGTTAGCATGTTACTTACTAAGGAGAGCAGCGGGAAGAGATGGCATCTTCGGCCTGATGGGAAAGACAAAGTAACAGGACATCTGCAATATTTAACAGATCTTACAGCCCCGGGTATGTTATATGGCAAAGTTCTGCGGAGTGAACATCCCCATGCCATTATTATCTCATTAGATACCCGTCATGCTGAGCGCGTGAAGGGGGTTAGGGCGGTTATAACACATAAGGACGTGCCTGGACTCAATCGTTTTGGGATTGATACACCGGATCAGCCTGTGATGTGTGAAGATCGTGTTCGTTATTTGGGAGATGCGATTGCTGCTGTTGCCGCGGATACTCCAGAAATTGCTCGCTATGCCATTACACAGATTAGAGTGAATTATCGCATTTTAGACCCCATTGATAGCACGGATGCTGCCCTAGCTGCGGATGCTGAGAAGTTGCATCCGGAAGGGAATGTGCTACATCGAACTGCGAATAAGTGGGGCGATATAGACGAAGCTCTTGAGCGGAGCGCGTATATAGTCAAGGAAGTCTACACGACACCTCGACAAATGCATGGGTATATGGAGACCGAAGGTGGGATATTCATTCCAGAAGAAGACGGGCGTCTGACCGTCTATGCAGCAACACAACACGGATATATGGACAGAATGCAACTATCGCGTATATTAGCCATTGCTGAAGAGAAAATTCGTGTTATTTCAAGTCCGATCGGTGGGTCTTTTGGAGGTAAAGATGAGCTCAATGTTCAACCCTATGGGTCGCTGCTTGCTCTGAAAACCGGGTGTCCAGTGAAGATGCATAATTCTCGTGTGGAGTCTGTTGTGGCGGGATTAAAGCGTCATCCCATGACCATCGTCATGGAGACAGGGATGGACGAGGGTGGATTAATTCAGGCACATCGCGTTCAGATTACTGCAGATACAGGAGCATATACCACCTTAGGCAGGGCTGTCCTTAATTTCGCCACAGAGCATGCCTTGGGACCTTATCATATTCCCCATGTCGATGTGGAAGGTGTATGTGTCTTTACAAATAACGGACTGTCAGGTGAATTCCGTGGTTTCGGAGGGAACCAAGTGATCTTCGCCATGGAAGGGCAGATGGATAGACTAGCAGAAAAGTTGGGTGTAGATCCATGGGAATTTCGGCAGAGAAATATGAGAAGTAGCACAGATCTCGGTCCGTTAGGTCAACGAATGTTAAGAACAGATGGATTGCAACAGGTATCAGAAGCACTTGAACAATCTTCTCTATGGAGAGAACGTGGTAACGCGGATTCATTGACAACGACTGCAAGTCCTCCTTGGATTAAAAGAGGTATGGGTGCCGCTGTAGCCATGCATGGTGCAGGACTTGGATATGGTATACCTGATCCAGCAGGGGGGAGATTATCCATAAATAGGGATGGAAAGATAGAAGTGGCCTTTAGTTTTGAAGAATTTGGGCAGGGGCTTATTGCCTCACTTGAGATTATGCTCTGTACTATTTTCGGGTGTGTGCCAAGTGACCTCAGCATCGTCATCGGGGATACCGATCGTGTACCTAGTGGAGGATCAAGTACAGCTTCTCGTTCAACGACTATGGCTTGGATGGCACTGCAAAAGTTAAAGGAACCTTTCATAGAGAAGGTACTTACTGTGGCTGCTGAAATGACGGGGATTCCAGCGAAGGAATTAACAACGGGCGCAATGGGGATAAGACCTGTAGATGAATCCCTTGAAGCGGAAGTACTCGTAACTTACAAACAAATCGTCGATTATACGCAGGAAGATCTTATCTTTGATACCGAGTTCCATTATCCTACAACACCTGATGAAATTGTCGGGGGGCACTTTTTATATACTTACGCTAGCGTTGTAGCGGAAGTCGAAGTGAATACATTAACCGGTCAGGTCAAGCTACTA
This sequence comes from Paenibacillus sp. DS2015, assembly GCF_050433705.1. Taxonomy (NCBI): domain Bacteria; kingdom Bacillati; phylum Bacillota; class Bacilli; order Caryophanales; family Paenibacillaceae; genus Paenibacillus; species Paenibacillus sp. DS2015. Next base: position 39,234 of record NZ_JBNPWS010000041.1, on the reverse strand, counting down.
CGCAATTATCACGTTATAGCCGCGGGTCCTGTCATTAACCCTATGGGTTACATTGGACAGATTGAAGGGGGAAGTGTGATGGCGCTTGGCTTTACTTTGACAGAAGATATTCTGATGAGTGAAAGCCAATATTTGACTCGCAATTTCGATACTTACATGATGCCAACAATTCGTGATATTCATACATCGCTTGAGGTTGAAGCGATTGAGGAGCTCCCCGAAGGAGATCCTTTTGGTCCACGGGGAATCGGTGAGATTGGATCTGTTGCGCTAGCTCCTGCGATTGTCTCAGCGATCCATCATGCCACGGGGGTGTGGGTTAATCGTCTTCCAGTATCGTGCGAGATGCTCATCCAGAAGCTCGCATTACCAACGCAAGAAGAGGTGAGCTTACGATGAATGTGAATAACATGGAGTGGAGTAGTAAGATAAATGGTGAAGTTAGGACGTTGAATGTCAATCCTGCAAGACGTCTTCTAGACATGATTCGAGAGGATCTCCATATGACTGGTACCAAAATATCCTGTGAAATGGGGCGGTGCGGAGCCTGCATGGTGCTAGTAGATGGCGAGCCAATGAACGCTTGTCTAATGATGGCCTATCAAAGTCATGGCAAAGACATTACAACGATTGAAGGATTACATGGCGAGAATGAAGGTGAACTTCACCACATTCAGGAAGCGTATGTGGAAGAAGGGGGATTTCAATGTGGTTATTGTACCCCAGGAATGATCATTTCGACCAAAGCGTTACTGGACCATCATCCTAACCCTACGTTACAAGATATCGAAGAAGGGCTTTGTGGGAATTTATGTCGCTGCACTGGGTATAGTGGGATTATACGCGCAGTTCAGACTGCAAGTTATAAATGCCTTGAAGCATCAAGCTTGCTTGAAGTTCAGACCACTCGAAATGAAAGTTGAAATGAAAGTTGAAATGAGGTTTGAGAACGCCGAAAGTTAATCAAATAATGACAGACAGAGCAGTCACTTCTCTAGAGGTGGCTGCTTTGTCTGTTTAGGTCCGTCTTTTTTTGTTATGGGAGCTGTATTTTAGATCTAATTCCGATATAATTAGTGGATTATCTACGAGGAGAGGCGTGACATATTGAGACGTAGTAGGAGTTATTGGGTATTCAGTGCTTTTTTCTTCTTTTACTTTTTTAGTTTCTCGTCTTCGATGTCGCTGTTCGGAATTTGGCTGGGTCAAGTCGGTGGATTAGATGGTGCTGGAAAAGGAACTATATTTGCGATTAACTCTATAGGCGTATTATGTATTCATCCTATATACGGTTATATATCGGATAAGATTGGGCTACGTAAACATTTGTTGTGGGTCATTATTGCTCTGCTCATTGTAGCGGGACCCTTCTTTCAATTTATATATGGCCCTCTTTTAGCCTATAATATTTGGCTTGGGGCAGTTGTAGGAAGTATTTACCTAGGGGCAACTTTCACATCGGGGACAGCGGTTGTGGAGACTTTTATCGAGAAGATTGGAAGACGAAATCATTTTGAATATGGTCAATCTAGAATGTTTGGCTCACTTGGGTGGGCGGTAGCAACTTTTTTTGCCGGAAGAACCTTTAATATAAATCCCAATCTTAATTTCTGGGTATGTTCATCTTCGGCTGTCATTCTTGCCATACTGCTGTATTTGACGAAAGTGGATCGTGGAGATAAAGATATACAGGAACATGGCGGAACGCGTAAGTCAGAGCATTTTACTTTTAGAGAAGTCTTGAACCTTATTCGGATGGGTAAGTTTTGGGCGTTTGTGATCTATATTGTAGGCATTACTTGTGTGTTCTCTGTATATGACCAGCAGTTTCCCGTTTATTTTTCCTCCTTATTTAACTCGCCTGAGACAGGGAATAAGATGTATGGGTACTTGAATAGTGTTCAAGTATTCGTGGAAGCAGCCTGTATGTTCATGGCACCCGCAATTGTGAATAAAATAGGCTCGAAAAAGGGTCTGTTACTTGGGGGCTTGTTGATGTTTATACGTATCACATGTTCAGGACTGGCAGATGGACTTCCTCTTGCTGTAGCGGGGACTAAACTGATCCATTCTTTTGAGGTCCCGATTATGTTTATTTCTATTTTTAAATACATTAGCGATCATTTCGATACGCGAGTCTCTTCCACGATGTATCTTGTGGGCTATCAGTTTAGCGGGGCTCTGGGTGCGACCCTTATTGCTCCTATTGCAGGTAAATTGTACGATGATATCGGATTTTCTAACACATATTTACTCCTGGGGGGATACGTGCTGTTGTTTACGATCATATCGGCATTTACCTTAAGAGGGACTAAACCTAGCTTGGAGACTTAAATGTAATCATGCTCTTGCATAACATAAGGAGGATATGATGTCCTACAAACAGATTAAATGGATGATTCTTATTCTACCTACGCTGGTAGTGGGGGTATGGGAATATGTGCGACATCGTTTTCTAATGCCATATATTTCAATGGATCTAGGGAATGTTCTAACGCCGGTTATCGTATTTCTAATTAGCATGACGCTCCTTAATCAACTATTTAAGGTGTTAGAACAAATTCAGGAGGAACTCAATCAAGAACGTGCTGAGAAGATCTCTTTGAAAGAGAAAGACCAATTGGCAAGAGAACTTCATGATGGTATTGCCCAATCCTTATTCCTATTATCTGTCCAGATTGACAGAGCCGAGGCTAAACCAACTACAGCTGAGGGACAGATAGATTTACAAGAAATTCGCAAGACAGTCCATGAGGTAAACCGATATGCTCGGCAAGCGATCACCAATTTACGTTATCCTGTCATATCCTCAGAGGATACCTACGAAGATTCTATGAAGTCTAGAATTGTACATTCGGCGGAAGAAGCTTCTATAATGAACTTACTCATTCAGTGGACTATACCAGATTCCGCTCTAAATTCTAAACAAAAAGTAGAACTCCTTGCTTGTATTCGTGAGGCGCTGATGAACACAACCAAGCATGCTCATGCATCGGTTGTTACGATTATAGGAGAAGGAAACGAGGCGGAATGGGTTGTCTCGATTACGGATAATGGTACAGGGATGCGAGAAGATGCATCTCAGTTGAAAGATCGATATGGTTTGCGGATTATGAAAGAGAGAGCGCAAGAATTGGGATGGCGAGTGGTCTTCCCGGCTGTGGCTCAAGGTACAGCAATAGAAATTCGGAAGGAGGAACAACCGTAATGAGTATATATCGGGTACTAGTCGTGGATGATTCACCACAAGCTAGGGAGGCTATCGGTAATATTCTAGCTGAAGAACCTTCTTTTGAAATTGTGGGTGTGGTTGCTAGCGGAGAAGAAGCGGTGGCTTGTACAGAGACTCTGATGCCGGATCTCATTCTTATGGATATTCAAATGCATGGAATGGGGGGACTAGAGGCTACCCGAGTCATTAAATTACAATATCCATATGTCAAAATCGTGATGATTACGGTTTCGGATGATGTAACACATCTCTTCGAAGCCTTGAAGCAAGGTGCCCAAGGTTATTTGCTCAAAAATTTATCGCCATCGACATGGCTAGAATATTTGCAGGCCATTATGAGTGATGAGGCACCACTCAGTCGTGAGTTAGCTTTTAGAATATTGAAGGAATTTCCTGTATCTTTAGCGGGTGAAGAACACATTCCTTTAACTGTACGCGAGCGAGAAATTCTAAAGTGGGTCGCCTCGGGGATGACGAACAAAGAGATTGCACTAGAGCTTGCTATTTCGGATCAAACCGTAAAGAATCATTTGAAAAATATATTGCAAAAGTTACATCTTGAGAATCGTGTCCAATTAACCCGCTATGCCATGGAAAAAGGATTAGTCAGTAGAAAGAATGGACTCTTTCAGAAAAGGAAATAGCTTCTGAGGAAAAGAATACAGATAAGGCTTCGCAGTCTGACTTGAGTGGATCATCCCATCTCAGTAGAACGCGAAGCCTTATGTTGTATTAGTCCTGTATGAATGGATTGAACCATTGGGCTATTGGCTGCTAACCTATCGTAATTTTACCCTCTGGATAACGGAAAGTTGGCTTTTGTTGCTTCGGAGTGAGTGCATAAGCTAAGGTTAAAGGTCCTATTCGACCAAGAAACATGAGAAAGGTAATGGCAACCTTGCCGACAGGTGAAAGTTGCTGTGTAAGTCCCATCGTAATCCCGCTTGTTCCAAATGCAGAGGTTGTCTCGAATAGTATGCTAAGAAAATGATGATCCTCAGTTACAGATAATAGCATAGTAAAGGCGATAACGAGTATAAAGGATAATAACGTGAGTGTGATCGCTTTATATACAACCTCCTTGGCTATTCTATAGCGGAAAAAGACAACATCTTCTTTGCCCCGCGCCATCGTGAACACAGCTCCGATTAGAATGGCGAAAGTGGTTACTTTGATCCCGCCCCCTGTTGAGCCAGGTGCAGCACCGATGAACATCAAGATGATCATGAAAAATTGTGTCGATTGTCGCATAGAAGCAATATCAAGCGTCGTAATCCCGCCAGAACGTGTCGTGACCGATTGAAATAATGAGGCCATTAATTTGCCTGGTTCACTCAGGGCTTGCAAAGTATTCTGATTACTATATTCAAACATATAGATAACAAGCGTACCGAAAACAATAAGAAACACGGATGTGGATAGGACAATCTTGCTATGTAGTGAGAGCTTTCTAGTCTCGCGATAGCTTAATAAGTCTGAAATAACGATGAAACCAATACCTCCAAGGAAGATTAAGACCATGATAATCAGATTAATATATGGATCGTTAACATAGGAATTAAAGCCAATTGAGAACTCACGAATGTTACCGAAAATATCGAACCCCGCGTTGTTGAACGTAGAGATACTGTGGAATATACCGAAATAAGCAGCTTTCCAGAAAGGCATGTCCATAGCAAAACGGAAAGTAAGTAAGATCGCACCGATGAGTTCAATTAATAAGGAATAGAGAATGACTTTGCGAATCAGCCGCACGATCCCTTCCATGCTTCCATGATTCATCGCTTGTTGAAGAATTAAGCGCTCTTTAAGAGAAATCCGTTTATTAAACAACAGGGCAATTAGAGTTGCCATGGTTGTGAAACCGATCCCTCCAATCTGGACAAGGAACAATAGTACCAGCTCTCCAAAGGTAGATAAATGAATACCGGGATCTATTACTGCTAGTCCTGTTACACATGTTGCTGATGTAGCCATGAATATTGCATTTACAAAGGATAAGGATTCTACTCCTGAAGTCGCAAGGGGTGAGGACAGTAAGAAAGCACCGGTAAATATAATCAATACAAACCCCAATACTAATATCTTAGGAGGGGTTAATAAAAAACGTAATAGTTTCTTCTTTTTCATATGCGTTGGATCACCTTCCGAAATGTCATTCTGTCTATTATAGTGTACCCAACAATAATTAAACAGATGTGATTGACTTTATTCAACGAGTTGATGTAAGGTATTGTGAACTACATATATTTAAAAAGCTTATCAAGACCATAAGTCCAAGTGAGTCGTGTGTTAAAGAGAGGAAGCTAGAGGGTGAAAGGCTTCTCACACAGCTTGAGCTTCCTAGCTTGTAGCTGCGGTGACCATCGTTGTAGAATGAGTTAACTGCCGGACCTAACATGTCCGTTATGAAATAATAAGGATTGTTACGATCATTGTCGTGCAATCGAATTAGGGTGGTACCACGAGAACACATTCGTCCCTTCATGGGGATGAAATGTGTTCTTTTTATTATGCTATGGGAGGAAATAAGGATGAGACAGAATACATTATTGATGCCAACACTCAGAGATACACCTTCTGATACCGAAGCGATTAGCCATCAGTTATTATTAAGAGTAGGATTAATCCGACAATTAGCTGCTGGAGTATATTCCTATTTACCTATGGGTTGGAGAGTGCTACGAAAGATCGAGAACATTGTTCGCCAGGAAATGGAACGTACTGGAGCACAAGAGTTGCACCTGCCTGTTATGCAACCCACAGAGTTGTGGCACGAGTCAGGGCGTTATGCAGATTATGGACCGGAACTCATCCGGCTCGACGATAGACATGGACGGGAATTCGCTCTCGGACCTACACATGAAGAAGTGATTACGTCTTTGGTTGCGAATGACGTGAAGTCCTATCGCAAGCTTCCGGTCAATCTATTTCAGATTCAGACTAAATTTCGTGACGAACGCAGACCTAGATATGGTCTACTTCGAGGTAGAGAATTTCTAATGAAGGATGCCTATTCGTTTGATATAGATTGGGCAGGATTAGATGTCACCTATAAGGCTATGTTTGAAGCTTATCATCAGATATTTAGTCGATGTGGTCTGAGATTCACAGCGGTGGAGGCCGATGCAGGTACGATCGGTGGAGAAGGTGAAACACATGAGTTTATGGCTCTAGCTGATGTTGGTGAAGATACGGTGGTTACATGCTCTAGTTGCCAGTATTCTGCTAATCTTGAAAAGGCTATTTCAGGTTCAGGTCCAGCTAGTGATGAACTAACACCAGGAGAACGCTCTGCGTCAGTAGAAAAGCTACATACCCCTCATACGAAGACGGTGGCAGAGCTCGTTACATTGTTGGGAGTACAGGCGAAGGATATTTTTAAGACCCTGATTTATGTTGCTGATGGAGATCCGATAGCTGTCGTGATGCGGGGTGACCACAATGTGAATGAGACCAAATTATTGAATGAGCTTGCAGTAACGACATTAGAGCTAGCTGATGATGTCACCGTTATGCGTGTATCAGGTACGCCACATGGTTATGTGGGACCGGTGGGACTTACGATTCCTATCTATATGGATGATGAAGTTGCCAAAAGAGTGCGCGGCGGTATTGTGGGTGCAAATGAAGAAAACTATCATTTAAGGTATGTCGTGCCAGGTGTGCACTTCTCAGCTTATCGCCAAGGAGATTACCGAGAGGTACAAGCAGGGGATGTCTGCCTTCATTGTGGAGCACCTCTACAGTTCGATCGTGGCATTGAGGTAGGACATGTATTTAAGCTTGGAACAAAATACAGTGAAAAGCTAGGTGCAAAATATTTAGATGTACAGGGTAAGGAGCAACCGATGATCATGGGTTGTTATGGCATTGGCATCTCTAGACTATTAGCTGCAGTGATAGAGCAGAATAATGATGATCACGGCATTGTATGGCCGAAACAACTAGCGCCATTTCAAGTCCATATCATACCCGTATCTGTAAAAGACAGCGCACAAGTCGCTATCGCGGAGCAACTATATAAGCAAATGTTAACAGCAGGGATTGAGGTATTACTTGACGATCGTGATGAGCGAGCAGGGGTGAAGTTTAAAGACTCCGATTTATTAGGCATTCCAATGCGGATTGTAGTGGGAAAAGATGCTGTTAACGGGATAGTAGAATTCAAAGAACGTCATGATGAAGAGCGATTAACGTTAGATCAGGAGACAGTTCTAGCTAAAGTGCTGGCGTTAGCACAAAGATAATAATATGGTAAGTGAGTTAAGGCATGATTAGAGTATTGAAATACTAAGACAGTAAGATAGATTGAACGAAAGTTGCCTTGCAATACATTATAGATTCCAAAGGAATGATAATAGCAAGATGGGTCTTTCGTTCATTCTATCCAGATAGATTGAACGAAAGTTTCTCCCCAATACTGCTATAGATTCCAGAGGCAATGGTAACAGCAGGATCAAGATGGGTCTTTCGTTCATTCTATCCAGATAGATTGAACTAAAGTTTCTCCCCAATGAGCTTTCGTTCATTCTATCCAGATATGGAGGATATCATGACAATAAGGATCGCTATACCCAGAGATGCACAACAGGCTGCAAGACTGATGTATGACGCATTGCATGACGTTGCCCACCAATTGACGGGTGCAGAAACAGAGGCAGATGCGGTAGAGGTTCTAGCGTATTATTTTGCACAAGAGAAGGGTCGGCTAAGTTATAAACAGGCCATGGTGAAGGAGCTAGACGGTAAAGTGGTAGGTGTCGTTATTGCTTATGCGGGTGCGGACGCAGATGTGTTAGACCAACCGATGTTAGAACGACTACGGAAGCTTCATAATGATCCAACCTTTACACTGGCTAAGGAAGCAGATGAGGATGAATATTATATCGATACTCTTTCTGTTTCACCTGAATATGGGGGACGTGGAATGGGATCGGAATTAATACAAGCGGTTGAACAAGTAGCTAAAAAGCTTGGATTTTCTAAAAATGCGCTGGTAGTCTTTAAAGATAACCCTAGAGCCTATGCGTTATATCAACGTTCAGGTTATGAAGCAGATAAAGAAATCACAATTCATGGACAACGATATGATCATATGGTTAAAAAATTGTGAAATAATAATTTGCAAACTCAATGAGTACCTTTTTAGAGGTAGAATTGTTATGATAAACAGGGCATTAGAGATGATAGATCTTAATCTAAGTTAAAGTAGGTGAATCCATGAACCAAGGTTATTACGCTGGTTGGGGTACGTTAGCACTTATTAATGCTGGGCTTGCTCAAGGAAAGAACCGCAGTGGGTTGAATTGGTTTTTACTTTCACTAATTCTGGGTCCTGTGGCTACTTTTTTTCTTGTTATTTCTGATAAAAGATAAAAAAGCAAAAGGGAGAAATAAAGATGAACAATGAAATTAATGTAAAAACGAAGCTAGAAGCAAAGGATGTTAAAGAGTTTAATTTGGCCTACAGTAGTAAATCTAGAGCATTAATGGGTGTCATATTATTCGCTTTTTATTTGACAGTCATGATTATTGTTAGTGATAGAAGAGATACGGAATATATTGTTTTGCTAGCTGGCATAGCGGTAATGATAAGCTTGGGGTCATGGTTTTTTAATAAAAAAAGTGTTGAGAGAAGGTCTGGTAAAGCATACTCGACGGATAAATTAGCCCAGATGGAGCAGAATTATCTTATTTCCGAGACTAGCATTGACTATGAATCTGAGTCTGGATCAGGGAGTATTAAATGGTCTGAAATTCACAAAGTAACGGAAACTAAAAATTTGTTTTTAATCTTCGTGTCAACCAATAGGACTCTTATTATTCCTAAAAACTCCTTTATTTCTGATAAAGAAACAACAACGTTTAGATATTTTATTAAGAAGAACATTCCGCCTAAACCAATCAAATTTATGCTGTAAGCTACACAAACAATGAGCAGGACTAAGAATGAATAGGTGAACCTGGTAGGTTCTCGCATTCATTCAGGGTTCGCGCTGATTGTTTTTTTTGTTCACATAGAATGTAATATTGACCATGGGTCAACTATTTCGATATGATGAATAGGATAATTTAGGGAGTGGAGAGGGGACAAGATAATGGGGGAAATTTTAGCACGTGCGGCAGTTCGCGAAGAGGAAACATGGAACTTAGATGATCTTTTTCCTAGCGTGGAAGTCTGGGAAACAGAACTGAAATCTATTCGTGCAGATGTTAGCAAGGTGACACAGTTCAAAGGCAAACTGGGCGAAGGCGCTGGATTGTTATTAGCATGTCTGAATGCACAAGAAGAGTTACATGAACGAGTGACCCGTGCGGCTACGTTCTCTCGCTTACGTCAATCCGAAGACGGAACGAATTCGGACAATATGGTGAACTCTGCTAAGGCTGGAGATATGGTCTCGCATGTCGCTTCGGCGTTATCATTTATCAAATCTGAGATTCTGGAACTCGCGGAAGGTACGGTTGCACGTTATCTGGAAGAAGAAGGCGGTCTTGCAGATTATCGTAGAAGTCTTACATTAATGCTTGAAAGCAAGCCGCATCGATTGAATTCAGAAACAGAAAGTGTTCTTGCCTCCATGAGTGAAGTTATGAATTCGCCATATCGAGTGTACCTGCGCGCGAAATTGTCTGATATGACGTTTGATGATGCAACAGATCGTGAAGGTAAGGCTCATCCAGTTTCTTTTCCACTCTATGAGAATAAATACGAGCAGTCATCAGATCCGGTATTAAGACGTTCTTCGTTCTCTTCATTTAGCCACTCGCTTAAGTCGTATCGAAATACATTTGCAGAAGCCTATGCAACAGAGGTCAAGAAGCAAGTCGTGATGTCTCGGTTACGTGGGTACGAATCGGTGACAGACATGTTGCTCAAACCGCAGCAAGTGACTACACAGATGTATGATCAGATTCTGGATACTATTCAGGAAGAGTTAGCTCCTCATATGAGACGACTGGCTGCGCTGAAGAAACGGGAATTAGGTCTAGATCGTATGCATTTTTGTGATTTGAAGGCACCTCTTGATCCTGAATTTAATCCTAGTATTTCATATACAGAAGCGTGTGAGCTCATACAAGAGGCGCTTGGGATTCTTGGACCTGAGTATGGAGAGATTGTGGATTCGGCCTTTAATGAAAGATGGGTAGATTATGCGGATAACGCAGGGAAATCTACAGGAGCTTTCTGTTCTTCTCCCTACGGTACACATTCATATATCCTTGTAACTTGGGCAGATAATATGCGTGGTGTCTTTACATTGGCTCATGAAGTAGGGCATGCAGGACATCTCATGCTTGCAGCACGAAATCAACGGTTAACCAATGCTCGACCTTCGATGTACTTTATCGAAGCGCCGTCTACGATGAACGAGTTACTAGTAGCTGAACATTTATTAACCAAATCTAATGATAAACGGATGAGACGATGGGTTATCTTACAGTTACTCAATACTTACTATCATAACTTTGTAACCCATTTGCTAGAAGGGGAAATGCAACGTAGAGTCTATCGTCTTGCGATGAATGATGAGCCGATTACAGCGAAGCTTCTCTCCGAGCTTAAGGGTGAGATTCTGTCCTCTTTCTGGGGAAGTGAAGTAGAGATAGATGAAGATGCGAAGTTGACATGGATGCGCCAACCTCACTATTATATGGGGCTATATCCTTATACTTATGCCGCTGGGTTAACAGCTTCTACCGCTGTAGCTCAAATTATTAAAGAAGAGGGTCAACCGGCTGTTGACCGTTGGTTGGAAGTACTTAAAGCTGGCGGAAGCATGAGTCCTCTTGAACTTATGAAACTCGCGGGTGTGGATATGTCAGATGCCGCTCCAATTCGCAGCGCTATTAAGTATATTGGAGAATTAATGGATGAGCTAGAGACGCTATTTTAATGGGCATAATCTTAGGGATTATTACTTATTACAATATCAGGACAACACCTGTGTACGGCAAATGCAAGTTTATCAGACTTTTAAGGAGAAGAGTAGGCGTATGAATACGCCTACTCTTTTTAATTGTCAAAAGCAGATCGATATCAATGGGTTATCTCTCCTTAAACACTTCCAAAGAATCTGAGATCTTTAATAAATTTTTTATAGCTACTTCTTTAGAGTTCTTCTTCATTTTATCAACAAGGATCATGTAGAGTCTGCCTTCCTTATTAAATCGTATTGCAAAATACATATCATTCTCCATGTATTCGGCTTTAGTTCCATCCCTTAAGAGAAAAACATGTTTATTGATGGAATCCAAAATGTTGAGTTCAGGATAGATATGGAAACGGAGTTTGTCACGATTACTTTCGTACTCCATTTTTAGGGAAGTTCCACATCCTACAATAAAATATCTTTCCGTAGTTGCATTAAACGGAATCCAAGTTGGCTTTAAAACAGGGGTTGAAGAAGCATTTATTTTTTTAAACTGTGAAACGGCATCTTCAAGCGAGACATAATGTGTTTGGGGTTGGCAATCTGAATGAGCTTCAGGCATCTCAAAAGAGTATAGTGAATATGAAATTAAAGCCAAACAACAAAACTTGATCATTAGTTTCTTCATAAATCCCTCCTCATTTGTCTCCCTATTTTTGTTACTCCTATCGTTCCCCTGTTTTTATCTTCATTATTCGTATTTATATCTTTGAGTCGGTCGGGAAACTGCTTCTAACGTAGGCCAATGCGCAGCACAGCGTATAAAATCGTCCATTTCTTGGCCCCTCCCCTACAAAAAAGAAATCTCATGGGGGAGGGGCTTCTGGAACCGCTTAGTCATCACCTTTGGAAATCTTCGAAACATAAGACTGAGACATATGGAGAATATGCGCGACTTTTTCTTGGGCAAATACGAAAAGATGCCTCCAATCGTTCAAAACGTCTTGTATTCCTCCTCCTTGATGATACATCCTGTAAGAAGGAAACTACGACCCGCCGAATAGAGGGTGTTGGATACCTGTAATGCCCGGGGTTTTAAGTGATCGCCGCCGTAAAAGCAAACCGAACCATTTGTCCTACAGGTATTCGGATGTCCATGTCCGACTTTGCCGCAAATCTGATCGAGACGAGCGTTGAGCAAAGTGTGATCTTTAACGAACGGGTACGAGTTCAATGACCAGCGGCAGTCTATGACTTTATTTTCCCAGTCCAAGACTGCCTCTGTTTTCATATTGGAGTCAATCTATTACTTATTATTCTGATCCTGACGGTATAGCAATTCAGAAATCCGCGTAGGATCAACAAATCTAGTCTATAACTTTATTTTCTTCGGACAACAATAAGATTATATTATTTGATAATGTCATATTGATAATATGGATTTTGTGTGATATGATTCTTATATAATCATATTGATAATATCAAAACGTTATAAATTTATTTATTTTTTAACTATACTGGAGAGTGAGGTTTTGGCCATGTTTGGATTCCGTTATGTGAAGTTTCAGCCAAGTGACTATGTATTAAAAGTGAAGAATGGGAAAATCGTTCGTGAGGGAGTTGGTTTGTCATTCTATTATTATGCACCTACAACTTCAGTTGTCGTAGTGCCAGTGTCTTCCATTGATGTACCATTCATGTTCGAGGAAATCACGAGTGATTACCAGACAGTCACGGTTCAGGGTCAGCTGACTTATCGGATCGTTGATTATCGGAAAACGACGCAAATATTAAATTATACCTATAATTTGCGGAAGCATAATTATCTTTCTGATGATCCGGGTAAGTTAGCTCAACGGGTCATCAATATTGCTAAGGTACTAACCAAGAAATATCTTGAACAGATGCCGATAAAGGAAGCCATCCAATCAAGTGAGCGATTAGCACAGAATATTACGAGTGAAATCCTTAAGAATGAGGAGATTGAAAAGTTAGGAATCGAGCTGATGGGTCTATCGATTCTTGCGATCTTACCGAATAAGGAAACTTTGCGAGCACTTGAAGCACAGGCACGAGAGGAAATTCTGCGTGGTGCAGATAACGCTTTGTATGAACGGCGTAATTCCTCGATTGAGCAAGAAAGACGAGTGAAGGAAAATGAACTGAATACCGAAATTGCAATTGAAACTAAGAAGAAGCAAATTCGGGAAACTCAGTTGGATGCAGAAAAAGCAGTGAAACAGAAGCAAAATGAAATGAAGGATGAGCAGCTTCGCTTCGATACAGCATTAGAAGCAAAGAAACAGGAGTTAATCGAATTAACTGTGGCCAATAAAAAGGCGGAGTCTGACGCCAAGGCTTATGAACTGGCAGCAGTCATGAAGTCGTTGCAGGGCGTAGAACCGAATGTCTTGCAGTCGTTAACGAATATGGGGATGAGTCCTGATAAACTAATTGCCATTGCATTCCAAGAGATTGCAGAAAAGGCGGAGAAGATTGGACAGCTCAACATTACACCGGATCTTCTGCAGGGGCTAATGTCGGGGGCTGCATCGGGTGCTTCCGGAAAGAAAGGAACAGGATCGTGATGAGTAATCCTATGACGGATCATAAAATCGTACTGATTAAGCGAAAAACACGACTTGAAGAGTTAGTTGTACGCTATAACACTATTCAACAAGCTAAATTTACAATTGAACGGCTGGGTGCAGATTTCAGTGATTATATTACCGAAGACCAGCATTATCAGACTGCTGTCATCCAGGCAATCAGCACTCTTAGTACGCTAGGGAGAATACAAGTTCTGGAGCGGGAACATGTCCCTAACTTCATTTTTGGGGAACAGGATATCGTTGTCGTCCTTGGGCAGGATGGACTTGTCGCGAATACACTGAAATATTTAACAGAACAACCTCTGATCGGTGTGAATCCGGATCCTCTTCGTTGGGATGGTATTTTGTTACCTTTTACAGTAAAGGACTTACCGTTTATCGTTCCAGACGTATTTCATAGTCGGCGTCCAATAAAGGAAGTGACATTGGCAAAAGCACAGCTTAATGATGGTCAATATTTATACGCTGTGAATGATCTATTTATAGGACGTAAAACGCATGTTTCGGCTAGATATCAGCTTAGTCTGGATGATAAAATCGAACAACAGTCTTCTAGTGGCGTTATTATCTCCACGGGTCTTGGTTCCACGGGGTGGTTCAAGAGTGTTCTTGCGGGCGCAACAGGTATTGTCAGGGGTGCCGCACGGGAACAGATGACAAATACACCACAAGATGCAACTATGACCGCGGGGACTAGGGTAAAAGAGGGGCATCACAATCACCTGGCTACCTCAACCTTAAGCTTCAATTGGGATTCAACGTGCCTCTATTTCATGGTTAGAGAACCCTTTCCAAGTAAAACAACAGCTACTGAGCTAGTATTTGGACAAATTGAAGCCAACCATCCGCTAAAGATATCATCTCAAATGCCTGAGGAGGGTGTCATATTTAGTGATGGTATCGAAGGAGACTTTCTAGAGTTTAATGCTGGAATCGAGGCTACGATAGGTATTGCTGATAAAAAAGGACATTTGATTGTTTAATAGTGCTCGAAGTGGTGATTACGAGACTCATATATATATATAGATAACGCTAAATCCATATTGAAAAATCACTCGGATCAAGGGGGATCCGAGTGATTTTTTTATTACAAATATTTGACCTGGTCAATTGATGGTGCCGTTGTATCAACGGAGTAAATCGGCTCATTCATCATTTAGTAGCCGTCAGTTGAATGTCCGAGTTCACCAGAGAGCTCCATTCCTTCATTCGCTGGCTTTGTTCCAATATGGTTATCGTTATTATGGTGAAGATCGAATTGTTTAAGGCCATCCGCTACGCGCTTACCATAGTCTGCATCTGACTCCATGAGATTACTAACCATAAGCTCGCGGATAACGCTGTTACAAGTGCTCAGAGCATCGATTAAATTCGATATGAGTTCATCGCGCTCCCATGGCTCAAATTTACGATAGGTTTCCCCAGCTTGTTTGAAATTGTTCTGCCGATCGATAGGTTGTCTAGTCAGTTTATCAGAATATTCTGGCTCGTGTGGTGCACCCGATGGAGTAGCTTCCTTAAGTCCACCCAAAGAGGAAGGTTCATAATTAACATGAGGATTTTGACCGGGTACAGCATTATTATGGAGAGCCATTTGCCCATCCCGCTGATTCGTAGCAACATGTTTCTTGGGGGCGTTAATAGGCAGTTGCAGGTAATTGGTACCGACGCGATGACGTTGTGTATCCGAGTAGGATAACGTGCGACCTTGCAGCATTTTATCGTCAGAGAAATCAAGACCATCGACTAAAACACCAGTACCAAATGCCGCTTGTTCGACTTCGGTGAAGTAGTTTTCTGGATTTTTGTTCAAAACCATTTTACCTACGGGTAGCATCGGGAATAAGTCAGTATCCCAAAGCTTCGTATCGTCAAGTGGGTCGAAATCGAGTTCAGGATGCTCATCATTACTCATCCATTGCACCGTAAGTTCCCATTCAGGATAATCTCCCCGCTCAATCGCTTCATATAAATCTTGTGTGGCGTGATTGAAATTTTTGCCCTGAATTTTCTCAGCTTCATCTTGTGTTAGGTTACGAATGCTTTGCAGTGGCTCCCAGTGGTATTTGACAAGAACAGCTTGTCCCTCAGCGTTAACCCACTTGTATGTATTGACCCCAGACCCTTGCATTTGTCTGTAGTTTGCGGGAATTCCCCAAGGTGAGAACAGAAATGTGATCATATGTGTTGCCTCAGGCGAATTAGCTATAAAATCGAAAAAACGCTCCATGCTTTGTACGTTGGTTACTGGATCGGGCTTAAAGGCGTGTACCATATCAGGAAATTTGATGGCATCACGGATAAAAAATATTTTTAGGTTATTCCCTACTAGATCCCAATTGCCATCCTCTGTATAAAATTTCGTGGCGAATCCACGTGGATCACGAAGCGTTTCTGGTGAGTGACCGCCATGGATAACGCTAGAGAATCTAACGAATACGGGAGTTTGTTTACCTGCCTCCTGAAACAGCTTTGCACGTGTATATTTCGATATGGGTTCGTTACCAAGTTTGCCGTAAGCTTCAAAATAGCCATGAGCGCCTGCTCCTCTAGCATGAACAACTCGCTCAGGTACACGTTCGCGATCGAAATGAGAAATTTTCTCGATAAAATGATAGTTTTCAAGTGTTGATGGACCTCGATTACCTATTGTTCTAATGTTCTGGTTATCCGTTATCGGATGTCCTTGTCTATCGGTCAGTGTAAGTTCAGTTTCTCCAGGTGCAAGTTTATCGTCAGTAGAATGATTCGTATTTGTCCCATTTGTGTCTTTAGGGTTCATAGTATTATATTCCTCCATGTACCATTTAGTTATCTATTGGATACAGACTAGTATGTAACAAATATTTTGTGATTATACGTAGGATAGAATTCCTTCAGAACTTAACCGTGTTATGTCACAGGATTAACGATATTTATGTTGTTTTGGAATAAAGGTTATATCATTGAAGTAGAGTGAGATTTGAGGGTAGTGAGTGGCAAGATTGCAAGGAATATTAATGTTTTTGATACCAATAATTGTGTCTAAATTATGGAAAATAATACGGATAGAGAGTTTGAAAGGTCTTGACTTATAAAAAAAATTTGTGTTATAGTTGCAAACAGACTGGTTGGTATGGAGGAGGCGGACTACGAGAATGGATACAAAGTCATTGATCATTGACATCTCGACAACTCTTTTCCAACAAAAAGGATATTTGGGTGTAGGATTAAACGAAATTCTAAAAGCATGTAACCTTTCCAAAGGTTCGCTTTATCATCACTTTCCAAACGGAAAAGAAGAATTACTCATCGCTTGCCTTCATTCTATAAATGAAACCATTACAACGGATATGGAGACAATATTCCAATATTATTCGTCCACTCAAACAGCTACACAAGCAATGATTGAGAAATTGGTAGCTCAATTTGATCGAGATGGGATGATTATTGGTTATACATTTAGCAGTCTTGTTAGCGAAATGGGATCTCTAAGTGAACCTGTCAGAAATGCCTGTGCTCTATCTTTTACAAAGATTCAAGAGATCTATACGAAGAAGTTAGTAGCCGATGGTTTTACGAAAGAAACAGCTCAATCCATTGCTATAATGATGACAGCTTCTATTGAAGGTGGTATTATGCTTTGTTTAACTCAAAAAACAAGTGATCCACTTAAAATTGTTTCGCAGGTACTTCCAAATTTATTGCGGGAATTTTAATAATTGAAAATAATGGCCGCTCTTTTATCTAGAAATACACATTCGAAAGGAAGATAAATATGGAACAGGAAACAAGATTGCCAAAAAACGGTAAGGAGGGAGCATTGTATGGTTTTATCATTTGTGCGCTGACTGCTTTGTTGATGTCGTCAGTAGGTACCATTCTAGGTGTAGGGAGATTTGATGGGGAAGTTGCAGTATCGATTCTTAAAATATATCCGATTATGGTGGTTATTGCGATGCTTCTTGAAGGAGTAGTTATAGGCCGCATTGCAGAAAAATTAGTTGAGAAATTTACTGCGCCATCAGATGGCTTTAATGCAAAGATTCTATTCCGTATCGTATTCACTGTAATTGGAATGTCAGCGTGTATGACGTTTATTGGAGGCATTATTGCGAACGGTTTTAGTTCAGATACATTTAGTAATTGGTTATCGAATTGGCCAAGAAATTTCTTGATCGTACTTGCAGCTGAGAGTTTAGTGATTCAACCGATTGCAAGATTTGCGATGGTGAAATTACATGCTAAGCAAGATGAAAAAAATGATGCAGATATGCTGATAGAGGAGAACGTTGCTTAAGGAAAAATTCTTTTAACAATTATTGACGGTCATATTGAAAATCATGAATGAGTCCTCTTTATAGGGCTTTTATTTTTTTCAAAAGGATCTCTCTCATCCGATTGATGAACGTCAACTCCATTATCTATATTTTGAATATTGGTGGAAGAATTAGAAACCGTTTCGGAGAGAAGGAACAATATATGTGTAGGTTAAATGATAACATCTAAAACAAGCAGAGCTTTTATTAAGCTACTTGCTTGTTTTTTTCTTTCTTTCAATTGTTGGACATCTCCCTTTCTATAGGAAACATGAAATATATTTGTGTTGACAATTACATAGAATTTGTGAATTATTGTGTAGACTGATTGTTATAATAGTGAGGTGGTGAAGAGTTGAAGGACGGACATAATTCGCGAGATACGATACTGAAGACGGCGATGAAACTATTTTTTACACAAGGCTATCATGCTACAGGTCTAAATCAGATTATTAATGAGAGTCACTCACCTAAGGGGTCTTTGTATTATTATTTCCCTAAGGGTAAAGAGGAGCTAGCTCTTGAATGTATAGAGTGTAGTAATCAAATCGTTAGCAACAAATTGAAGACGAGCTTTGCGAATGCCAAAGATGTAACAGAAGCTATGCAATACTTTATTCAAGAAATGGCTAAAGAGGCTGAGGAGAGCCAATTCACGAATTTTATGCCGTTTAGTTTTTGGATGGCGGTGGAAACGTCATGCATTAGTAATACATTAAGAGAGGCTTGCCGGAATGTCTTTAATGATTGGCAGACTATTATTGCTGATCAATTAAGATTCGAAGGGATGGAAGCAGCTAAAGCTCTTGAAATCGCTACGGTCATGGTATCTTTGTTGGAAGGAGCACTAATTCTAGCTCTCACCAAACAAGATAGTGATCCTCTTCTGACAGCAGTTAAATTTGTTCCTTTTTTAGTGAAGCAGTGTCCAGCTTTATAATGGGGATCATTAAATAATATATAGAGAATATTCAGGGGGATGGGAAATTGGAAGCAACTATGCATACTACAAATGTTCAAAGTAATCATAATGAGGAAAAGAAATTCAATGTTTTTCCGATTATGATATCGTTATTGATCGCCGGATTTATTGGGATGTTCAGTGAGACAGCCCTAAATGTGGCACTCACTGAGCTCATGACCCTTCTCGATATTGGACCTTCTACCGTTCAATGGTTAACAACGGGTTATCTATTAACACTAGGAATTCTAGTTCCAGTTACGGGATTTCTTTTGCAGTGGTTTACAACAAGACAACTATTTATCGCGTCACTTATCTTTTCTATAATAGGAACACTCGTTGCCGCTATGGCTCCGAACTTTGAGATTCTCCTATTGGCACGTGTTATTCAAGCGATAGGAACGGGACTATTACTACCGTTGATGTTTAATACAATATTACTTATTTTCCCTATGGAAAAACGTGGTGCAGCTATGGGGATTATTGGCCTGGTCATTATGTTTGCGCCAGCGATTGGTCCTACAATATCTGGATTACTCCTTGCGAACTTGAGCTGGCACTGGATCTTCTGGTTGTCACTTCCGTTCTTAGTAATTGCACTTATTTTCGGTATAATGTTTATGCAGAATGTATCTACTATTACGAAGCCGAAATTTGACATTCTATCTATATTGCTCTCTACCGTTGGTTTCGGAGGCGTTGTATTCGGCTTCAGCAGTGCGGGCGAAGAGGGAGGTTGGGGGAGCCAACGAGTGATTATGTCTTTAATTATTGGAGTTGTTGCTCTAGTATTATTCGCCTTTCGTCAACTTTCCTTGAAACAGCCAATGATGAATTTGCGGGCATTTAAATATCCGATGTTTGTTATCGGATTGCTCATGGTGTTTATTAGTATGATGGTTATACTATCCTCAATGTTGGTAATACCGATGTATCTGCAAAAGGGTCTAGAATTGTCCGCCCTAACAGCTGGATTAATTCTGCTGCCCGGTGGTCTTATAAACGGATTCTTATCTCCAGTAATGGGACGATTATTTGATAAATATGGTCCGAAATGGCTTGTTATTCCAGGTCTTGCTATTATTATAGTTACACTCTGGTTCTTATCAGGGATCTCAACGGCTTCGACTATTGCTATAATTATTGTCCTTCACTCATGCCTGATGATTGGTATTGCTATGATTATGATGCCAGCGCAGACGAATGGACTAAATCAGTTACCACGTGAGTTGTATCCTGATGGTACAGCTATTATGAATACTTTACAGCAAGTGGCAGGTGCCATCGGTACAGCCGTTGCCGTAAGTATCATGTCAGCGGGTACTGCGAAGTATATGAAGACTGTTACAGATATTTCTGATCCAACGAATGAGGTCAATGCTTTAACTGTGGGTGTTCAAAATGCGTTTATATTTGCCTTAATTGTAGCCATTGTGGGCTTTATTATTTCTTTATTCATTAAAAAAGTGAAAGTAGTACATTCCTAAAGGACGATCCACAAGTCTATAATATGGCACCGAAAAGAAGTACATTGAACCGATATCGGGATCATTGTACTTCTTTTTTTAGTTTGAGAGGATTTACTTCATGTCGAATGAAGAGTTTTTGGGTAATGAAGATAAAAAGGGGATAAATACCTTGGAAGCTGAGTTTGACAACTTGTATATACATGATAGAATATACTTGTATATACAGGATGTATTGAGAGCGTTCACATTATAAAATAAACAACTATACTGGAGGAGATGTCGTTGAAGGGAATTATTGAACCCGATTGGTGGAAGAAATCCACAGTGTATCAGGTATATCCCAAGAGCTTTAAAGATACAAACGGTAGTGGCACAGGCGATATTAAAGGCCTCACGATGAAGTTGGATTATCTACATGACTTAGGAATTGATATTGTATGGCTGCAACCCGTGTATGTATCTCCACAAAATGATAACGGTTACGACGTAGCAGATTACTGCCGTATAGATCCTGAATTTGGTACTATGGAAGATTTCGATGAGCTTATGTTGGAACTTCATAAGCGGGAAATGGTATTGATGTTGGATATCGTTGTAAATCATTCCTCTACTGAGCATGAATGGTTCAAGCAAGCAAGACAATCGAAAGATAGTCCTTATCGGGATTACTATATATGGAAGGACCCTGCACCAGGTGGAGGAGTACCGAACAACTGGCAGTCTAAGTTTGGAGGCTCCGCTTGGCAATACGATGAAGAAACGGAACAGTATTTCCTAACCCTATTTGATAAGACACAAGCAGATTTGAACTGGGAGAATGAATTAGTTCGTAAAGAGGTGGTAGAACTTTTAAAGTTCTGGGCTGAAAAGGGAGTTAAAGGATTTCGGATGGATGTCATTAATCTGATCTCTAAGGATCTAAGTTTCCCAGAGGATGACGGTAGTATAGCTCCAGGGGATGGTCGACGCTTCTATACAGACGGACCAAGAGTACATGAG
Organism: Paenibacillus sp. DS2015; assembly: GCF_050433705.1. Classification (NCBI taxonomy): domain Bacteria; kingdom Bacillati; phylum Bacillota; class Bacilli; order Caryophanales; family Paenibacillaceae; genus Paenibacillus; species Paenibacillus sp. DS2015. Next base: position 17,786 of record NZ_JBNPWS010000041.1, on the reverse strand, counting down.
TTCATTCGTGAAGTATACGACCAGGTGTGGGGTCCAAATCATCTAATAACGGTGGGAGAAATGTCTTCTACAACACTTGCTCAATGTATTCGCTATTCCAACCCTGAGAATAACGAACTATCTATGACGTTTAATTTCCATCATTTAAAGGTCGATTATTTAAATGGGCAGAAGTGGGAACTTATGCCTTACGATTTCGAAGAGTTAAAAAGATTACTGTCAGAGTGGCAGGTAGGCATGAATGAAGGTGGAGGTTGGAACGCCCTCTTTCTCAATAACCATGATCAACCTAGAGCACTATCTAGATTCACGGATGATCGTAAATACCGTACTGAAAGTGCGAAATTATTAGCTACAACATTACATGGATTGCAAGGAACACCCTACGTATATCAGGGCGAGGAGATCGGCATGCCCAACCCTGTATGGAACAATATCGATGAGTTTCGTGACATTGAATCTAAGAATATGTATAGGATCTTGCAGGAGCAAGGGAAAGAACCGGATGAGGCGTTAAACATCATCCGTGAGCGATCTCGTGATAATTCACGTACACCAATGCAGTGGGACACTACGATTAACGCTGGTTTCACTACGGGTACACCTTGGATTAAAGTGGATGAGCGGTATCGAACAATTAATGTGCACTCCCAACTAGAGGACGCAGATTCAATATATAACCACTACAAGAAACTGATTGCACTACGTAAAGAGTTGGTGATTCTTAAGGATGGTATGTACGTAAGGTTGGATGAAAGTCATCCACAAGTCTATACGTATGCGAGAATCAATGAGCAGGAGACGCTCATCGTGATGTCCAATTTCAGCGACCAAGAGGTTTCCTTCTCTATCCCTGATGAATTCTGGAATGAACGTATGAACGAACAAGTCTCTGAATTGTTGATTAGTAATACGTTACATGTACCAGAATTAGCACAATCGACTTCATTATCACCGTACGCTTCTTATATGTGGATTATAAAGTAAAGAAAAAATAATATCGTGAGGTGAAAAAATATGGCGACAATCGATAAAAAAAATGTGGAACAGATCGTTAAAGCAGTTGGTGGTAAAGAGAATATAGAGGCGGCAACACACTGTGTTACTAGATTAAGATTTGCCCTTTACGATGAGAGTAAAGTGGATGTAGAGGCACTTGAGAGTAACGATTTAGTTAAAGGACAATTTTCTTCTCAAGGTCAGTTTCAAGTCGTAATCGGACCAGGTCTGGTTGATAGAGTATATGAAGAGATGATTACAATGACAGGTGGAGAGCGCTCTTCTAAAGATGATGTGAAGAAAGCGGCAGGTAAGAAACAGAATCCTTTACAACAGGCTATAAAAGCACTGGCAGATATTTTTATTCCGATTCTTCCAGCGATTGTAACAGCAGGTCTGTTACTGGGGATTAATAATATTCTGACAGGTGTAGGGATCTTCTTTGATGGGAAGTCACTTGTACAGGTCTATCCTCAGTGGCAAGATTTTGCTTCCATTATTAATACGATTGCGAGTACTGCCTTTACCTTCCTACCTGCATTAATTGGTTGGTCGGCAGTCACTAGATTTGGGGGTAGTCCTCTGCTTGGGATTGTATTAGGACTAATTCTTGTTCATCCGGATCTATTGAGTGCTTATGGTTATGCTGATGCGGTAACTGCGGGTAACGTTCCGGTATGGCATCTATTCGGTTTTGATGTTGAAAAGATAGGCTATCAAGGTCAAGTCCTTCCGGTGCTTGTATCTGCTTATATTCTTGCTAAAATAGAGGGATTTCTTAATAAACGAATACCTGACTCCTTTAAGTTGCTGCTTGTGGCTCCGATCACATTACTGATTACGGGATTTCTAGCTTTTACAGTGATTGGTCCAATTACATTTGCTGTGGGTAATGGAATTACCTCAGGCTTGGTTTATGTTTTTGACGGATTTCCAGCTTTAGGTGGACTCATTTATGGTGGTTTTTATTCTATGTTGGTTATTACGGGCATGCACCATACATTCTTAGCCGTCGATGTACAGTTAATTGGTACTGAGGGAGGGACCTTCCTATGGCCTATGCTGGCATTATCTAACATCGCTCAAGGTTCAGCTGCACTAGCTATGATGTTAGTATTTAAGGAACAAAAGAGTAAGGGACTAGCATTTACCTCTTCTGTTTCTGCCTTCCTCGGTGTAACGGAACCTGCCATTTTTGGTGTGAATATTCGTTATAAATATCCATTCTTCTTTGGGATGATAGGTTCAGGGATCGCTGGGGTAGTCCTTACTATGAACCATGTTCTTGCTTACTCCATTGGTGTAGGAGGCATTCCGGGATTTCTATCAATCTTTTCTAATCAATGGGGCATATTCTTTGTAGGTATGGCTATTGTGTTAGTTGTTCCATTTGCAGCTACACTTCTATACGGAAAAGTATTGAACAAGAGAGAACAGAATGTAGTTGTGGACAAAAGTATCAAGGGTTCTTCCAACCCTGAAGTCACTGTTGAGACTGTGGCTATTAAAGAGCAGACAACGATCGGTAGAAATAACAATGAAAGTTCAATAGATGTATTATCCATAGTAGCTCCTATATTGGGAACAACATTATCCCTAGAGCAGGTACCTGATCCTGCATTTTCGGAGCGGCATATGGGTCAAGGGGTGGCTATTGAACCAAGTGAAGGTAAGGTATTTGCTCCGTTCGATGGTAAGATAGCCCTTGTGTTCAAGACAAAGCATGCCATCATGTTAGAACATGATACAGGCGTACAAATTCTGATCCATGTGGGTATTAACACGGTATCACTCAAGGGCAATGGCTTTACAAGTCATGTGGAGACTGGCCAAGAAGTTCAGGCAGGTCAGCTGTTACTTGAATTCGATAGGGAAGCTATTTCTGAAGCAGGATATTCCTTGATTACACCGATCATTATTCCAGATGGCCAAGAGCGAGTGGAACGAGTTGAGGAATTGTTAAACGGTGCTTCTGACCGTCGAGAAGAAGTTCTGAGAGTTAGTGTGAAAGATTAATGTACCCATTATTCTAATGGATACATTCATGATACAATAAGTGTGGTGATCACATTGAAGAAGAATATCTTTCTGTATATCTATAAAGAATTTACAGATAAAATACAAAATAATGAGTTAAGTCCAGGTACGAAGTTACCCTCAGAGAATGAGCTTACGGAAGCGTACAATACATCCCGTGAAACAGTCCGTAAAGCGCTCCAACTCCTATCTGAGAATGGTTATATTCATAAGATTAAGGGTAAAGGCTCGTTTGTGCTTGATATTGGGCGGATGAATTTTCCGATTACCGGATTAGTCAGTTTCAAGGAGATGTCAGAGCGCATTGGAAGACCGTCTCAAACGTTAGTGTATAAGACAGAGTTGATCGATACACCTGCCGAAATTTCAAAGCAGCTCCAACAGATAGAAGAAAACTCCATCTGGGAGGTCATTCGTGTTCGTGAAATTGAAGGAGATCGAGTTATCCTAGATAAGGATTACTTTCTCCCGAGCGTTGTCCCTTTCTTGGATGCAACCATTGCTGCAGGGTCGATTTATGAATATCTAGAACAAGTGTTACATCTAAAAATAAGCTATGCTAAGAAAGTCATTTCGGTGGAAGAATTAACGGAAGAGGATGCTCAGCTCATTGACCTGCATAATTACTCACATGTAGTTGTAGTACGTAATTATGTGTATTTGGAAGATACCACGCTCTTTCAATATACAGAGTCACGACATCGATTGGATAAGTTTCAATTTGTTGATTTTGCGCGGCGTACACAGGGGAAAGAGTACTGAACTCTATATTATCTAAATTAACAAACATGCAGAACAAGGAAGTGACACGTAAACCTTGTTCTGCATGTTTGTTATCTTTTCTTCTGGACTCATCGAATAAGCTAGATTCTAATTTTACTCATAGAAAAGCAATCGTTTGGAGTACGCATTTCTGAACTCAGTGGCAGTTAACCCTACGATTTTCTTGAACGATTTCACCAGATCAAGAAGGGGGTTATGATCGGATCCGTTAAAGGGTAGGGAGGTAATGTAATTCTATATTGCTAAGATGACTGAATATCATACTAACTAGACTGAATTAACATACGAAAGGAAAGAAAATGTTGTGAAAAAGTCAGTAGCACCCGTTCCGATTATGATACCACTTTTCATTGGTATTATAGCGGTCTCCTTTTCTTCTATTTTTGTAAAGTGGTCTTCTGCTCCTGCCTCTATTCAAGGGATGTACCGACTACTATTTGCTGTTATATGTATGCTACCTTTCGGCTTACGGAAATTACATGAATTGCGTAGAATTTCGATGAAAACGTGGTTCTGGTTAATCACTTCCGGTGTCTTCCTTGCCCTACACTTTTTGTTGTGGATGGGCTCACTGAAGTATACAACGGTATCAAGTTCAACCATTATTTTGGCTCTTGAACCGGTTTTTATATGGATTGGAGCATATATTCTGTTTAAGGAAAGATTATCTAGCGTGGCACTAATCGGGATGATGGTGGCGATCATAGGGGCTGTCCTCATAGGATTGGGCGATATTGGGGTATCTAGTACGAATTTATATGGGGATCTGTTATCTGTACTTGGAACGTTAGCCGTTGCAGTACATATGTTATTAGGCCAAAAGTTATTAGGGGATTTATCGTCGTATGTGTACAGCCTTGTTGTATTTTCTTCTGCTGTCATCGTGTTTGCTATTTATAATATAGGGATGGGTGTATCGTTTACAAATTATGCGGATCGTGAATGGGCAATATTCCTTTTGTTAGCAATCATTCCAACGGTACTTGGACATATGTTGTTTAACTGGTTAATGAAATATATATCGGCTACAACCGTGTCTATGAGTATATTGGGAGAGCCTATCGGGGCTAGCTTGCTTGCATACCTTCTGTTAGATGAGACGATGAGCTATATTCAGATTTCGGGTGGATTGTTAGCGATTTGCGGATTGGTCTTGTTTATGAGATTTAATAAGAAACATGCACTTAAACTGAAAGAATAATAAAATTTGAATGAGTAAATATGGCTTGTATGGTATAATATGCAAGTGTGACACGCCTTGAGTGGGGTGGCTCTCTCCGAAAGGAGGTGATGCCATGAACATTTCGTTGGGTGAGGTAATTGCGTTCGGTATTTTTGTACTGTCGCTTCTAACTTACGTCGATAAACGAAAATAACCCACTTATAGGCTAGCACCTGTGGGTTATTTACTGAGTCAAGCATTGTCTTGAAGGGAAATCCCACTCAAGTTGTTACACGGAGGGATCGGTTGCTGCCGATCCCTTATTTATATTGTTATCTTAGCATAGTGGCGACTATACCTCAAGATCATGAAATTGTAAAATATAATTTACACGAATCCCTGACTTTTTCGGCTTATCTGGTTATGTGTAGACTTTGCTTCACCAGAACACGCCTACACCATACTGGGCGGTGGATAGTGCGGGGTATAGTAAGGGGACACAGTTATTGTCCTTGGTTGTGGACCTGTTGTCGTTATTGATTGTGTCGGCATGGACACCGAAGTTCAGTGATCGAAAAGGTGGAAATGGTCCTATAAGGAAGAGGACTAAATCACATTAGTACTGAAGCCATAGTATTTTCATTTGGAATAGATCAAGAAACTAATGTATTATTCGTTAGTTATCTGATCTATTTTTTTATATTTATCTCTCTGTTTCAATTTAATTTGATCGGGGTAATTGAAATAAAAAGTGTTTGTTGTTCAATTTCGACATGCAACGAGAAGGTGGATTGAGACTAAGTCTTTTAATACATAACTAGGTAAAAGAATAAAAACAACCAAGCCAATAAATTGCCCAGAGAGGAAAATAATCATGACAGATCAGAAACGTAAAGAAGATCAATCCAATGATCAAATAGACGTTGGGGAATTGTTAAATGCATTAATGGCGCTGAAGAAGGGTGATTTTTCTTATAGACTACCATACGATGATACTGGTGTTGCAGGCAAAGTGTCTGACACTTTTAATGAAATTATGGATATGCAGGAGAACATGGTTGTTGAAATTCAGACGGTAGCGAAAGTAGTTGGAAAAGAAGGGAACGTCTCTAGAAGATTTACACATAAAAATACAGGTGGCTCATGGGGCATCGCGATTGAGTCTCTAAACGGCATGGTTATAGATCTCATACAACCTACAAGTGAAATGGTTCGGGTCATTAACGCCGTTGCCCAAGGTGATCTTTCTCAAACGATAGATCTTGAATTTGAGGGACGACCATTGACGGGTGAATTTAAGAAATCAGCGAATAATATTAATATGATGGTGAATCAATTGAGCATTTTTGCATCAGAAGTTACACGTGTAGCCCGTGAAGTGGGCACAGAAGGTAATCTGGGTGGTCAAGCCAACGTGAAGGGTGTATCGGGGACATGGAAAGACCTAACAGATAGCGTGAATAATATGGCTACTAATTTAACAGATCAGGTTCGAAATATTGCAGCGGTAACAACGGCTGTGGCTAAAGGGGACTTATCGAAGCAAATTACTGTTAATGCTAGTGGTGAGATACTAGAGTTAAAGAATACCATTAATACCATGGTGGAGCAGCTCTCCACATTTGCTTCTGAAGTTACTCGTATGGCGCGTGAAGTGGGTACAGAAGGTAAACTTGGTGGACAGGCCAACGTTAAGGGTGTATCAGGAACATGGCGTGATTTAACTGAAAGTGTCAATGACATGGCGTCTAATTTGACGAATCAAGTGCGTAATATTGCTGTTGTAACCACAGCAGTAGCGAATGGTGATCTTTCTAAGAAGATTACAGCAGATGTTCAAGGTGAAATACTGGAGTTAAAGAATACGATTAATACGATGGTTGATCAATTATCGATGTTCGCTTCTGAAGTAACTCGGATGGCACGTGATGTAGGTACTGAAGGGATTCTCGGGGGACAAGCCGAGGTAAGTGGTGTGGCGGGAACTTGGCGTGATTTAACTGAAAGTGTTAACTATATGGCTAGTAATTTAACGAATCAAGTACGGAATATAGCCGAGGTAACGACAGCCGTTGCTAAGGGAGATCTATCGAAGACGATTACTGTTGATGCAAAGGGAGAAATCCTCCAGTTAAAGAGTACCATTAATACGATGGTTAATCAGTTAAGTAATTTTGCATCAGAAGTGACAAGAGTAGCAAGGGAAGTTTCTACAGAAGGTAAACTGGGTGGGCAAGCAGATGTGAAAGATGTCTCTGGAACGTGGAAAGACTTAACCGATAAGGTCAACTTTATGGCGGGTACATTGACAGATCAAGTGCGTAATATTGCTGAAGTGACTACAGCCGTAGCAAAGGGAGATCTATCTAAGCATATTACGGTAAATGCCAAAGGTGAAATACTAGAGTTAAAGAATACGATTAATACGATGGTTGATCAACTCTCTACGTTTGCATCAGAGGTTACTCGTGTGGCTCGTGAGGTGGGCACACTTGGAATGCTCGGAGGACAAGCTCAGGTTAAAGGTGTGGCGGGAACGTGGCGTGATCTAACAGAGAGTGTTAACTACATGGCTTTGAATTTAACAGATCAAGTGCGTAATATAGCGGTCGTTACAACGGCTGTTGCTAATGGGGACCTATCTAAGAAAATTACGGCCGATGTTCAAGGTGAAATACTAGAACTGAAGAATACGATTAATACGATGGTGGACCAGCTGTCTACATTTGCTTCTGAAGTGACGAGGGTCTCACAGGAAGTAGGTACGGAGGGTAAACTTGGAGGGCAAGCTCAAGTAAAAGGTGTAGGCGGGACATGGAAAGACTTGACCGAAGGCGTTAATAGTATGGCTCGTAATCTGACGGATCAAGTTCGGAATATAGCGGCAGTAACGACATCTGTTGCCAAAGGAGATTTAACAAAGAAAATTACTGTTGATGTTAAAGGTGAAATGCTAGAGCTGAAGAACACGATGAACACGATGTTAGATCAACTAAGCAACTTCGCTTCCGAAGTGACGAGGGTAGCCCGTGAAGTGGGAACAGAAGGTAAACTGGGAGCACAAGCGGATGTGAAGGATGTGTCGGGTACATGGAAGGACTTAACCGATACAGTTAACTTCATGGCGAGTAATCTAACGGTGCAGATGCGTAATATTGCAGGCGTGACGACAGCTGTTGCGAACGGCGACTTATCGAAGAAGATTACAGTCGATGTGAAGGGCGAATTGCTAGAGTTGAAGAATACCATTAATACGATGGTAGATCAGTTGAATTCTTTTGCTTCAGAAGTAACAAGGGTAGCCCGTGAAGTGGGGACGGATGGGAAACTTGGCGGTCAATCCCAAGTGCGTGGGGTTGGAGGTATTTGGAAGGATCTTACGGATAATGTGAATATCATGGCGAATAATCTGACCGATCAGGTGCGTGGCATTGCTAAGGTTGTAACTGCCGTGGCTAATGGTAACTTGAAACAGAAGTTGAACGTAGATGCGAAGGGTGAAATTGCTGAGTTGACAGATACGATTAACAATATGATCGATACGTTAGCTACGTTTGCAGATCAAGTCACGACAGTTGCACGTGAAGTAGGAGCTGAAGGTAAACTAGGTGGACAAGCGAATGTACCGGGTGCAGCAGGAACATGGCGAGATCTTACGTACAACGTCAACTATATGGCGAGTACATTAACTACACAAGTTCGAGCCATAACGAATGTAGCGACCGCGGTTACAAATGGTGATTTATCCCGTACGATCGATGTCGCTGCAGCAGGTGAAGTAGCAGCCCTGAAAGATAACGTAAATGAAATGATTCGGAATTTAAAGGAAACGACGCGAATTAATACGAATCAGGATTGGCTGAAGACTAATCTGGCCAAGTTCTCACGATTACTACAAGGCCAAAGAGATTTGTATGCGGTTTGTCGGATGATTCTGTCTGAATTAGCACCCTTAGTGTCTATGCAGCATGGTGTAATTTATATTAATGAAGCGGTGAATGGCGAGCCTGTATTGTCTCTTTTCGCAAGCTATGCTTATCAACAACGTAAACAACTCTCGAATGAATTCCGTGCTGGAGAAGGTTTAGTAGGTCAATGTTTAATTGAGAAGCAACGCATACTCCTGACGAATGTCCCTAGTGATTATGTTGTTATTTCCTCGGGACTAGGAGAGGCGAAGCCGCTGAATATTATTATGCTGCCGATTCTATTTGAGGATCAGGTCCTTGCAGTATTGGAACTGGCTTCGTTCCGAGCGTTCGGTGACATTGATATTGCCTTCTTAGACCAATTAATGGAATCTATCGGAGTTGTTCTAAACACTATGCAGGCGAACCAGAGAACGGAAGAATTATTGATGCAATCACAATCGCTGACTGAGAAGCTTCAGAAGCAACAATTAGAACTACAAAATACGAATGAAGAATTAGAAGATAAAGCTAAGCTATTGGTTGTGCAAAAGGCAGAAGTTGAAAGCAAAAATAATGAGGTTGAAATCGCTAAACGTTTTTTAGAAGAAAAAGCAGAGCAACTAGTTCTAACATCCAGGTATAAATCCGAGTTTTTAGCAAATATGTCGCATGAACTTCGTACACCGTTGAATTCCTTACTGTTGCTTGCAGAACAACTCGCGGAGAATCCGGATGAGAATCTGTCATCTCACCAAGTGAAATTTGCCAAGACGATTCAGGATTCTGGATTTGATCTATTAAACCTAATTAACGATATTCTCGATCTATCTAAGATTGAATCTGGGACAATTACTCCTGATTACAACGAGATATTGATATCGGAATTGGTAGACAATATCGATCGAACATTTAGACACATGGTGGATGGTAGTAAATTAGAATTTAACATTAAGGTAGATATGAATGTTCCTAAGACCATTGTGACTGACTCCAAGAGATTGCAGCAGGTTCTGAAGAATTTGTTGTCTAATGCGTTCAAGTTCACGGAGAAAGGACAAGTAATGCTCGATATTCATAAATCTCTTGAAGGCTGGGGGAATGGGAATACAACGTTAGATAATGCGAAGATGGTCCTATGCTTCTCCGTAAGTGATACGGGAATCGGTATCCCAGAGGATAAACAACGTATTATATTTGAAGCCTTCCAGCAGGCAGATGGTAGTACAAATCGAGTATACGGGGGTACGGGTCTGGGTCTAGCTATTTCTCGTGAAATTGCTTCAATGCTTGGTGGAGAGATCACTTTGTATAGTGTTGCGAACAAAGGAAGTTTCTTTAAATTATTCTTACCTATTGATGCGGATTATCAAGAAATTGAAGTTGAGCATAAATACATTCCTGAAGTTATTGATGTTACGCCTCCTGAGCGGCGATATATGAATAAGCAGAACTCAGAGCATGACATTGTGGATGACCGAGACCATATTGAACCAGGAGATCGTGTGTTTCTCATCATTGAAGATGATCTTAAGTTCAATGAAATTCTATTGAACTTACTGCATAAGAGAAATATCAAAGCCGTAATTACAGCTAAGGGCTCGAATGCACTTGAACTAGCAAGCAAGTACAAACCGGCAGCTATTACATTAGATCTCAGATTAAAAGATACAGATGGTTGGCTAGTGATTGAGCATTTGAAGAACGATATGAATGTTCGCCATATTCCTGTTTGTGTCATTAGTGTAGAGGAAGATGAGATTCAATTAATGCAAAAGGGTGTATACGACTACATCTGTAAACCCGTATCTAACGAAGAATTAGAGAATTCGCTTGATAAGATGAATACTTACGCTGATAAAAAGGTTCATAATCTGCTCATGTTAATTAGTGACGATGAGCGACGTCAACAATGCCTAGAGTGGATTGCAAATAAAGATGTAAAAATCACAGCAGTAGATACGGCGCGTAAAGCTTTGAATCATTTGAAAACCAAAGATGTAGATTGTCTACTTCTAGATAATGAACTGAAGGACATGGACGTCCTCCAATTTGTTCGCGAGGTTCAAAAGAATGCGGAGAATAAATACATCCGCATCGTAATGAATCGAACGAAGAAGTGGACACAGGATGAAGAAGTAGAGTTGGAAGAACTAATGAAATCTGCTGTCATCAAAATTGTGAAATCGCCTATTCAGATGATGGATGAAACCAGTATTTTCTTACATCGTAAATCGGAGAATCTCCCTGAGGGACCACGTGAGACCATTCTGAAGTTGCACCAATCCGACGAAATGATCAAATTTAAAAAAGTCCTTGTCGTTGATGATGATATTCGTAATATATTTGCCTTAACGACCATTCTAGAACGACATAATATGATGGTTATAGCTGCCGAAAATGGGCATGAAGCCATAACACTTCTGGAGAAGAATCCGGATACAGATATCATACTCATGGATATCATGATGCCTGTTATGGATGGATATGAGACCACACGAGCCATTCGGGAGCGGCCTGAATTCCAATCCTTACCAATCATTGCGTTGACGGCTAAGGCGATGAAAGGAGATCGTGAAGAATGTATAGAAGCGGGAGCTTCTGATTATATTACGAAGCCAGTCAATAGTGCTCATCTGTTATCTATGATGCGTACATGGTTGGATGTGGAGCAGACTGTGGAGTCTTCGGACTGAACAGAAAAGGCAGATCAGGGATAATCCTTGGTCTGCCTTTTGACCTTATTGGTTAGACTCTTAATAAGTGTTATTTCTGTTAAAGAAGCAGACTATCAGACGATATAAGGAGAAGGATCAACATGCATAAGCAATTACTAGAAGTCTCAGATTGGTTAAATTCACATATCAATGAATCCATCTGGATCGATAAGCGGGAGGAAAAAGATTTAGATCAAGTGAGAGTGCAATTAGATGAGATTGGATTTAGAGAAGCTACAGAATCTCTGGATGGATATACAAATGGCAGCGCAATCCTTTTGCATGGATCAGGTCATGTCATTAAAGAGGAGCAGGAGGTCCCTCTGCCTCAGAATATTTTTGAAATTCAATTATCTGGACTTGTGCAAGCCTATGTAAAGAACGACAGGGTTTATTTGGAAACAGACCGAGCGAACTATTCGCTGAGAGTTGAATAAAGTGGTATTATAGAGTTCTATTGTTTTTTTGGTAGGTCTTAACCTGAGAGGGTTGGGACTTTTTGTACTGCTTTGTGTTAAATTTATTTCACGAGTAGCGGAACTTTGAGTATAATATATAGACCATGAAAAAATGAGGGATAAAAGTATGATAACAATTAAAACCAAGGAACAGATTCAAAAGATGAAAGCAGCAGGTGAAATATTAGCAGCATGTCATCGTGAGATTAGTAAGATGATCGCTCCTGGTATCACTACACTAGAGATTGATCGATTTGCTGAGAACTTTATCATTAAAAACGGTGCTACACCGGAACAAAAAGGCTACAATGGTTACCCATTTGCAACTTGTGCATCGGTAAACGACGTGATATGCCACGGTTTTCCGAGCCATACGAAGCTAAAAGATGGCGACATTATAACCGTGGATATGGTTGTTAATTTGAATGGTTGGTTGGCTGACTCTGCCTGGTCGTATCCTGTAGGAAATGTCTCTGAGCAACATCTGAAGTTATTGGATGTTACGGAAAAATCTCTTTACCTAGGCATCGAAAAGGCTGTTATTGGAAATCGAATTGGTGATATCTCTAATGCTATTCAGATCTATGCTGAAGCTGAAGGATTCTCAGTAGTTCGTGAGTTCATTGGTCATGGAATCGGGAAAGACATGCATGAAGCACCACAAGTGCCTCACTATGGTCCCCCTAATGTAGGTACCCGGTTGAAAGAGGGTATGGTGCTTACGATTGAACCGATGATTAATACAGGGACTTACCGCAGTAAGATTGATCAAGACGGTTGGACAGCAAGAACGATCGACGGTGGATGGTCTGCTCAGTATGAACATACGTTAGCAATTACCGCAGATGGTCCTCTTGTTTTAACTAGTCAACAACTGGATCGTTAAGTTAACGGATATATTCTAAGCGATGTTCCTTTTTCTAATACCCATACAAATAATTTAAAATGGCAGGCCAAGGGCACATTTATCCTTGGACTGTCATTTATTATTGTTTACTTAGGAAAATTTGTACCTATCCTTTTTTAAATCTGAATTAGTCAATTTTAGCGCCATAAGAACGCGCTACAGCTGCAGCCTGGTTAATATCCATGCGTACACCTTTGATATCTAGTGATTTAAAGTCAATTCCATCAAGGATTGCCCCTCTCAGATCAGCTCCCTGAATATTAGCTTTAGCAAATTGAACTTGAGTTAAATCTGCGTCTCTCAGATCCGCTTTTTCTAAGTTAATCTGATACATGTCAGCTTCGTTAAAACGAACTTTACGTAAGTCTTGTTTACTTAAATTGACATGTCGAAGACACGTATACGACCAATCCCCTGCTTCAATTGTGATTCCATCCATTCTAGCCTCGGAGAAGTCAGATCCGATCATCTTGCAATTTACGAATTTAGACACAAATAAGTTGCTTCCGTAAAATCGACAATTGGTAAATGCTGAACCCGTATGTTGAGAGGAATTAAGATTGGCATTTGCAAAGTCACAGTTAATGAATAAGCAGTTGTATGTAAATACTTCTTCAAGCGGTGTGCCGCGGAATATACACTCATTGAAGGTACAGTTTCGAAGTTCACCATAGCGCAAATCAGCATCGCTGAAATCATAGTTGGAATAATTCTTATCTACATGCTGAAACATTATAATCATCTCCTATACGCCATATTATACTATATACATCTTCATTATTAGAAGATAGGGTTGTTAGAATGGTTACATAAAGTTGAATATCTATAACTTGTTTGTTATCTTTATTACATAATATCAACTATGAAAGCGAGAAGTGATCCAATGAAATCAATTGCTTGGGTAACTGATAGTACCTGCACCATTGACCCTGAGTTCGCAAGAGATCATCATATTTATATTGTTCCATTACGCTTAGTTTTCGGAGATGAATGCTATAAGGAAACTATAGATATAACGAATGATGAAGTATACCAGAAACTTGCCTTACACGCGAAGGCAGGTAGCTCCCAACCTCCTATTGGAGAATTTGTAGAGTTATATGAGTCATTAAAAGACAAATATGATGAAATTATTGCAATTCATTGTTCATCTAAGCTAAGCGGTACTTATGAGAACTCTATGCAAGCCGCTGAAATGGCTGAAGCAACCGTTGTCGGCATTGATTCTAACGTAGGGGCATTTCCGCTTAGAGAAATGATTCTAAAGGGTGTGGAATTGCAACAGCAGGGGCATTCCGCGCTTGAAATTAAAGAAGAAATTCAAAACATGATTGATCATATGGAATTCTTCCTCATTCCGGCAAATCTGCAACAGTTACATCGGAGTGGCCGAGTATCAGGAACGCAGTTAGTGATTAGCAATTTGTTGAAAATTCATTTGATTATTCGATTTGATAAAGGTAAAATTATCGTTCAAGATAAAATACGTACCTTCAAAAAGGCAAAACAGAAGCTCATGGACTACATGAAAGTTGATGTAGAAAAAATGAAGGGTATCTGTATCATGCATGCTAATAATATCGTTGAAGCGAAAGAAATCGAGAAAGAAATTGCTGTGACTAGCCCTCATTTAAAAATAGAAATCATGACATTTATTCCTGTAGTGGGAATTCTTGCAGGCGAAGGTACGATCGGACTGTCATGGATAAATAAATATACGAAATAAATAAGTATGCATCGTAATGATGTTGAGAAGCTAAATAAGGTCGTGATGCGTAGAGAATATAGCATCGCGGCTTTTTGATCTGAATTGTGAGTCAAATTGCTGCGTTACGAGATTTATGATATGATAAATCTCTGGATTCAACGACGTCGATGGTTTACTAATGGACGTTATTAACGTGATCTCCCAAAGAGAATCCCTTGCCGATAAGGCGAAATGCTACTGGTCATTAACAGTTTTTACGAACAAGGTGTAATCTTCAACTGTCTTGATAACATCGGCCGATGTCGTGCTGATGTTATTATCAGCACGATTCGCAGGATGGAATTTCCGATGTGTCACGGCTGGAGCTTAGACCTTTCGAGTCAATCGTCATTCGAGATGAAGCTATATGAAAGGTGGAAATATTATATGTTTGGATGGAGTAAAAAGAAAACAACCACAGCAATCGATGCGCTAGACATCGTAGCACCGATTAAAGGTGAAGTCGTATCACTTGAGAATGTTCCCGATCCCGCCTTCTCTACTAAGGCGATGGGAGAAGGTGTTGCTATTATTCCTTCAGAAGGTAAAGTAACGGCACCGTTTGCGGGTAAGATCGTACTTGTAATGGAGAAGAGTAAACATGCCCTCATGTTGGAGCATGAATCCGGTGTACAGGCGCTAATTCATATCGGTATCAACACCGTCTCGCTCAAGGGTAATGGGTTTACTCTACGTGTCAGCACGGGTGATGAAGTGAAGGCTGGTCAGCTGCTGCTTGAATTTGATATTGCGGTCATTGAGCAGGCAGGACTACCGATTATTACTCCGATTATTATCCCAGATGGACAGGAGATCATCACACGAGTTGAAATTCTGGATGGGGCATCCGCTTCGGAAGCAACTCCTATTATGAGGATTCATCTATAAGGATAACAATTCAATTGAATATTCAGTATATAAGAAAGAGTCACTTCGGAAATTGACGCGTCTAGCGTCTCGAAGGGCTCTTTCTTTCGTATTTAAATACGACGGATTGTCCAAGGTTTTTGTCGGATGATACCAACTCCAGTTCGAACCATAGCCCAAAATCTATACCAAGGTCTGTAATCCGGGTCCCTTTATTGTTATTTATAGTTTAGTGCGAGTAGCGATGTTGTAATTTGGAATAAAATAATGTATACTTATAAAAGTAAGTAGATTACATATTGGAGGTTACTTAATTTATGTCTAAAGAATTTTTTGCCGCACTTCAAGATAGACGTTCGATCTATCCAATTGGTAAAGATGTCAATGTATCCGATGAAAAAATTCAAGAAATTGTTAATGAAGCTGTAAAACATACGCCATCTTCTTTTAATTCACAAAGCGCAAGAGTGGTCGTTCTTCTTGGAGAACAGCATGATAAACTGTGGAATATCACGGAAAAGACACTTAAAGCGATCGTAGCAGAAGATCAATTCGCGCCTACAGCTGAGAAAATGGCTATGTTCCGCAATGGATATGGTACTGTATTGTTTTTCGAGGATCAGGCTGTAATTGAAGGTCTGCAAACAGCATTTGCAGGTTACGCTGATAACTTCCCACTATGGTCGCTTCAGTCTGCAGGTATGCTACAATTGGTTATTTGGACTGGACTTGAAGTTGAGGGTTTAGGTGCAACTCTGCAACATTATAATCCACTCATTGATGATGAAGTGAAGAAAGAATGGAACATTCCAGCTTCATGGAAGCTTCTTGCTGAATTGCCTTTTGGCGCTCCGCTTGCTCCTGCTGGTGAGAAAGAATTCTCACCATTGGAAGATCGCGTTAAAGTATATAAATAATATTGCCTATGTATAGATCGACTTGGAATTGAATAGAACCAGCATCTTATTTCTGATAAAGAATTAAGGTGTTGGTTTTTTATTATTTTGAGAATGTAACCAATGTAGATTATAATGAACTATACAATATTATCGTTAAAGACTGAAGCGTGAGGAGTAGAAGAGAAAATGCAGCTTATAGATCAGACTAGGGTTCAGCTTGTCATTGATAAACTTAAGGAACAAGAGTTATATATTCATCTCGAGATGACTACGGGCGCTTATGCCTCGCATAATGATACAACTAAATTCACAGCTTCTACATTTATTAGTAATGGTCATGTGAACTATTCACATGGCTCCATTGAGGGAAATGGGCCTTATCGTGTTGGCCTTAAGATAGATCAGGGTTGGGTATATTCTCAAGGATTAACGCATTGGGAAGAGACTGAAACGGAGAGACTCATTCTAGCAGGTCATGATAATGAAGGTAAATTGGTAGTAGCTTTACAATTAAGCAGAGAACCATTCTGATCTAGGGAGAGAAGGAAATAACATATATGGAACGACAAATTCTTGTAATCTTACCACATCCAGATGATGAGTCATTTGGTATTTCAGGAACGTTAGCTAAGTCTATTAGCGAAGGTGTACCTGTAACTTATGCCTGCTTAACCTTGGGAGAAATGGCTCGAAGTATGGGTAATCCACTTTTTGCAAATCGAGTAAGTCTGCCTGCCATTCGAAAGAAGGAGTTGGAGGAATCTTGCCGGCATATTGGTATTCAAGATATACGCTTCATGGGTTTCCACGACAAAACCATTGAATTCGAACGACATGAGGACATTGATGCCGTCATAGGGTCTCTTATTGAGGATGTTAATCCCTCATTAGTAATCACCTTTCATCCTTTGTATAGTGTCCATCCAGACCATGATGCAACAGGAGCGGCTGTTATCCGTACGATTGCTAAGTTGCCTAAGGAACAGAGACCTGTTGTCCATGTTATTGCATTTTCACAAGGACACGAGGATATACTCGGGACACCTGATATTATTCATGATGTCAGCAAATTCCTTCCGAATAAGATTGGCTCGATTCAATCACATCGTTCGCAGTGGCAACTACCTGTGGATCCAACAATGGTGGAGAGTGAAGCTATGAAGAAAAGATTCGGTACTGAACGGTTCTGGACCTATCGCTTTGAATAAATAACTCAACTTTCGCAGCTCAAATCTTTAAACAAACCCTTGATATAGCTGGGTAAACTAGCGATCCAATCCTGTAGTTGACAAAAAACAGACG
>NZ_JBNPWS010000040.1:0-45904 GCF_050433705.1 Paenibacillus sp. DS2015 | reverse complement strand
GTTCTTTTGTCCATAATCCCATGTGTGCTCCCCAACCTTCCTATATATCTATTTTAATAGATTTGGGAGTTTACACAATCTATTTTACAGACTCCCCTGTGACACCAGCAAAGCGATGGTTGTGTCGATCTGCGCCTTCTTCAGCCAGTTTAGTGCTACCTTCAAATTCATGTACATGTCTCTGTACTCGAGTGGAAGGTGTTTTTTTCTTCTTTATTATGTTTTTGGGCTTCTGCATTCGCTACACGCCTCCTTAATATGATGTGATTTCTCAACATCATATTAAGGTAAACCTATATAAGTGCTACGTAACTGACATTCAACGAATGCTATGTACATTTTATATTCTACACAACAGCTGTCATTTTTTTGCTTCTGACTCTCCTTTTCATGTAAAATAGACTTATCATAAATAAATTTAATTATAGGAGAACACCAATTGAAAGAACTTGAAAACAGCCCTGTTGTGCTCAATCAGCTTTCTTTACAAGATCTGGGGGCATGGGAATTAGACAATGACCTTTTGCAGCAGTTAAATGAGTGGAAGAAGCTCCCTATGTTATATCAACTGGCTCTCGATGAGCTACAGACGAAGATTAAGCTGATTAAGACAGAATTGAAACAACAAGACGGCTATAGTCCCATTGAACATATTAAGGTCCGGATTAAGGAACCTAAGAGTATTATTGACAAGATGAAACGCAAGGGGTATAGCCTTACCGTAGAGAATATGCTAATTAATATTCACGATATTGCTGGAATGCGTATTGTATGTGCCTTTGTCAAAGATATTTACCGATTGCTGGAACATTTCCAGCAGCGTTCCGACATCCGCGTACTGGAAGTCAAAGATTATATTAAGCATCCTAAACCTAACGGATATCAGAGTCTACATGTCATTCTCGCAGTTCCTATGGAGTCGCTTGAAGGGACGCGTTGGATCAAGGTTGAGATTCAGTTAAGAACGTTAGCTATGGATTTCTGGGCAAGTATGGAACACATCCTATTCTACAAGTATGATAAGCAAGTTCCACCCCATGTACTTGATGAATTGAAAGAAGCTGCTGTGGCTGCTGAAGCACTCGACCAGAAGATGCTCAGAATTCAGAAAGAAATTCTTACCCAATCTCAAGAGACGTTACAGAACAACGTGATCATGATAAGCGACAAAAGACCCGACAAAAACACCTGATAAGTACTTCCTTATATTAAAAAAGCAGTTATCTTCTACTTTCTAGAAGATAACTGCTTTTTTATCGAACTATATAAGAGGTTAAACGTTCATGAATACTACTGCAATATCGACAACCGAAGCAGAACCTTTGGAACGAGATGAATTCGTTTAACTACAACTTAATATTGGCATCATCAAAATATTCCTCTGCCGTTAACGCACTAGCTGCCAGATCAGTCGCGAGATCTCTACCTATGTAGCGGATATGCCAGGGTTCATATACATAACCTGTTATTTCTTCTTTACCTTCGAGATAACGAATAATGAAGCCGAACTCTGCTGCATGCTCTGCTAACCACTTACCTTCTACAGACTCTCCGAATACTTCCTCAATCGCATTATTCACACTTGGACTTGATACATCCATTGTTAGACCGGTCTGATGTTCACTCATTCCTGGAACGGCACTTACACGAGAAGCATATTCTTCCCCCTTCGTGCGGACGTTGTTCTCATAAATAGACTTTTGGCGAGCATAGGAACGGTACCCAGATACCGCACGTAATTCAATGCCATCTGACTTCGCTTCTGCGAACAGTTCCTCTAAGGCCTCTGCTGCTTCTTTGCGCAGTTGACGCTTCTCATGAGGTTCATCGAAGGAAAAAGGGACGTTCGGCTCTACTAAATCGTTCGGTTCATAACCATCAGGAAGACTGCGCTGCTTATTCACAATTACGGTAACAGCCTCTGGATTGGTTACAATGGTACGCCCACCACTCCCTTGCTCTATCGTAGCTTGCAATGAACTCTCACTTCGCTTAGCCATAACCGTAGTAGCTTGTCCCTCTAGCTGGCCCTCCACAGATTCGTTCCCTTGGCTATTACCTGGAGATTGCAGAGCTTGTCCTTCTCCCTGAGCCTCCACAGACTCATTCCCTTGACTTTCAGCGGGAGATTGCAGAGCTTGTCCTTCCTGCTGTGCTGAGCCTTCCGTATCTGATTCACAACCTGCTAATAGCATAGCAGGTAGGATCAAAGCAGCGAATACCCCCCATCTCCAGTTTTTCGACTTTCTTATGTCTGAATTCATCTTGAATCTCCTTTCAATGAAGTTTAACTCTCCATTATTATTCCATCCATTTACGGCGTAGTTTCTCTGCATTGTCCGACGTTTTTTTCATAACCATTCGAAGTACTTTCGGCACTGCTACAGTTTCTTGAAGCAATGGTGTCCAATCATCAGGAACGATCTTCTCATCCAGTACAGGAGTTAGACGAAGGCTGAAATTCTGGAAGAGTGGCCCCGGTTCATGTAGTCGTCCTTGCTCTACAGATTCCGACAGCCATTCCCCAGGAGATGGACCACTTCTGCCCTTCTCCTGTACTAAAGAAGCCTCCATTACTGCAATATTCTGATTGTGGGTGGACATGCTAGATGCCCAAGATCCGAATACCACAGTTAATATTTCACTTCGTTTCAATCCCATTAGCGTTAACCGTTGCACGGGGTCTGCAGATAAGTTTCGCTGCGCGTATTCACGAAATTCCTCCACATGAAGACAGTTCGCTTCTCCGCAAGAGCAGGTTGCAGGTAACATTATTAATTCTACAACTGTTGGCAATAACTCTTCAATCCACGGCACTACGGAACCTCGTAACAGACAATACAAATCCTGTGGAACACTTTTTAGACCTATAAGAATATCTTCTTTCGTCACTACAGATATTGGCGCCACGGGTATACTCACATCATAACTCATTGGCTGTTCAATCGATGGATTGAGCGCACCTGTGATTGTCCCCTTTAGCATGCCAGGGTGGATATCCATTGTTATTTCTTCCATTTCTGCCACCGTAGCCCTCCTAGCCTCTATGCCCAAAGTGTGCGTTCCTTTTCTCCACTTGCATGAGACTCCATATCGCTTCCTAAATGAAGTTCATTTACTACATCCAATCCTCACCTTGAAGAGCAATAAGATCTCGTAGCTCATTATCAGACATCTCTGTAAGCCATGTTTCACCAGAACCTACTACCTGTTCGGAAAGTGATTTCTTATGCTCAATGAGCTCATCAATTCGTTCCTCAAGTGTTCCCTGACAGATCAATTTGTGTACTTGGACGTTCTTATTCTGTCCAATTCGAAATACTCGGTCCGTTGCTTGATTCTCCACAGCAGGATTCCACCAACGATCATAATGCAATACATGATTTGCACGGGTTAGGTTGAGTCCTACGCCTCCGGCTTTTAGAGAAAGTACGAAGAACGCAGAGCCCTCTTCCTCTTGGAAATTACGGACCATTTCGTCTCGTTCTTGTTGTGGAACTCCACCATGCAGAAAGGCAGGAGCCTTGCCATACCTAGCAGCCAAACGAGATACGATTAGGTGCCCCATCCCTACGTATTGCGTAAATATGAGCGCGGATTCCCCATTCTCAGCAATGTTATCCAGCAACTCCAGTAGACGTTCCATTTTGCCAGAAGCTTCTTGTTTCGTAGCCCTGTGTTCTTCCTTACCTAGCAACTGAGGGTGATCACAGATCTGCTTGAGCTTAGTTAGTGAGGATAGTACTAGACCTTTCCTTGCGATCCCTGATTGTTGCTCGATCTGAACCAGCATTTGATCCACCACAGCTTGATACATCGCCCCTTGAACATCGGTCAACGTACAATAGGATTTCAGCTCAATCTTCTCTGGAAGATCTTTGCGTATATCTGGATCGCTCTTGAGTCTGCGCAACATGAACGGAGCCACCAACTTATGCAACTCCTGTAGGCGTCCAGCATCGCCTTCACCTGATGTATATCGATGGCGGAAGGAAGACGATGTGCCCAGGTAACCTGGGTTAAGAAATTGAAAAATAGACCATAGTTCACCTAAACGATTCTCAACAGGCGTTCCCGTCATAGCTATGCGGTGGGGTGCAGATAAGCGCATCACACTTTGTGCCTGTTTAGTACGGTAATTTTTAATATATTGGGCTTCATCCAGTACAATAGACTCCCAAGATACTTGAGCTAGATCCACACTATCTCTACCTGATAAATGATATGTCGTAAGAATAACATGATGTTTCGTGGTCTGTTCTAGGAACTGTTCTCCATGAAGCCTACGGTTCCCATGATGGATGTAAAGCGACAAATCAGGTCCGAACCGTTGTATTTCTCGTTGCCAGTTCCCAAGCAGCGATGTAGGACACACAATAAGTACTGGACCCGATTCTTTCGTCATCCGCTCTAACAAGCATGTAATCACTTGTATGGTTTTACCGAGACCCATATCATCGGCTAGACACACTCCGAAGCCTAAATCTCGCATCGCTGAAAGCCACTGAAATCCTCGTTCTTGATAAGGACGCAACACACCATGAAGTAGGGGTGGAACTTCCCTAGCTGGAATTCGACGTGAACTATTCCCCTCTAATAGAGAAGATAGCATCCCGACAGTCTCCACACCCATGACCGCGAGACCCTTCCACATTCGATCATCGCCATCTCCAGCGGCCAAATGCATCCAATCGGACATTTCCATTTGACCCTTCTCGTGCCGCTTAATATAACGTAATACTTGTCTAATCTCCTTAAGATCTACCTCAATCCATTCACCACGAAATTGCGTATAAGGCATATCAGCTTCTGCAAGGATAGCCATTTCCTCTCGAGTAAGTATTACCCCACCGAGGGCTGCTTCTACCTCAAAAGAGACAAGATGCTCCATCCCAAGCGCTGAGGGCATTCCCTCACTACTTTCAGGTTGCAACATTTTTAAGCTCAATCCAACCCGGCGCCGTTCACTACTCCAACGTGAAGGCAACTGAATGCTCACACCTACTTCTTGTAGCAAAGGTACCGAACGTCGGACAAAGTCAAACAATTGTTCTGGAGATAGCAGCATCCCCTCCGGAGCGGGGCTCATGAGTGACTCCTGAATCTCCAAGCAAATCTCTCCAGCAGCGCCTAATACAAGTAAGAATTGCTCCTGTAACGCTTCATAGGTCTTACCTCGTACGTCCAGATCAGATTGGGATCTCCCCCAGACGAAATGAGCGGGTAACCAAGTCCCATAGTCATCTTGAATCTCAGCCCAATAAGACACATACCATCGCTGCTCTTCCTCCAGCATTCGTGGCTCCATACGTAGACCTAAATTGAGTTGCCCCTTCTGCTGAGGTTGATCCTCGTCATTTCCGATGTATGGGACAGAAGTATTGCCTATACTGGCTACAACACTTCTTAGCTCTCCAATCTCATCTGCGGAACCCTGGATCGGAAGATCACGACTTGACGTCAGAAGTCCGTTCCACCACAACTCCGCAAGCGGCGAATATCCACGGCGATAGTTGCCAATATAACGAGAAAGTTTCCCCTCCATACCTTGTAATACATCTTTGACTTCATGGTGAATAATACCACTCAAGAATGAGTGCAGCACTGCTGCTCCAGCGTCTTCTTTCGACTCCAATCCAGCAAATGCAGGAACGCTCAATGCCAGTGGAGGTAGTGCGCTTGCAAGCTGCAAGAAACGTTCTTCATCCGATTTCTCTGTCATCCTTGGCTTCCAGTGAGCGGTGACTACCTGTTCGCTTTTTCTGCGAGAGCCCACTGTGATAAGCGGTTCAGTACCCGGGGCAATCTGTCCATGCAGTAGAAACTCTAACGCATATTGTGCTGTCTTCACCCAATAGCGCATCTCAGCACCAGTCTGAATACCCTGCGCTAATAGTGTCTCCTCATCCCATGCAAGCAACATCAAAAAAGCATCCTGTACAGACAGCGCTAACCCTTCTAGTGTTCTGCCCATCAATTGACGCCTCTCACCACGTCGGTTCACCTTCGGACTCGAAGTCGGAGATGGATAACGTAGCTCAGCTAATCGAAGTGTAGCATTTGCAAAAGGACGGAATCCGCCCTTTAGTTCAAGTTGTCTCACAACCCGGCTCCAAGCATCTACTCTAGGCTCAGATACCTCACCGGAAAAGCAAAAAAATACGTCACCTAGCCATACGCCATATAGCGGTTGATTCATCGTTGTCTCCTGTCGTTCTGCGCTCACATATTTTAATTTCATCTTTACACGAAAAGATTGGATATATAAAACCCACTAAATTTAAGTCTAATTAATATTATGCTCTCTTTAGAAGGTTTTATAATGTAAAAAACCCACCTTAAGTTTTATCTTGAAAGGTGGGCTTTTGATTGTTAAATAGCATGAACTAAAGACGAACCCTATATGATTGATTTTCTATAAAATCTATAGAACTTGGGAATTATAAACTTTAGTTCAATCTATATAAATACATCAAAAACGAATATCTTCATTTCAGATAAACATTAATTAAGGTTCAATCTGCACTACTTATCATACCATAGCCACAGATTTAATAACAACCAAAGTGATAAGTAACATAAAATCCGATAACCATTTTTTCCTCTAGCATGTTCTTTCCTCAAATCTTTGGGTATACATTATAGTAAGTCCAACATTATGGAAACAATCTATTTATAGAATGAATTAAAGGCATGTGTAAACTTTAACTCAATCTATCTATATAGAATGAATTAAAGGCATGTGTAAGCTTTAACTCAATCTATCTTTATAGAATGAATTAAAGGCATGTGTAAGCTTTAACTCAATCTATCTTTATAGAATGAATTAAAGACATGTGTAAACTTTAACTCAATCTATCTATCCTTATTAATGAATAGGAGGCTAGTTTTTATGTTAAAAAAGAATGTTTACAAGTGGTGGAATCTCGTTGCCTTTCTAGCGATGATTCTCATCAATGTGTTAGTCAACACAACTACCCTACTAGGAGAACGGAAAACAGCGGATATCTCAGATATGTATCCTACCTATATAACACCTGCTGGATATGCCTTCTCCATTTGGTCTCTCATCTATATCCTGCTAGCTGGATTTGTGATTTATCAGTTCAGACATTCGAATACAAGTCGTGATTCAGTACAATCTGTAGGAATCTGGTTCATTATTAGTTGCCTTCTTAATATTACATGGCTGTTATTATGGCAGTATCTGTATATTGAGCTTTCTGTCGTTGTTATGGTTCTACTGCTACTCACCCTTATTGTCTTATATACTCGGACGCGACGCATCGTCTACCCTACACCAGGTGAATTCTGGCTCGTGAAGTTACCCTTCAGTCTATACTTAGGTTGGATCTGCGTAGCGACTATTCTGAATGTAGCGATCGTTCTTAGCAAAAATGAGTGGAGTGCTTTTGGGATTAGCGATATCACATGGGCTATCATCATGCTCTGTGTAGGAGCAGTGCTAGCGATCCTGATCAGTTTTCCTTATCGAGATAGTGCCATCCCCTTAGTCTTTGTGTGGGCGTACATTGCAATAGCAGTTAAACAGAGAGAAGTTGAGAATGTCTTCCTCACTGCTTCTATCATCGCTGTAATTATGGTCATTTATGCTCTATGGCTGTTCTTTATCCGTAATCGGGATCGTGATTAACGCTCTCTTTTGAAAAGAGACGATTAACCACCAAAAAGAGGGTAGGCCAGGTGATTATCCTTGGCCTACCCTCTTTTCCTTACGACTCGACTACTTCTTCACCACAATAACTTCAATCTCTACTAATGCATCTTTAGGCAGACGTGCTACCTCAACGGCACTTCTTGCAGGGAACGGTTCGGAGAAAAAAGAACTATATACTTCATTCATAGCTACAAAATCATTCATATCTTTTAGAAACACAGTAGTCTTAACCACTTGATCCATGCTTGCACCCGCGGCTTCTAATATAGCCTTAACATTGTTAAGAGATTGACGTGTTTGCTCCTCAACACCCTCACCAAATTGTCCAGTCTCAGGAATAAGTCCTAATTGACCTGATGTATAGACGAAGCCCCCTGCCTCTATCGCTTGACTATAAGGTCCAATGGCTCCAGGAGCAGAATTCGTTGAAATCGCCTGTTTACTCATTTGTATTTCCCCTTTCATAATTCACTTTTTTTATTGTACCAGTCCTAGTACATGAATAACATCATTTGGGTAAATATGTACCCCTAGCGTACCCGTCACTGCAATATTTACCATCGCATGTGCCACTGTCTTGGCGGGTATAGCTCGGTATTTCAAAGCCTTACCCCGAAAAAAAAAGTCGAACTTCGTCATGAACCACGCTCCGATCATTTCCCCAAAACGCTTCTCTTCTCGTACACCTAGTATCAACGACGGACGAAATAAATGAACCGAAGGTAACTTCCCTTCCGTGAGTGCCGCTTCAAGCTCCCCTTTGGTACGACTATAAAAAACACGGGATGCCGGATCAGCTCCCATAGAAGATACAGATAGAAATTGATGAACTCCAGCCTGTTGGGCCAACTCAGCTGCAAGGCGAGGATATTCGAAATCCACTTGACGGAAGTTCTCCTGAGATCCCGCCTTTTTAATTGTTGTCCCTAGACAACAGAACACATCTCGCACATTTACGAAGGCATCCCCATACTGATCCAATTCATCCCAATTCAGAATAATCTGAGTTAACTTGGGATGCTCCATTGCTAGAGGCCTCCTAACCAACACCTTTACTTCATCGTATTCCTCACGGATTAATAATTCTTTGACCACGGATCCACCAATTAAGCCCGTAGCTCCTAGCACCATAGCTTGGAATCCCATATATTCCTCCTAGACAATTATGAAGCGCTTTATAACTATTTAAATGTGTGCTTTAAAAGTCGACTTATGCTAATTCTTGATCAATAGCTGACTTTTTGAACATCCTCTTTAAGAATACGACGCCCCCACGTTAGAGCAACTACTACCATCATGACACCTACTGCCGTTTGAAATCCATACTGTTGAATCCATATCGGCCAATCATTCATCAATTTATATATTTGCCCACCTATTAATGGTCCAAGAAAAGAAGTAAGACCTGTTACTGCTGAATACATGGCGATAAACATGGGCCGTTCACTTTTAGGCGTATCCCCAATGATAAAGTTAAATGCTAGCTGGTTAAATCCACCTACCCCAACGCCCAATAATATATGTACTACGACTAACACTAGCATCATAGGAAGAATGGCAAGAAATCCCCATGCAAGACAAGACGCTGCAATAAGGGGTAATGTCCAGAATAAGAGTATTTTATTGCTGAATCTGACATTCAAATTTCCCCAAATATAAAAACTAGCCATCATGAACACCGTCTGAATGACGGTAAGTAAAGATACGCTTTTATAACTTATCTGTAATAAATCCAACATGACATAAGAATACAGAGGCACAATTAATGTTTGCAGAAATAACCATCCAGCAAGAAAAATAGTTGATTTCATAAAAGGAGCATCATGTAACGGCCTCTTTAGCATAGGTAGGAACCGACTTTCTACCGAGCGCTCAAAAGGAACATCTGGATAAAAACAGAACATCACGATATTACAAATCGCAAAAAATCCTGCTACACTAAATAAAATTGTAAATGCCACGCTTCCAGGATAATCATCTAATATTCTCCCACCTATAAATAGCGTGAGGCTTCCAAGAGCATTTAAGAGCGTGTTACGAATCCCAAAGTATCTTCCTCTGACCGCCGCAGGTACCATATCACTAATAAGAGATGTCCAGATCACACCGCCTACCGCATTCGCCATAAAAGCTGAGAAGTAAACTATAATAAATACGGGCACCCACCATTCTTTGGGGAATAGAAAGGGTATCAGCCCCGTAGCACTCCATAATAACCTATGGAGAGATGCAAAAATAACAAACGCCCATTTACGACTTTTTAATCTCTGAATCATAAATGCAATAAAAATTTGCGCAATGTTAACCAAAGTCGTAATTGCTAATACAAATCCTATTACATTCGCACCCGCCCCTAAATATAATAAATATCCAGTCAGAAAAGGGCCACCCAGAAGTACCTGAAAAATGGTTGAGGGTATACCCTCATACGTTGCAATGAACAAATGTTTACGTTGAACCGAAAATTTACGTCGCTGTCTTCCCTTAGAAGCCGTACGAATGGGGATACACTCCTTTTGATAGCTGTATAGCTATGAATCTTTCATGGCTCCCATTCTACACGCACATTGTCATCTGTCAATATGATTTAATGGTAAATATAATGAAAAGGTGCTGCCCTCTCCTTCAACACTCTCCATCTGTATATCCCCCCCTAACAAATGTGCTAAATTCTGACTTATGGATAGTCCTAGTCCGGTTCCACCATAATTGCGACTAATCGATCCTTCCGCCTGTTGAAAAGCTTCAAAAACAATCTGATGCTTATCCTGCGAAATACCAATACCTGTATCTGTTACGGAGAACACAATCCAGTCTAAATGTTCACTCCCCTGCTCCTCCTGATGTATCTTGTAAATATCTAACGTTACTTTACCCTCATTCGTAAACTTGAAGGCATTAGATAATAAATTAATTAGAATCTGCTGGACACGCTGAGGATCACAATAAAGCGTTCCTGGAAGCAAATCATCTATGGTAATTTCAAACCTAATATTATTCTTCTCTGCGACCATCTCGAACTGCATTTGAATCAATTCAGGAATCTCACTAATATTCATATCTTCACTCACGATTTCGAGCTGTCCAGCCTCGACTTTAGATAAGTCCAGAATATCATTAATTAATTTCAACAAGTCATGACCCGACTTATAAATAATATTGGCGTACATCGCATTCTCATCTGGAGATCTAGTACTATCTCTATCACTAATAATCTCGGCTAGATTGATAATGCTGTTCAAGGGTGTACGTAGTTCATGTGACATATTTGCTAGGAACTCTGTTTTGTATTGGGATGAACGCATTAGCTGATCCGCACGTTCCTCCAGTATAAGCTTTGCCTTCTGCAATTCCTCCGCTTGCTTAGAGAGCAAGACGTTGTTCTGCTTGACTTGTACCATTCGCAACTGCTCTAAATGAAAATCACGTAAGATAAGACAAAAAATAATGCTTAAAAAGATACCTAAAGGCAAAACTATTGGAATAATTTCAGATATGTACAAACGAAAAGGGGTCACACCCACGACCGAGATCACAATCGCATTTATTGTATTAATGGAGAAAATGGCTATAACGCCTCTTTTAATAAGAGAAAAGCCCTTCTTTCTCATCCATATATTTATTCCTGCAGCTACGAACCCAAGGAGAGACAAATTAAAACAACCTACAATAGAAGCGTCATTAATACCAAAGGCTAGTCGAGACAACCCAATGCCCGTGCCAATGATAATCAACGTGAAGGGCTCTCCGAACGTAAGTGTTGCGACAATTAAGGGCAATACACGAAGATCAAATATAACGGTATCTGTTAAACGATAACCATATACAATGCTCACCCATCCACAAAAGATGGCCAATAGCACCATGCAAATGTATTTCACCCGTGCAGAAGTACGATTCAGAATATATTTATATACTAAATTAGCTACGTAAGCCACGGCTACTAATATGGAAGTATTCACAAATAGCATCTTAACAAACTCCATACACTCCACTCCTTATTCATCACATTCGTTCGCTAATATTATACCATGATGTATTCAGAGATTTCATTGAACTGATCAATAAGAAAGCTAGATATCCTCGAATTATCCTTCTTATTCAAATTTTGATTGTTTACATTATAAATATAATTGTTATGATAGAACTACTTTACTTAAAGGAGTTCTGTAAGTGTTTATCCAATCTATTAGAACATATCTAAAATCCCTCAGCCTTCTAGCATCACTTGGCATAATGGGTATATTCTATACCCTACTGAATAAGAGATCTCACGCTGCCTTTATTCTTGAATCCCCTATTGATTCCATGATTCCACTCATTCCTAGCATGGGGGTCGCCTATTTAGGGTGGTATCCGTTTATTTTTATTACCATGGCCTTTTTGTGCTGGAAAGACCGCCAGACGTACTTACGTACATTACTTACTATGAATATTAGCCTGATATTCTGCTATCTAATCTACTATTATTTCCAGACGACCGTTCCACGCCCTATCCTTATAGGCGACAGCTGGGATATTCTTATAGTCAAATATATTTATAGTCAGGATCTGCCCTACAATTGCTTCCCCAGTATTCACTCTCTTCACTCCTACCTCGTCATGAGAGCCGCTTGGACTTCAAAATTTGTTCGTGCTCGTGATAAATTCATTATTTCTATTTGCTCTATTACGATCATTGCCTCCACTTTTATGATTAAACAGCATGTTATCTATGATGCATTGGGTGCCATTCTACTCAGCGAAGCCGTCATACTCTCCATGCAAGCCACCATAAGTTTACGCGAAAGGGCCCGCACCAAATGGTACGAGAGATACAATTAATGACGAAAGGAGAGTAATCCTCCTTTTGTATGTGTCTTTCTTCATTCCCCCAACTCCCCAGCAGTTGTTATAATGATCCTGCTAAGAAATAAATGCCCCTAAAAGTAAATATTTTTTCGTCAAACATTGTGATTTATTTCACATTTATTGGTGGTTATATATGTTATGATTTCATCGAGAATTACATTAATATTTCATATTTAATATTTTAATATATTAAATACATAACTTAGATTGATTAACATTTTAGGTAATTAAATACATTTACGCTATTAAAATGTTCAACGCAACATTTTAATATATATATTTCAAGAAAAAAATGGAGGTCAATACAAATGAAAAAGAAATGGTCAGTACTTTTATGTAGTTTATTGCTAGTGGGGATGTTAGCAGGATGCGGTAAAGAGGAGAATAATGCAGCTCCAGTCACTACTGAACCTGCAACAACTTCCGATACGACAGCACCAGCGGCGGCTGAAGAGTCTGGTAAGTATGCAGATGGCTCCTACTATGCTGAAGGTGAGTTTGATGCAGATAGTGGATGGAAGCCTTATATCGTTCTTACGGTTAAAGATGGCAAGATTGCTACAGCAGATTGGAATTTTGTAAGCAGTAAGGGTGGCCCTGACAAAAAAGCAGTAGATAAAGCAGGTAACTATGGCATGAAAGAAAAAGGCGGAGCGCAAGCCGAGTGGTATGAGCAAGCAGAGACTGCTGAGAAATTCTTAATAGAGAAACAAGACCCAGCAGCCATTACACTCAATGACGAAGGCAAAACAGATGCAATCACTGGCGTATCCATTCATGTTAACGACTTAGCTAATCTTTCTAAAAAAGCTCTAGATGCAGGTCCTATTGAACCAGGTACTTACAAAGACGGATCGTACCATGCTGAGGGTGACCAATTCGATGCTGATTCCGGTTGGAAATCCACGGTTGACCTGACGGTTGCTAACGGCAAAATTATTTATGCTTTCTTTAGCGGTGTTAATGAAGCTGGCGATGACAAACAAGCCTACTCCATCGATGGTAAATATGGCATGAAAGAAAAAGGCGGATCTGTCGCTGAATGGCATGAAGAGGCTCAAACAGCTCAAGCCTTCCTTATAGAGAAACAAGACCCAGCAGCCATCACACTTAATGACGAAGGCAAAACAGATGCCATTACAGGCGTGACTATTCATGTAACGGATTTCGTGACCTTATCTCAAAAAGCACTTGAAGGTGCGAAGTAATCATTATTGTTAATCTTTGAATCATATTTCCGACATAACCGAGGTGAACTTTAGTGAAAAAAATAGTCATTTTAGGCGGAGGCTACGGCGGTGTTCTTACCGCCAAAAAGCTTGCCAATAAATTCAAGAAAAATGATGAAATTGAAATCCAACTGATTGACCGCAACCCGTATCATACGCTATTAACAGAACTTCATGAGGTCGCTGCTAATCGCACACCTGAGGATGCTGTCAAGATTGATCTCAAGAAAATTTTTGCGAATCAAAAGGTAGATGTAGTCCTTGATGAGATTCAAAATATCGATTTCGAAGGCAAGAAACTGAAGTCTGATAAAGCAACCTATGCTTATGACTACTTAGTCATCGGTACAGGTAGTAAACCTACCTTCTTCGGAATTCCAGGTGCAGCAGAGAATACTTTCTCACTGTGGTCATTCGACGATGCGGTTCGCTTGAAACGACAGATTCGTAACATGTTCAGTGAAGCAGCTAAGGAAGCCGATCCAATTATTCGCCAAACAAAGTTATCCTTTGTTGTTGTAGGTGCTGGATTCACGGGTGTTGAGCTCGTGGGTGAAATGGCTGAGTTCCGCGATGAGTTATGCAAAGAGTTCTACATTGAACCTAAGGATGTTCGTTTAGTTGTAGCTGATATGGCTCCTAAGATTCTACCGATTCTTCCAGATAAGCTTATTGCTAAGTCAGAGAAGCATCTACGCAAGATGGGTGTAGAGATTATTACGAGCGCCAAAATCACAGGTGTTGAACCGACAGCAGTTATGCTGGGTGATCAACAAGTTGCAGCCAATACGATTGTATGGACTGCCGGTGTAGAAGGCTCTGATCTTGTTGGCACATTGGATGTGAAACAAGAAGGCCGCAGACGTATTTCTACCAATGATAAGCTGCAAAGCTTAGATCACGAGAATGTCTATGTTGTCGGAGACAATATATTTTTCATTCCTGAAGGTGAGACTCGTCCAGTTCCACAAATGGTTGAGAATGCTGAAGCCGCTGCTCCAATCATTGCACACAACATTCATGCTGATGTAACGGGTAAGGATAAGAAATCTTACAAGCCTACCTTCCACGGTACCATGGTATCCATTGGTAGTCGCTATGGCGTAGCTAATGTAGGGATGCCTAGCAAAATGTTCATGCTCACTGGATTTATGGCGTTATTATCTAAGCACTTTATCAATATGTTCTACTTATCCACGGTTGCTGGCTTTAATAAAGTATGGTCGTATATGATGCATGAATTCTTCCATGTTGAGAATCGTAGAAGCTTTTTAGGTGGTCATTTCTCGAAGCGCTCTCCAAATTTCTGGCTTGTCCCCCTTCGGATCTACTTAGGGTGGATGTGGTTCCATGAGGGCTGGGAGAAACTCGGTAAAATTATAGAGGAGCCTTCTCGCATATTCCTGATTCCAGCTTCTCCTTTGATAGATGCCACGTCCGCAGCCAGCGAAGCTATAAACGATGTTGCTCAAGCGGTAGATGCCCAGACTGCAGCATCTGCTGTTGCTTCAACTGGAGAGACGTTGACCGCATTACCTGTTCCTGGTTTCGTTACGAGTCTAATGAATACATTCATGGACATATTCTTCTACCATACAGATGGTAGCTATACTGTCCTAGCTCAAATATTCCAAGCCGGTATGGTGCTTGCAGAGATTACATTCGGTATTCTACTCATTCTGGGTCTGTTCACAGCCATCTCATCGATTGCTACCATCGGAATGGGCGTCATGATCTATACATCCGGTATGGCTCCTTACGAAATGCTCTGGTATGTAACAGCTGCCATTGCTACAATCGGCGGCGCAGGAAGCATATTTGGTCTTGACTACTATGTCCTTCCTTGGCTTAAGAAACAGTGGAAAAAGATACCATTAGTACGGCGATGGTACCTCTTTACAGATTAATTCATAGAATGATTGTCGTAGGTGATAATACGTTGCAATTGAAGATAATATCACCTTCAACCAGATAAACAAATTAGAGTAATGTGCAGTCATTGTACATTACTCTCCTTATTTCTAAGGTAATAAAGACTACAGAACCGATTCCAAGGGGTGAAGCTTATGAACGCACAACTTATGAATGAAACCTTACGCTTGCTTCAGGCCGAATGCTCACCCACGGCCGGAATTAAGATGGATATCATAGACCATACCGATCTGCTCGATATGAGTTCTCTTTTGAATAGTTATGACTTTCTGTATAAGCGTAAAATACATCTATTAGTGCTATATACCGTGTTGTCAATGGCAACTAAACGTCATCAAGACTGTCGTTACACTGACCCTGATCTCACACGCAAAATACTTGACGGCGATTACTTATACAGTCTCTATATTCAACTGGCAATTCAATTTGATGAGCACGGCCTGATCTCATATATGGCACCCCGCATCAAGAAATGGCAAATCAGAGGTGCTGAAGGACATTCCAATGAAGAGTCGTTATTCACCTACTTGGAACAGTTCTTAAATCTTGAATTCCAACACCATCAAGCCTGTAAGGCTATAGAACAGGTGGGTTAGCGCTATGAACTTACACGTTGCTCTTAACATTAACTTAAACCGTATTAATCAGGATATCGAGAATATCGTGAAACAGGATAAGGATGTTCCTTCTTCCTCTATGCTATCCCAGAGTATCCTTACACTCATTCGATCTGGTGGCAAAAGAATCCGTCCCATTATGGTCATCGTAGGAAGTCGGTTCGGTACTAAAAACTCCGGAAAGCTTCAAATGAAACTTGCTTCTGCTGCTGAATTCATTCATGCGGCATCACTCATCCATGATGATATCATCGATCATTCAGATATGCGCCGTGGTCAACCAGCTCTTCACACGAAGACAGGCGTAGCAGAAGCCGTCCATATTGGCAGCTACATGTCAGCTCGTGTCATCGAACTTCTCTCTATGCATTCTAGTAATAAAGAACGCTTTGTGCATGATTTATCTGCCATCTCAACCGCTCAACTCTGTCTTGGTGAATATGAGCAGTTGGATCATAAGTATGATTACGACCTCACACTAGAGCAGTATCTTGAGAAGTCAAGAAATAAAACCGCTCAATTAATTGCCACATGTCTACGGGTTGGAGCTCTCTCTACAGAAACACCTCCTGAGGTTGCTGAACTACTCTATCAATTTGGTGAGAGTGTTGGCATGTCTTTCCAAATTCAAGATGATGTACTTGATTTCACGCAAACACCCGAAATGTTAGGTAAACCGGCAGGAAATGATCTAATTCATGGTCAAGTTACACTTCCCGTCTTGTATGCTTTACAAATGCCCGAGTTGTCGCCCCACATCCGTGCCATACATGCAGATTCACCTCCTGAAGAGGTTGATAACGTCTTGCAGCTTATAAGGTCCAGTGGTGCATTAGAAATGACAGAACAGCTAAGCCAGCAGTATCTGGCACAAGCTCAAGATATCATAGATAAACTATCCTCGTATCCAGCACATCAGGACCTAAAGGTACTATTGCAATATTTCTCAAAGCGAGAGTCTTGAATAAGCTCAAGAAAAGATCACAAAGCTACCCACCTCAGTGAGAGCAATGTGATCTTTCTTGTGACAGAATTTCAAGAT
This sequence comes from Paenibacillus sp. DS2015, assembly GCF_050433705.1. Taxonomy (NCBI): domain Bacteria; kingdom Bacillati; phylum Bacillota; class Bacilli; order Caryophanales; family Paenibacillaceae; genus Paenibacillus; species Paenibacillus sp. DS2015. Next base: position 28,555 of record NZ_JBNPWS010000040.1, on the reverse strand, counting down.
TTATTTAAGAAATGAGATCGCCTGATGAGTACGCCCCAACTTGGTAATCGTCTCCTCATATTGCGTAGAAGCATATGCAAAAAATAAGATATCAATAACAACCAGTTGAGCCAAGCGAGAACTGGTTGCCCCGCTTCGCAGCGTAGCCTCTGGGGCTAATGGCGTATACAGCATCATATCCGCCAATTCGGATATCTTGTGGCTGCCAAACCGGGACAGACCAATGGAACAGACGCCATATTGCTTCGCGGTCCGAAAGAGTTGGACTACCTCTCTGGTATTTCCGCTGTAAGAGACACCCATGAATAAGGCATGAGGTGGGGCACTTGCCAGCGCGGCGGCGATGAGATGCTCATCCTGCAGGGCGAATGCCAGTTTACCGAGGCGCAGCCACTTTTGAGCTGCATCTGCTGCCACGATAGCAGATGCTCCTACACCATACATATAAATCACAGAAGCTTCACTAAAGTGTTTCACTACTTGTTCAATCATTTCCGGCTGTAAATGTAGCATCGTATCTTGAATCGCCTGCTGGCTGTTCGATACCGTTTTGCGAATCACATTATGAACCGTTTCTTCGCGCTCGATATCGTAATAACCCGGCTTTTGCGGTTTTGCATTATCGATGGATAGACGGACCTTTAAATCTGGAAATCCCATCAATCCGAGGGAGCGGCACAGCCGGGTAATCGCTGCAGCACTCGTTCCTGCCTTCTCTGCAAGGGTGTGAATGCTTAGCTTAGAGATCTCCTCAGGCTCGTCCAAAATATATCTGGCCGCCTTGCGCTCCGATGCTGGCAACTTTGCCAGCATCGTCTCCATTTGCAACACAATGCTTCCCGTCATTTGAATCCCCCTTCTCCATGCAAAAACGGGTGGTTCGATACCCCACCCGTTCTGACAGATAAGATTTGGCGAAGTATTTCAGGAACCCGCCTAATCATCATAAGTTTCTAATCCTTATTATGCTCCACGAGCATCTGTTTTGTAAAACCAAAGAAGTATGTTAATACAAATCCGGCAATATAGGAGATTATTAATCCTAACAAATAAACCAGCACGGTTGCACCATATCCCATTTCACCTTTAAGAAGAGGAATTAGGACTAGACCCGATGGACCTATGGCTACAGTACCGACAAAACGATCCGTCATAGCGAACAGTCCTAGTAAAGCTCCACCGAAACCACCACCTAGACATGCTGTGATAAACGGTCGTCCGAGGGGAAGGCTAACTCCGTATATTAGAGGTTCTCCGATCCCAAGGAAACCAACTGGTAGTGCTCCTTTGATCAAATTACGTAATCTTGAGTTTTTATTCAGTTTGAGATAGATTGCAATAGCCGAACCGACCTGACCTGCTCCAGCCATCGCTAGAATAGGGAGTAGCGCCGTATATCCAACTTGAGTGATTAATTCCGCATGAATTGGAATGAGCGCTTGATGCAGACCGAACATGACCAATGGAAGGAACAAAGTAGCGAGCAAGAATCCTGCTAAAGGTCCACCATGTGCCAACAACCAGATTGTGATGTCACCGATACCTTGAGATATAATGCCACTTACTGGCATCAAGAGGAATACAGTCACCAGACCTACGAGAAGGAGTGAGAGTGTCGGTGTAACAATAATATCGATAGCAGTCGGAACCCGTTTGCGAAGAAATTTCTCTACGGCCGAGATAAGCCCAGCCGCCAAGATCGCCCCAATAATACCACCTTGTCCCGCGTTTAGTTTAATTTCGCCGAAAAAAGGATAGATATAAGTAATATTAGCAACAGCCGGAGCAACAATGATAGCGGCGACCGCCCCACCGAGTGACGGTGTTCCGCCAAATTCCTTGGCTGCATTAATTCCGGCAAAGATCGTCAGATAACCGAAGAAGGCGGAGCCGATAACCCCTAGGATGGGTTGCAGGGTGATTAGCCATGCAGCATCGTTCCCCGAGGTAATCAGATTGTTCAGCAGACCGGCTATCCCATTAATGATACCTGCACCAACAAGGGCCGGAATAAGCGGTATGAAGATATTACCGATTTTACGCAAAAAGTTTTTAAAAGGTGTATTGTTTTTCTTTTTCAAAGTAGATTTGATATCAGCACTCTCCTGAATCTTCGTCCCTTCGTTAGAATCATTCATAGACCCCGTTTCGATCAACTTTCCAAATTCCTCTGCTACCTTGTTTACGACACCCGGTCCGAGAATGATTTGATAAGTCTCGTCATCTACCACGCCGAGTACTCCATCCACCTTCTTTAAACCAACCTCATCAATCTGTCCGTGATCTTTAATTGAGATGCGCAGTCTTGTCATACAATTCGTAAATTCCTCAATATTACCTGAACCGCCAATAGAATTCAGGATCGATTGTGCCATTCCTTCATACTTGTTCATCTGTTTGGCCTCCTATGCTGACATTCCAACTTTATTTACAAATCACTAACCGCAGGGCCGATAAATCCTTGTGTTTGTTCTAATTTCTCGAGCGCTTCTTCATACGTACAGCTCGTCAGAATCATTAGAATGGCCAGCTTCGGCTTACGATCCGCCAGTTCTAGGGTTTTCTCTGCTGTCTGCAGGTCGCACGAAGTTGCTTCCATAATGATCCGCTTGGCCCGTTCTACCAACTTCTCGTTGGAGAGCTGGACATCAACCATTAAATTTCCATATACCTTGCCAATTCCGATCATAGAGGCTGTGGATAGCATGTTGCACACCAGCTTTTGTGATGTACCTGCTTTCAACCGGGTTGATCCAGTCAGAACTTCGGGCCCATTCTCAACTTCAATGGAAATGTCCGCCTTTCGGCTGATTTCTGCATCTTTATTACAGCTGATGCTGATCGTCACTGCCCCCATGCTTCTCGCATACTCCAGACATCCAATCACATAAGGCGTTCTTCCGCTCGCTGCGATTCCGACTACAGCATCCTCCGCCGTAAGGTTTAAGCTCTGTAAGTCTGCAGCTCCCAGTTCTGCCCGATCCTCTGCACCTTCCACCGCTTTAATAAAAGCATTGCTTCCCCCTGCAATGAGGCCAATCACCATCTCCGATGATGTTCCAAAGGTAGGAGGACATTCAACGGCATCCAGCAATCCGATTCGACCACTCGTACCGGCCCCCGCATAAATAAGGCGTCCTCCGCGACGTAGCGATCCCGTAATAGCAGTAACCGCCTTCGCAATATTTGGGATTTGCTCTTTGACTGCTCCGGCTACCTTAGCGTCCTCTTCATTCATCACGGTAAGCAATTCGGATACACTCATTTGATCCAAATGCATTGTTCGTTGATTTCTTGTCTCAGTTGTCAAATTCTCTAACATATTGAAAAACTCCTTTGATGTATGAAACCGTTTTATACTTAATATAATACTATTTCCGATATAATATTTCAACTTATTTATCTATTTTTAAAATAATATATCATATCATGTTAGCACTATTATCCAATATACATTTTGCCCCTCCACATAAAAAAAAAACCACTGAAGAAAAACTCTCCAGTGATCCTTTATCGTGATCGCTATATTCATACCTAGCCAACAAAGAAGAAATCAATCAACGTAAAGAAAACAATAACCATACTGATGACTTGATTTAAGTTATAGGATGCTACTTTCATCAATTTAGTATTACTAGGCCTGATGATCCCATGTTCCGTCATGAGGAGAATAGCCGCGATACCTAGACCAATCAAGTATATCCAGCTTAGACCTCTAACATAATAGAGGGATAATAGTAGCAGCATCATGACAAGATGCATCCCTTTGGCCATCCACAGTGCAGTCTTTAATCCGAAGAAACTTGGAATGGACCAGAGCCCATGACTTCGATCAAATTCAATATCCTGCGTACCGTAGATAATATCAAATCCTGCAATCCAGAGCATAACCACAGTCCCCAGCACGAATGGTGTGAAGGCAAATTGTCCTGTAACAGCGAACCAGGCACCAATCGGTGCAGATGCAATGACGAAACCTAGGTAGAGATGACTAAGCCAAGTAAACCGCTTCGTATATGAATATACCGTAATAAGAACAATGGCTACAGGTGATAAGATCATACATAGTGGATTCAGCATCGAAGCAGCACATATGAATATGACATAATTGATGATAACGAATATCGTTACTTCTCTCGTCTGGAGCAATCTTTGAGGGAGATGGCGATCTGCTGTACGTGGATTCTGCGCATCATACTTACGATCTGCCAGTCGATTGAAGGCATTGGCTCCGTTCCGAGCCCCAATTAATGCAATCAATCCCCATATCATCACCCATGCCGAAGGCCATCCTCCAGCCGCCCATACCATCGAAATGATAGCAAAGGGAAGGGAGAATAATGTATGCGAGAACATCACAAGTTCGCTAAATTGTTTTGTTTTATGAAAAAAGGTTTGCCTTGTCATCGTAGTTCCACCGTTCATATGATGGGGTCACGCCCTTTCCTAAATCTCAACCCTCTCAGGAATCTTTAAGCTATTTAATACAGCATCTAGTGCATTGATCATATTCTCAATATCTGCTTGCTCAATAATCAGAGGTGGCTGAAAAGCTAATACATTCCGATGAATGCCATTCTTACCCATCAAGTAGCCCTGATCCTTCATCTTCTCAAGCACCAGATCTACAACTTCAGCACCTAAGTTAGGATTCGAAGTTAGAAACTCAACGCCAATCATAAGTCCCTTTCCTCGCACCTCTGAGATCACGTACGCATGCTTCTGCATAAGCTTCTCCAGTGCTTGTATGAACATATCCCCTAAACGCGCTGAGCGTTCCACAAGCTTCTCTTCATGGATATAGTCCAACACAGCTAGGGCTGTAACTGAAGATACTGGATTACCTCCAAAGGTAGAAGCTGAAGGTTTATTCAGAGATGCCGCTATATGATCCGTTGTAGAGAAGGCGGCCACAGGAACACCATTGCCTAGTGCCTTCGCCATAGAGATAATATCCGGCACGACGTCAAAGTGTTCGATCGCGAACATCCGACCTGTACGACCAAAACCCGTCTGAATTTCATCTGCGATCATGAGAATACCATACGACTCAAGACGTCGCTTAACTTCTTGGAGGTATCCTTCAGCAGGTATGATGATGCCCCCGTTCCCCTGAATCGGTTCGACGATCATGGCAGCAATCGTATGTCCCTTAGCTTCCAACACCTCATCTAGCGCTTTCAATGACCGCTCAGCGGCTTCGACTGGGCTCATCTCAGTGTGATATGGACGGGGAATGAAGGAAACATTCTCCGCATCCAAGAATGGATCCGAACGCCACATAGACAATCCCGTGACACTCATGGTCAGATTACTGCGGCCGTGTAGACTATGCTCTAGTGAAATAAACCCTCTGCGTCCAGTATGCATACGCGCCAATAGTAGCGCTCCTTCATTAGCCTCGGTGCCGCTGTTAACAAAGAATGTACGACGAAGTGAACCTGGCAACACTTCAGCCATTCTCTCCGCCAGATCTACAATCGGCTGAGTCAAATAGATCGTCGAAGTGTGTTGCAACTTCTTCAATTGCTGAATTGTCGCCTCCGTAATCGTAGGATTACAGTGACCACAGGCCACAACAGAAACACCAGCAAAGAAATCTGTATACTTCTTCCCTTGTTCATCGTATAGATGCTGCATCGAGCCACTAACGATTTGAGGTGCATTCTTATAGAAATGTTGGGTACAAGGATAGAAGTACGATTGGCGCTTCGCCTTAATCTCTTCAGGCCCTATAGGTAGTTCCATCGTTGCTGCTTTCGTCAAAGTAATCTCCTCCAAGTCTGATATGTGAAGGCTACGATCTATGATCAGCCTTAAATTTTATGGTTAACAAGCACTGATTTTGAATGAGATCATTAATTAAACTGCAAGGATCCTAACGTATATCCTGCATATACTGGCTGCAATTGTTCAAATTGCTCACTATCGGAAGACTGCATGGCTATAGCTGCTTTATATGCACGAATGATCGTACGTAACTCACTTACAGCGTAGGTAGCACCCTCAATCCGTAAGCGCGATACACCCGCTTCAACTAAATCCGTTACCATCGGTAAATAACATAGCTCCTTAGCTAGTGTAAGATGGTTACGCCCATGTTGATCGCGATATACTGGATTTTCACCCTTATCCGTCATCAGTACGAGTACAGAATTATCTACATATTGGTTATCCTCGTCGGCTATGGGCTCTAATAACTCTGTATTTTCATACAGGTCGTGATCCATATACATCACGGTCGGCGTGCCATGTACCACAGCTTCCATCGGAACTTTAGCATGTTGTAATAATCCTGTGAAATGCTCAGCTGTCATCTCTATAGAAAGCGTCAATCGAGTAACTCCAAGGTTACTGTACATTTCCGCTGACAAATGATTATAGATATTCAAGCTGACATCACCTATCATTGGATAGCCCTTATCCGCAAAAGCGTGGATAGCACCGATGTTCGTGACCAGTATCCCATCAATCCCAAGGCGATCCTTCGATAACAATTCACTATACTGTTCGAAATGTAGCTCTGTCATCATCCTTGGGAGACCCAGATACAGCTTACTATCACCTTTGATGCCACTCAGCTCAGCGATGTCATTCTTCGTGAACGGACGATCAGGAAGGAAGATATCCCCTGAGAGATAGACATGACCGACACCCTCTTCTATCACCATACGAGCCTGTTCCATATTATTAACTCGGACAGCCAGCTCAGCACGTGCATGCTCATTCCGATCTACTTGAAGTAGTCGCTGTTGTAACTCTGACACGCGTTCATCCGTTAATGCTCGTTCTGAGGTAGGTGTACTGAACACTTTACCTGTACTATAGAATTTACCTGTCCCTTCATAGCGACGATTAATATTACTCAAACCAGGCTTGCCAAAAGCATAGGCAGTAGAGAAATCGCGTTTGCGATTGTCATACAACGTCTTACTACCTTGGGTACGATTAAAGCCAATGGGATCTTCAATATAACGATCAATGGCATCTCCATAGCTAGTAACCAGTGAAAGAATGAAATTCAGGTCCCGCATTCGACCTTCGATTTTGAAAGAACAGATACCGGATTCAATCAGCTCCGGGATATTCTCATACATATACATGTCCTTCACAGCCATCGGATAATCGGTAGGATAGACGTGACCATCCTTTTTCACGCGATATTCCCATCTGCAAGGTTTCATACATTGGCCACGATTGCTACTCATCCCAAATATGACTGAACTAAAGCTACAGCTAGCACCATGAGCGACACACATATCTCCATGAATGAAATACTCCAGCTCAATGCCACTCTGTAGCCAAATGTAACGCGCAGTCTGTAAATCCATCTCTCTAGAGGTCACTACACGAGTTACACCTAACTCTTGTAGCGCACGCACCATTTCCAAATTATGTACATTCATCATGACAGAAGAATGTACGGTAAGATCTAGCTTCATTTCTTTGATCAACATCAGAATGGCGTAATCTTGTACGATTAGAGCATCTACGTTAGCTTGTTCAAGAAATTGTAGATAAGCCCTCGCTTCCTCTACATCTTCCTCGCAGAGTAAGTTATTCACAGTTACATATACCTTTTTGTTCAAGGCATGGGCCATTTCTGCAGCAATCGAAATCTCCTCTAACGTGAAATTATACCCTTTGCGCATCATCCGCATATTGAGGCTCGGCCCTCCAAAATATACAGCATCACAAGGAGCCTGAATAACTTCTTTGAAAATATCAAATGTACCTACCGGTGCAAGTAACTCTATCTCTTTACCATTAAAAGTCCGTGTCATCATAATCCCCCCAAGGTTGTAATAGACAACTTAGTAAATACTCCATATTTCTCTGACCCCATAATTCGACATGACCACGATAGCCACGACCAATAGAATAAACAAACAAATAAATAACGTATCCCGATTTCTCCATACAAGACGATGAAACTTAGTGCGGGGCTCTCCCATTCGAAAACCACGTGCTTCCATAGAATGAACAAGATCCTCCGCCCGCCGAAATGCCCCTACGGTTACAGGTACAAGCAGGGATACTAACATTTTTCCTTTCTCTTTCCACGGTAGTTCCTTCAGATCTGCCCCACGTGAAGCTTGTGCCTTCAGAATAATCTGGGTTTCTTCTAGAATCGTTGGAATAAACCGGAGCGATATACTGATCATGAGTGATAGACGATCAGGTGATACACGTATCCACCGGAGTGGGCTTAGCACCCCTTCTAGCCCCTGATTAAGTCGACCCGGTGTCGTTGTAAACGTAAGAATCGCTGTAAAAGATACTAATAGCGTCATCCGCAATACGGAGAACAACCCCATTTCAAATCCTTCCCTATATAGATGCCATGACCCAATGCTCATTAACACAGGACCCGTGACATCTTTCACCTTCAAACATTGGACAATAAAGATAAAAATCATCAATATACGAAGGGGCTTAGTAACCTTAAGATAATATTTCATATGAATGCGTGTAGCTAACATCACGGCAACAGAAAATGCAATCACCAGTGTCAACTCAAGCCAAGTGTTCGACATAATAATGATGGCAACATACAGGATCATGGCTATCATTTTGGCTCTAGGGTCCAGGCTATGTACCCACGATCCGGTATCTATCGTTCGACCAATCCATAGTCTCTCATTCATAACGAGCCTTCTTTCTCTCGCAACCGTTCAGATTGAACTAACTCTTCTATTCGTTGTGCCATAGCCTCGACTGTCAAGCAGGGATCTTCTTCATTTATCCCGTAACCTTCTGCTAAAGAGTTCCATAATCGTATCGACTGAGGCACTGCCAGCCCGTAGGCTTCCAGTTGTGAAGCTTGCTTTACTAATGCCTTCACTGTTCCTTGAAAAACAGCCTCTCCCTCATTCAGAATGACCCATTGATCCGCATACGGTAACAATTCATCCATCCGATGCGTAACTACAATAACCGTCCGTCCTTCCTCGTGACATAACTTGTGGAGCAATTCAATCAACTCTGCCCGACTCACAGGATCTAATGTTGCTGTAGGCTCATCTAATACCAATATGTCTGGGTCCATTGCCAGTACTGAGGCAATCGCAACTTTACGCATTTGACCGCCACTTAATTGGAACGGATTACGTGACAGAAGCGATATATCAAGACCCATGCGTTCCATCGCAGTGACTGCTCGTTGCTTCGCTTCATCCAAAGTACATCCAAAGTTCAAAGGACCAAAACATAGATCCTTCTCCACCGTATCCTCGAACAGCTGTTGCTCCGGAAATTGGAAGACGAGACCCACTCTTTTGCGTAATTCCTTCAGCTTCTTCGCTTTCTCGCCTGCACGGATGGCGACATCTAATATCTGTACAGATCCTTCAGTCGGTTGTAATATACCGTTAAACATTTGCATCAGCGTGGATTTACCAGACCCAGTCGCCCCCGAAACTCCGATTAACGTTCCTAATTCCAGATGCAAATTTACTTGGTGTAACGCCATCTGGCTCCATACACTACGAGAGTCATAAATATAACTTACCTGATCGAATGTAATAGCCATATTTAGTTTCCCTCCCGTAGTTCCTTGATACAGTCAAGATCGAGCAAATCTATTCCTCGATGGTGTAGCTCATTCCTAAGCCTTACGGCAAAGGGTGCTACCAGATGGCACTTTCGTAGCAACTCATCATTCCGGAACAGATCTACTGGTGTTATATCAGCAATTAACTTCCCTTCATGCAATGCCAATACTCGCTCTGAAGCTGCTATTTCTTCCGCATCATGAGTAATCGATAGAATGGTGTATTGTCCACTTTGATGCATGTCAGATACAATCCTAGTTAACTCATTTCTTGTCTTCTCATCTAACATAGAGGAGGCTTCATCGAAGATTACAACTTCTGGCTCCATTGCTAGAATAGATGCAATCGCTACCCTTTGTTTCTGCCCTCCAGATAGCTCATTAGGATGCTTATGTAATAATTCCGTAATCCCAAGCTTAGTAGCATAAGAAGCAAGCCGTTTCTCCATCTCTTCTATTGAAAGGCATTGACCCTCAAGACCAAATACAATATCCTCTTCCACCGTGGCTCCAATAAATTGATTGTCAGGATTCTGAAAGACCATCCCAACCTTCTTCCGTATATCTCCTACGTTTATTGAGATAAGTTCCATACCCTTTACTGAAATCTGCCCTTCAGTCATAGGGAGCAATCCATTAATGAGCTTTACTAGCGTTGATTTTCCACAGCCATTTGCTCCAACTAACGTCACCCATTGCCCCTGAGGAATACTTAGTGAGATATCTTCCAACACGGGATGATCCTTCCCATAGCCTGAGCGTACACCCGTGAATTCAATAACGGGATCTCGTCGATTCTCAACAATTCCAGCTGCAATATTTCCCTCCAACCCTGCTTGATGCGATAACATGTTGTTTCCCCCTTCCTAATCAAGGTTTGGTTTGAAAATCTTCAAACAAAGATAGCTTAGATAGAGAAGGGACTAAATATTGAACTGCGATCCCAACTAGAATCCCTGTCACCAAGCCGGTCAGAAGCAGCAGCGGCATATAATAATAAATATTAGTCGTTCGAAACACAATCGAAGCTGCTGTAATTTGCCCGAAGTTATGTGCCACCCCGCCTACAATACTGACCCCAATGAGGCTGATTTGTTTACGTCCTAATTTCATCATGGCGAACATGACGATAAAGCTAAACAGAGAACCCAATAAACTAAATAGTAGACTCGAAAAAGTTCCAAAAATAAAAGCTGTCACCACGGTTTTCATGACGACAAGTAAGAGTGCATCACGTCCACGCAAAAAATATAAACAGGTGAGAATCATAATATTAGCAAGCCCTAACTTCGCCCCTGGTAGCTGTATATTAATAGGAATAATAGACTCTACGATACTCAGTACAACCGCAACAGCAGCAAAAATGGCAATAATCACTGTTTTTTTCAAGGCTAACGTGGATTCCTCATTGGACAACGGCATCAGGCTCATCTCCTACGTCTTGTATCCCATTAATTTCAACCATCACTCGATGCGGCAGACAGATGATACTCTGCTTAGACTTGGTAATAAATCCAAACGATGTTATACATACTTTATCTGCACAGTCTGCATCAACCATTTCAATTCCGTAGTCATGTACTTTAATAATGTTGTGACCTCGTGTCGTATCGATATCAAAAATTTGTTCTTCCTTCGTTAACGTTACGGTCCTATATAACTCTCCATCCACCGTAATGTCTGCCGTAAGTGGAACCATGTGACTTTTTTCACTTTCATTTTCAGGAAGCCACCTAGGAACTAAGAACATCAAAGCCACTGCAACAACGATCGTAATGATAAGTAGATCTCCGCGTTTCATGGATAACTCCCCTATAGTGCGTGTTCAAAAATTCACGTTTTCCGCATCGGCTTTTTGAACAACCTCTTATATTTTAATTATCTAAATCTTAGACGTCTTAATTATACCCATGATTCCTTGATGCATCAATGCAAAATCCCTCAAATTTGAAGGATGTCACAGAAACATCAAATTAGAGATAATTTAAATGAATAGTTGCTCTATTTATGATATTTATCACACTCGTTTACCGCATGTTTTTGTTATAATCCATGTCGAATTCAAGGATAAAATGGGGGGGCCATTCATGATGAAAAGAACAATGACACCACTGCTACTATTACTAGCTTTTGTCATCATTTTAACGGGGTGCGGAGACTCGAAACAATCCTCCAGTGTAAAAGTCGAGCCCGTGTCGAAATCATTCTATGTTTTTGATACCATTGTTCAAGTGAAGGTATACGATGGCGGGACTACGGAACAGAACTTTACAGATATCAAACAAATTCTGGATACCATTGAGATTCAAATGAACCGAAGTAACGATAACAGTGAGATCGCAGATGTCAATAGAAATGCAGGAATCCAACCTGTACAGGTATCCGATGAAACTTTCATGGTAGTCTCCAAAGCACTCGACTATTCAGAACGCTCTAAAGGTGGATTCAACCTGGCTATCGGCCCTCTTGTCTCACTGTGGAATATTGGTCATGAGGGGGCACATGTTCCCAGTGCAGATCAGATCGAAGAAGCGATGAAGGTTATTGATTATGAAGACGTTATTCTCAATTCTGACAAGAAAGAAATTTATCTGAATGAACAAGGGATGTCCATCGATCTAGGAGCTATTGCTAAAGGTTATGCCGCGGATCGAATCGTTGAATACCTTCAGGACAAAGGATTCAAGAGCGCCATCATCGACCTTGGCGGAAATGTATTTGCCATGGGTAAGAAGCCTGGAGATCAGCTCTGGACGATTGGAATTCAAGATCCAAATGAAGCTCGCGGAAATCCTATTGGAAATATTCATGTAGATAACCAGACGATTGTCACATCCGGAATTTATGAACGATTCTTCGTTGAAGACGGAAAGCATTACCATCACCTTCTTGATTCAAAGACCGGATTCCCTATCGATAATAATTTGAGTAGCTTGACCATCCTCACAGATAAATCTATTGATGCTGATGGGTTGTCCACCAGCGTCTATGCCTTAGGCATTGAGGAGGGTTTGAAATTTATTGAGAATTTGGACAATACGGAAGCTCTATTCATCACTAAAGATAAGAAACTTTACGCTTCGCCAGGCTTCCTAGAACTGCTTGAAAAGACCAATGATGAGTACACACTAGTCACTAGCACTGAGAAATAGTTGTGTGTCCAAGATTATACGACCTCCTCTTCATCCCATAAGGACTGCATACCAGTACAGTTGCATTCGCTCCATAATCCTAAAAAACCCCCTGAATGGCTTGATGCTCAAGCATTCAGGGGATTTAACTATCTCTATTCTTTTACTGCTAGCATGCAACTGTACTGTGATATCACGCTATAATTGTTCCTTTTCCCTCATGTAATCTACGAATAACTGAGCATACGTAGGATCCCACTGGGTCCCTCTTCCTTCTTCAAGGATAGAAAGCGCCTGCTTATATCCCATCCCTCTACGATAAGGACGATCTGAGGTCATAGCATCATAGGCATCTGCTACAGCAATAATTCGCCCCACTCTCGGAATTTCCTCCGCCACCAGCCCATCCGGATATCCCTTACCATCGAAACGCTCATGATGAGATCTTACACCTGAAAGATACGGAATTATCGCTTCTTTAGGCTGAATCTGCTCTAATATATTTACTCCCATTGTAGTATGGGTCTTGATATGATCGAATTCATCCTTTGTCAATTGGCCTTCCTTGAGCAGAACACCATCACTAATACCAATCTTTCCGATATCATGTAGTAGCGCTGATCTACGAATAATGCCAACATCCTCATTGGACATCCCCGCAAGATTACCGATCAGCACGGCGTATTCTGTAACACGTATAGAATGCCCAGCTGTATAAGCGTCCCTTGCATCTAACGCTGCGGCAAGTGTAGAAAAATAACTGTCCAGCATATCCCTATTCTTCTTTTCCCGTTCTTCAAGTCCCCTAATCATCATATTAAAACCTGCGACTAACCTAGAGAATTCATCAGAATAACTGTTTGGTATTTCTACTAATCTTCCGCTCCTTACCTCATCCATAGCATCATATAACTGGCCTAAAGGTCGCTGAACGTCTTGTGTAATTAATCGCGCCCCTAAATATGAAAAACCAATACTAATCAGTAATATAAATCCCGCCCACGCCCAATAATCCTTTACAACATCATTGTTCATATTTCCTAACCGAATTTGAGCAGCTATGCTAAATAACAATAGTGGTGATATTCCGATCAGCATCGAACTAAACAAAAACTTAAAACGAATAGAGGAAAATGAATGTCCCTCAGATGTGAAATCGACACCTCGATCTATCCCTTGTCTACTTAGCTCTATAATGATCGGACGAATAGCTACTGTCGTTAGAAAAAACTCAACCATAGCATGCATACTAGCTACTGAAATTGCACCCAAGATAGCCAAAAGGATATAATAATAGGGTACATCCAATAACTTCTCGTGTACCATCCAACTAGTTAATAAAATCGCAGGTACAGCTAATCCCAGTAAGTGTGGACCTAGAATACGGTACACTGAAAGTTTGGGAAGACGGTGAGCTTGAACATAAGCCTCCTCCATAACACTTATGTCCATTGATCTATTTAGTAAACCACTGCGGATCGGGCCAATATGGCGAAAAAAGACCTTAAGTTCCACGATCATCATTACAACTAATGATATCAATAGAATGAGGATCAATCGCTTATCCTCTATTGGGGAAATATCCAACGTAGTAAGCATTACTAAGCTTCCCAGAACCATGACTGCAATAATCGAACCACCCATATAATTAAATAACAACTTCCTTAAAAAAGATCTATACAATCTTTCTCTTCCAGCGCTTATAATCCGTCCCTCATCATATCCATTTATATTCATAATAACTGCGCCTTCCTATTGTCAAAATGTCCGATTGTCACTACTATAGATATCGGCCAGCAGCTCTAAAATAGTGAACATATATTTATATTCAATATCTGGATTATACGAACCAACCTTATCATTATTGTAAACACGTTGATATCTGAACTTATTTATGGTATAATGTTTATCAGATCGTTAATTTAACCCCAAATATTTGTTCCTCGTAAGAATAATAACCTTCACAAATCGATGAAGTTTGAAATTTCTATTTTGACACAACCCAAACCAAGTAGAGTTTTAAGGACATATCTGATTCACACTGGCGCGGTCATTGGAGCCGCAAGGACAAAAGAGAGGTAGGGCTTTTGTTGTATTGGTAGTCAATTATTCTGTAACCCATCTGCACAAGGAACCAACTGTAGCTGAATGATTCACTTAGCTGACAGGGGTTAAATATACAGCACCACATGCTGATACACCAGCAAAAACACCCTGAAGAATTTCCGGGTGTTTTTTTCATGTTCTATATTTATTATAAGATCACACTAACAACTCAGGAGCTGTTTTACGTTTTCTCTTCATACGGATATATACCTTTTGAATAGAAATACCTAAGAGAAGAAATACCAACAATAGCAGCGCGATCGTCCCACCAGGGGGAGTGTTAATGTAATAAGATGCTGTGAGTCCAGTGAATATACCGACAAATCCAATCCCTACCGCTGTGAACAATACTGCAGTAAATCCCGTAGCAATTCGCAAAGCTAATGCAGCTGGAAGAACCATAAGTGCAGAAACTAGCAGAACACCTACAATCGGCATAGCCGCAGCAACCGTCATACCAGTCAATATGGAGAAGGAGAACGACAGAAGATTCACACGTACACCCCCAATTTGGGCAGTCTCCTCGTCAAAAGTCATGCTATAAAGCGGTCTTCGAAGCACAATAAAATATAAAAGACCGATGATGGCTACACCCGCAATGAACCATAGTTGTGTTTCACTCACAGCTACAATAGAGCCAAATAAATAAGAACTGAAGCTCTTACTCATATTATCTTGTAAGCTCATAAGTACAACGGCCAGAGCAAGCCCTGAGGTCATCATAATCGCCACAGGCATCTCGCTATAGGTTCGATAGTTACGCCGCAACTGTTCGATGGCAATAGCCCCAATAACGGCTGTTAGGAATCCCGCTAAGGTCTGATTCATATGAAATAATGCTCCCAGTGCCACTCCTGCCAAGGACACATGTGATAATGTATCTGCCATGAGTACCTGACGTCGAAGCATCAAGTAGACACCCAAGATCGGTGCAATAATGGCAATTAAGCCTCCGGCCCAAAATGCGCGCTGCATGAAGTCGTAGTCAAACACTGCCATCCCTCCCGTTCTTTGCGTTCTAAGTGAATAATTCGATCCAAGTAACTTTCTACCTCTTCCAGACCATGCGTCACCATAATGACCGTACATTGATGTGAGTCCACATAATGCCGTAGTAATTGCATGAATCCTACTTTACTTTCTGTATCCATCCCCGTTGTAGGCTCATCCAATACCAATACATTAGGCTCTTGTGCCAACGCTCTTGCAATACATATCCGTTGCTTCTGTCCGCCAGATAAATCACCAATGAGCTTGTTCCGATAATCCCACATCCCCACTTGCTTGAGACTCCGTTCCACAATCGCCTCCTGCTCTGGACCGAACCTTCTAAACAGACCCATCTTGGTATAACACCCCGAACGGACTAATTCAATAACTTTACTAGGAAAGCCACTATTGAACGAAGCCACCTGCTGAGGTATATATCCAATCGATAACTTATTACCCTGTAAAATATCTAGATTCAAGGTTACAGTGCCACTCCATGGTTTAAGTAACCCTAAGATTAACTTTAACAGCGTGCTCTTAGCCGCTCCATTAGGCCCTGTGATCCCAACAAATTCACCCACTGCAATATCTATTGAAGCATTCTCAATGACCGGTTTATCATCATATCCGAATACAACGTTACGCATTGAAGATAAAATCATTCATATTCCCCCCCGTCCATAGTCCATAACAACCTTTAGCTTATAGAGGTTGTTCAAAAAGTCATCTTTTGATCACAAAGCATATCAAGAGGCCTAATCGACGTCGAAGATTGAATTCAGCCGGTCCTAGTGTATGCTTTCGAAGGTTGTTTCCTCCGGAAACATTTCAGGTGCTCACCATAGGTACTGCAAGCGCATGCTTCCGAAGTCGTTTTTTACGAAAACGTGTAGCTCCGCTCCTCACTCCCTTGCTTCATCCAATCTTCTGAGGCGTTACAAAGAAACGCAACATCGTAAGCATACACTTTAGTGCTGAAAAGTCGACTTTTTGAACTCTCACTTATAACTTCAGTTAACCCTCTTAATCTTTATAATCTATAAAGCCAATAGTCTGATTCTATAGGAAGTTACATGAGTTGTAAATAGTATTTATTACGATTAGGCAAGAATATGGAAATAGAGAAAGGAACTCCTTCGGTGGATTATCACCAGAAAAGTCCCTTTTTAGTAATCGTCACATAATCTATCTTAAAGGAGTGATTATGGAGCTATGCCAAACTATCGAATTATTGTGGACCTTTCCGATCGTCGTCTATATCTGCTTGACTCAGATATCGTTGTTAGAGCATTTCCCGTTGGGATCGGCACTATGCTAACACAGACACCTACGGGTGATTATACAATCATCAACAAACAGGTCAATCCCGGTGGTCCCTATGGGGCAATGTGGATGGGCTTATCTAGACCCCACTATGGTATCCACGGCACGAATGACCCTGCTTCCATCGGTACAGAAGTCTCTCATGGCTGCATACGAATGTTCAACAATGATGTCCTTCAACTTGCTTCGTTAGTCCCCATAGGCACACGAGTCACGATCCGTCCTTAATACGACTTTCACCCTGCACTGGCAATTTTACCAGATCCCCTTGAACTAGCGCCCTCTTTTATATACTGTATCAATTCCTCTGGAATATTATACATTCCGCCTGCATTCACACGATATCCATTCAGCTGTCCGGGTCCATTAATCCCCCTTTTTACTGTGAATGACACTTGAATTCCAAGTTCCTTGCACACACTCAGGAGGGAATCCGTATATCCACCATATGGAAAAGCCAGCACATCATTCACATTCCCCAACTTTTCGCGTAAAATGTTCCCAGCCTCAGCCAAATCATAGTGAACTCGTTGTCTAAAGTCTTCCTCACTTTCGATAAGTTTATGCTTCTTATCATTTAATGGGCCCATTAGAGCAGGTCGTAATTTTGTCTTACCTTTTATAGCAATGGGAACATACCGATGTAAATCAAAAGTATGATTATAAAAATCAATACCTGAAGTATGCATCTGCTGAATCTGGTCCCAGCTTAACTTCGGTACCCCTCTATGTTTAGGATTATCTATCGTAGACACAATTAAGAAATTAGTTGCAGGGATACTATACTTATTCAATATTGGATATACATGCTGGTAAAACGTCTCATAGCCATCATCAAAAGTCATCAGCACCGCATTATCAGGGACAGGTTCGTGATGAACTACGAAATTCACATATTGGTCCATCGTGATCCAATTAAATCCGTTATTTTTCATTAATTGCAATTGATGCTCAAATACGTTTACGTCTATACTCTTCTCATCTGTTGGTTTAGGAGAAACATCATGATACATCAACACCACGACGTTGTCCTTATAATATGTAGCATCTGGCGTTAGTTTTGTCGAGAATGGACCTTGAGTTAATAATTTTACTGACCTAGATTGATTATGGCCATGCTCTCGTACGAGGGGATGATATGTATAAGCACCTTGACTCCATAAGAAGTAAGTTGCAAATAAAAAGATGCATACTAAAGTTATTACAGCCTTTCTCTTCACCATTAGGGCCTCCTTACACTCTATATAGATGAGTATCCTATATTAAGACGATCAGAGGCAAGATTTTGTTTCGCATAAACAGAAATATAAATAGACCTATTCACGAAGTGAATAGGTCTATTTATAACGGGTTCTCTTTAAGCAAAGCATAAGTTCTTCCTTATCTAACTGCCCCACTTACGATTTTGAGCACAGATACACGATTAAGCTTAGATTTTCCAGATTCAATAGCGTCAAGCGTTCCATTCGCAAGAGCAAGCGGAATTTTACAGAAATTATAGATGGGATCAAGTTTTATACGGCTAGTATAACTCTCCGCATCCTTCAAGTTCTGACGAGCATAGGACATCATCTCATCAAAACTCCAGCCTGGCGGATGAAAGTTAACTCCACGCTCTAAGTCCTCTACACGATTGCTAATAATATTAACAAGCTGAAGACCCCGTCCAAAAGCAACACTCTTATCTTTACTCACTTCATGTTCTCCATAAAGATTCCATAGATCAGAGAGCATGATCCCCACTAGACCTGCTACATAATAGGTGTAATCATCCAGATCCTCTTTGTCTTTAATATCCCAGTTCTTCATGACCCAATCGGCCATACCTTGTGCCATGGTGGAGGTGTATTGACAGATCAATGACTTGGTCTGTGGAGGTGCGAGCTTTATCCAGTCGGCTAAGCGAATACTAACGGCAGGTAAGTCTTTCTTATAAGGTTCAAATAATGACCTGAACTCCTCATCTGTGTAGTCCGTTATTAGTAATGAGGAAACCGATTGTAACAGATAAATTTTAGCTTCTCTATCCATTGTCGGATGATCTTCAATTTCATCTATGGCTCTCATGCCTAAATAACCCGATATAACGGCTTCCTGCAATCCTGGCCCTAGATGGCTAATTGGAATAATAAAAGTTCGGCTTGTCTCTGCCAGTGCCTTCTTTGCATCTTTTAATAGTGCTGTATTCCGTTGCACAACTCCACTTCCCCTCTCAACTCATAGCTGTCTTATCTTAACCTCTGATTTAGTATACGATTCTCTAATCATACAATACATTTACCCTAGATGCACCCGAACTAATAACATCTTTTCGTCTTTTTTTTAAACATTATACACATAGAGCCCACTACACTGGTTGAATATACCTATGGAGTAGGCTCTACCTATTGAATTACGGCTCAGTAATCAGCATAATTGTGGAAACTTGTTCGTCAGCGAGTTTAACTGTTGTCTTGCCATCTTCACTTACATAATACATTCGGTCATTGTCTTCTGCATTAACATAAAAGATACCCGGAATATCATCTTCATATGAGAATTTATCCCATTCCGCACCAATAATCTTCTTAAATGAAAGATTCTCATTCAGCATATACACACCGTCTTCGGCAAAAAGCACTGTAGCTTTGACTTTATCCTTAGATATAAGGTTACGTACGTAATATACATCGCTTAATTTAAGTTTCTTAGTCGTCGTTACTTTAGAGTTAACTATCGTAGTTACATAAGCCTTTCCATAACCATCTATAAACACATATTTATTCGTGCCTATACTCGCGATTTCATCAATACTCGTTTTGTGTAGTCGAATGCTCGTTCCGTCTTTTTTGAAGAGATAACCTTTCCCTGTCGTATAATCATAATCCTCATCATTCTCATAATCGAGTTCGATACCCTTATTGTATAAATAATACTCATTAATCCACTCACCTGCGTTAACTGCATTCGAATCTAGGGGGGACTTAAGGTTAACCGCTTCAACTGAACCTCCATTGATAGGTAACGTATATAACACCATGCAATCAATAGAATAATTCAATTCTTTAGGCTCCGTGTTAACCATAATGGACACCGTAGTGAGATTGGACGATACTTGATAAGAATCCTCGAACACTCCTGAGGCAATCCACTGCACTTGTCCACTTCCATCCGCGCTTTTGGATGCTACCCAAGAAGTGTCTCCCGCTTTTATAGCGTTGTAGTAAAGACGTCCGTTCTTTACAGTAAACATAGGATAGTCCGTATCTGCCATATTGGCAATGAGAGTCGCCTCGGAAGCCTTCTGATTGCTAGAAGAAGCACGATAAATCCCGCCTTGGTCATCCATAAAATAAAGTAAATTATCAAACGTTTCGTAATACACAATTTTTTTATCCCCACTATAATTTACCGGTTGTGCTTGAAGATCGGATACTGAAAGTCTTAGTAGTGTCGTCGATTTCCAATCATATGTGTAGTAAATGTAATCATGGGTGGATTCGAACCCAACCCCACTAAACTCGCTGTGTAATTTTTGTGAAGGACTACCATCTGTACCTACACGAAATAAGTCGTCATTCGAAATATAATATACAAAACCCTCATTGGCCGACTTCGCTTGGACATTCCCCGATATCAATCCAGTAACCATAAGTGACAACACCAAAACTGTAAATACTGTTCTTCTCAAAAATAAGTGCATGTGTTTCATTAATAGTCTCCTTCCAAGTATAAAATATTAATCATCATAATCACTCCGTAATAAACTTCGTATAACCTATGTATCTAAATCTAGTCAAACT
The DNA here is from genome assembly GCF_050433705.1 of Paenibacillus sp. DS2015. Classification (NCBI taxonomy): domain Bacteria; kingdom Bacillati; phylum Bacillota; class Bacilli; order Caryophanales; family Paenibacillaceae; genus Paenibacillus; species Paenibacillus sp. DS2015. Next base: position 7,670 of record NZ_JBNPWS010000040.1, on the reverse strand, counting down.
ATTCCATTCATCCTATAGTAAACCTCCTATATATTAATCTCACCCTATATTATATCGGTAAACTTGAAAAAATTGATAATATATCCATTTACAATTCCTAAAAAAACCGTTAATGGCATTAACGGCACCTAACCAATAAATATCTAATTTCTACTTTCCAAATTTATTCGCATACCTAGCAAGAATCGTTCCCAGTGTACCTATATCTACCGTATCTGTGCTTTTCCAATCCTCACTAATTTCTAATTGATCCACTAGCCATTGTCTTCCTGTTTCTTTCCACTGTGGAAGTTTGGGTCCTACTTCTACTGGGGGTACTGGAGGAATCTCCTTATTGTCATCATATGCTGCTCTTAGCTTCGCTTCTGAGCCTTTATATTCATTCATATCTACGTTACCTGAGATCCCCTTCACTGTACCTGAACTTGAATACTGAAGAAACTCCCATTCCTTCCAACCTCCACGATCGATCGGACTCCTATCTTCGTTATAGTACGCATACCACAGCTTAATATCTCCTAATGAAGCATCCAACGAAGTATCCATAAAGTTAGGAAAAGTATAGATCATCGGAAATATCCCCGTACGTTGTTTAAAATAGTCAACCCATGCTCTCACCGTCTTCACTGTATTGGTTCGACTTCCAGCTTCATTCGTTTCAATATCGAGGACCAGTGGTAATTTCATACTATCAGCGAGAGGCGCAGTCACGGTTAAAAAGTGATCCACCTCTGCTTTCACCTCTGTTGGACTTGCGGCACGCGAGAAGTGATATGCGCCTACTAACAAGCCTGCCATCGTGGCACCTTGCACATTCGCAATGAATTTCTTATCTTTAACCGATTTGCCCTCACTGGCTTTAATGAAGGCAAATACATGTCCCTCCGCACGAACCTGCTCCCAATTGATAACTCCCTGCCAATGAGATACATCAATTCCTCGTGCGTTTGAATTACTTCTCACCTGCATAATATCACCCTTTTACACAGCGTATGAATACATGCGATTTCATGTCTGTACTTAATTAATATTAATTTCCGACCCTTATCTGTACACTACTATTACTTTATCATCATTAAGTTAAATATATATTCATTTCCGTTATCTATATTTTCTATAATTGTGAACTTCAATAAAAAATGATCTGGTAATTCCGAGTTGAAATCCTCACTATTTATGGTCATATAAAAGTCATCTTTAGAAATATTTATTATAGAACCTATCATAGTCCCAACAATCTCCTTATCATTTGCACTAAATTTATAACTAAGTTTCCTTTGTTGAGGCGTTCTTCCTTTTAAGTTAAAACCAATTTGAATTTTTTTATCAATGACTCTTGCCTCATTTAGCATGATTGTAACATCGCCCTTGCTTTGCACTTGTTGTTGTATATTTGACGGGGGAATGGGTGATGGAACAGCATTCTGACTATTATCAAACCATATTAATGAAAAAATTATTATAATAACGATAAGAATATATAGTATTACTCTTTTACTCCATTTCAACAAAAACACCTCTAATATTCTAGTGAAGTTTGATTAATATCGTGCCATAACTAAAAACTGAATAAGAAAAAAATAACCACGAATATAAATCTATGTGTTACCATCACTGAATTTAATTTACGGATTAATCATTGGATTAGATAAAGAACACTACTCCTGTTATGCTTATCTCCATAGGTAAGGCCGCCAATAGCGGTTATAACTCTGTACGACTACCTATCGAGACCATTGCACGCTGGAAATAATGAAGAAAGAAAACGATTCACTATAATGGAGGACAATCAGATGATCATTATTCATGCTACATTTAACGTTATTGCTGACAAACACCAAGCGTTTATTGAGGAAATTCAACCTTTACTCGAAGCGTCGAGAGCAGAGGCTTGCAATATCTCTTACGACTTATCTAAAAGTACTGATAAGGACAATATTTTCACTATGGTTGAAGTTTGGAAGGATTCCGATGCAGTTGCCAGCCACAATGGTAGTACACACTTCACTTCATTCGTGAGTAAGGCGGGCAACTTCCTAGCTGCCCCACTAGACATTAAGTCATACAATGGACAAGCGATCAATTAAATCCCAAATCCATATAAACAATTAACCCCCTAAACAGTATTAGTTTAGGGGGTTAATTGTTTATATAAGAAAAATTAATGAACTCGTTGTGCAGTGTAACCATTCTTTTTCAACATTTTAATGATACTATCTTGTCCTACGAAATGACCTGCACCCGCGATGACAAAATAGGTACTACCCGTTCCATCATTTAGATAGGCGCGTATTTTTTCTTCCATCCCTATATTGCGATCTTTAAAGATGTATTGGTTATATAAGAACGCATCCTCAGATACATACGCAGACTCATCCAACAGATTAGAGAGTCCTTCAGCATCGCCGTTCTTCCAAAGTGCGGCCAACACATCAATGCCGTTTTCGGCATTCTCTGTCTCAGGCGTCATAAGTGTATCCTTAAGCATCTCCTCCTGAAATTCGGCAGAAACATCTGCTAACATATTCAATTGGAAATCCATGCCCTCTAGTTCAAGAATAGGCTTCTTAGCCGCCTTATTTAAGAAATAAGTATCAATACCTGGAGCGTCGCTGTAACCTTCCATAACAGAGAGCGATGACAGAACATTCAGCACTAACCAAGGCTTATATCCGTCGAGAGCATTTTCAGGTAATCCGTTAGCTTTCAAGAGCTCTGTCAGTTTAATATATAGTTCAGGAGCAATATGATCTTGAATTGTCTCTCCTTCTGGATAACTTCCCAGTGCCAATGTTTGAGCAGCAAACTTTTCTTGGTCCATATGTACAATATCTGCTTCAACAACTAATTTATCCGAGACCGAGAACGCCTTCTCCACTGTAGGATTAAGCGGGTACATATCTGTACTAGCTACATGAATCGAACCTAGTAAGTATACTGTATTTTTCCCCTTTTCCAGCTTCCATAAGAAACCTTTTGAATCGGATTTTTGAACCGTCTTGGTTGTTGCACTTGAGTCGACCGTTTGTGATTCTGCAGCGAATACCGGTACTGCCAGCATAATGGAAATTATCGCTATTAATAGACCAGACCATAACTTTTTAAACATGTCTTTCCCCTCTCTTAACTGTTATATTATGCCATATATAAGTCTAACGGTATCCCAACTATTTTACAAGGGATCACAACAAAACATAAGTTTCCGTTCACCCTATGTCTTGCTGTGATGGCAAACTATTCTCAATCCCAAATATGTGGTGCGTGTCTCATTTACGGTTAGCTTTCAGTCAAAATAATGAAGACTCATCGCTTCACGTACTTCATTCATCGTGGATTGCGCAACGGTGCGAGCACGCTCGGTTCCTGATATCAGGATATCCTCTACCAGGCTAGATCTAGCTTTATAATAAGCTCTACGTTCCTGCATCGGTTCTAGAAGCTCCTCTATAGATCGAGTAATGAGTTCCTTACAATCCCCACACCCGATAGTTCCCTTCTTGCAGTTTTCACGAATCTCAGATGATCCCTCTGGACGGAAAGCACAATGATATGCATAAATCGGACAAATATCCGGATGCCCTGGATCATGCTTGTGAATACGCGCAGGGTCAGTAACAGCCTTCCGTATTTGATGAGAGATCTCTTCAGCAGAAGAATCAAGGTCGATAGCATTTCCAAGGCTTTTACTCATTTTTGCTTTCCCATCTGTACCTACTAGCCGAGGCATATCACTGATTAGGGCCTTAGGCTCCACAAGTATCGGTTTATACAATTCATTAAATCGACGGACAATTTTACGCGTTAACTCTAAATGAGGAAGCTGATCTTCGCCTACGGGAATAATCGTTGCTTTACAAATGGTAATATCCGCAGCCTGGCTCACAGGATAGCCAAGGAAACCATAGTACATATCATCTAGTCCACTATTACGTGACTCTGATTTAATGGTTGGATTATGCCGAAGCACATTTACTGTAACAAACATCGAGAATAATACAGTCAATTCAGCAATTTCAGGAATCATAGATTGTATAAAGATCGTTGTAGACTCCGGCTTAATTCCAGCTGCCAAGTAATCCAGAGTAATCTCCCTTAAATGACTTCGAATTAATTCTGGTTTTAGAAAGTGAGTCGTCAATGCCTGAACATCTGCCAGCAACACGAATGTCTCATACTGATCCTGAAGCATAACCCGATTCTTTAGACTTCCAACGTAATGACCAAGGTGGAGCTTGCCGGTCACACGATCGCCTGTTAATACTCTTTCTTTTAACATAAATAAGCCTCCTCATTTTTGAAAAAATATTACAAGAACCATCAACAAGTAATTCAATATATAGTCGCCAGCACCAGCCATCCTCCATGGCCATCACCCCCTTCTAATACTCCATACACTGGAGCCTGTGCTTCGAGGTTTACCTCAAGTCCTTTGTGGTTACCTCAAACCTATTTTCATAAGACTTCTGGAAGCACAAAAAAGCCCCATCCAATAAGGACGAAGCTGTCGTGGTACCACCTTAATTAACCGATCCCCTGCGATATAGCAGCGTATCAATCATCTCAAACATTACGGAGCTCCGTGTGCGAACTCTTATAATGCTCCTGAGGATAACGGGAGGAACCCCGGCTTTCCCTACTACATCATTATGATGATTCAGCAAAGCAGCTCTGAAGGCCATTCAACGATACGTTAGACACCGATTCGCAGCAACCACCGGCTCTCTGAAGTCTTGATCGTATATCTACTTACCCTTCATCATAACTGTTAAAATATTCTATTCATTCTACCTCAATCAAAGTTTACAGTCAATGGATGCTTACTCACTTCGGAAATCTGACAACCCAGTACATTAGAGATAACTAGAGTAACTAGAGATAACTACTAACCATGTAGAATGAAAAGAACAACCTTAATCTATATATTTAGGTATACTGAACAGAGCATAGATTCATTGCTAGAATACATAACGATAACTAAGACGTTGTTATGATGATTATGACGATTGTAGTAACAACAGGTTCTTTATAAATTATCGAAAGGCTGCTGATGTAAATGAAAGTTACTATCCGTAAAATGATAATGGAAGATATACCACAAGTCCAGCAAGTTGCAACGATAAGTTGGAATCACACCTATGACGGTATCATTCCTATTGAAATCCAGAATAAATTCTTGAAATCTGCTTATAATGACGAGATGTTGAAAAGACGGTTAGAACATTCTTTTCTATATGTCTCTGAAGTGGGTGGGAAGATCGTAGGATTTGTTAATTTCTCTCACATGAATGATGACGCAGAAATAGAGTTGGGAGCGATATATCTACATCCAGATTACCAAGGGGTGGGGGTAGGGACTTCCTTACTGCAAGAGGGAATTAAGAATGCAGAAGGAGCAAAAAAGGTCTATATTAACGTTGAAAGAGATAACAAAATAGGTGTGAATTTCTATCAAGCAAAAGGATTTGAGATGGTTTCCCAGTTCGATGATGACTTTGATGGCCATATACTGAAAACAATTAGAATGGTGTTAACATTGTAAAGCTCTTAACTATAGCTATTGGCCTGGGAATGGTTAACTGGTTAACTCCTTGACTGAGTGAGGCCCTCAGCTCTTTCCCTTTGCCAATAAAAAGGAAACAGTTAGGACCTCTAAATGAAGACCTTACCTGTTTCCTATATCTAATCCATTTCTATGATTCCATCAAAGCTATTATGATACAAGTCTTAGAGCCTGCAAGAAGGCTAGAACTACATTTCCTCATTATACAAGTTATCACTTCACTTAGATTTATTAACGGTTATGGGTTAGAAATTTCCACTATCGTAAACCCATCAACAGAAGTCAGTTTACCCCTCCACCAGCCGAGATCTATATTCCCTGTAATCATTCGAGCATCTTTTAAGTGTATATAAGATGGCAGTTGAATTTCTCCGTCTTCATCATAATCTCCATCTTGATCACCATATCTTTCTTCACCAAACTCGGTAAAGAATTTACCATAACGTCTCTCTATATTTCCCGAATAATTGATCATTCTTGCTAACCCATCACAATAGCTCTTACCCGATATAAGCTTGCCACTAATTAAAGCTCCTCCAACAGTCAAGATGACTCCTAAACCTAAATCTAAGGTATCATTATTAGACTTAAAAACTAACGTTGCTAATAAGTCATCCCGTAAATCATCGATATTCAAGTCCTGTATTCCTTCTATTAGTATATCTTCCATAAAACAAACCACCTGCCAATAGGATTTAGTAAGTTAACTCTAGCACGTTCAAGTATCCTTTTCCATAATCCATCGGTTTCATTGCTAATCTTTCTGTATAAAATACAACAAAAAACCCTTGCATTACGGCAAGGGCTTAAAGTAGTTCTCCATATGAAGCGGGTGATGGGAATCGAACCCACGCTATCAGCTTGGAAGGCTGAAGTTCTACCATTGAACTACACCCGCGTAAAAAAAAATTAGTATCGGGACGACACGATTTGAACATGCGACCCCCTGGACCCAAACCAGGTGCTCTACCAAGCTGAGCTACGTCCCGATATTATATATGAAATGGTGCGCCCTAAGAGATTCGAACTCCTGGCCTTTTGATTCGTAGTCAAACGCTCTATCCAGCTGAGCTAAGGGCGCACATTACATTGTAAAAATGGAGCGGACGACGGGAATCGAACCCGCGACCCTCGCCTTGGCAAGGCGATGCTCTACCGCTGAGCCACGTCCGCAAACATATGGTGCGCGTGGAGGGACTTGAACCCCCACGTCGTGAAACGCTAGATCCTAAGTCTAGTGCGTCTGCCAATTCCGCCACACGCGCACACTTAATAAATAAATGGTGGGTTATGAAGGGTTCGAACCTTCGACACCCTGATTAAGAGTCAGGTGCTCTACCAGCTGAGCTAATAACCCGTATTAAAATCAATCAAAAATGGCGGGACCGACGGGACTCGAACCCGCGATCTCCTGCGTGACAGGCAGGCATGTTAACCAACTACACCACGGTTCCGCACTATTGAAATAAAAATGGTGCCGGCGAGAGGACTTGAACCCCCAACCTACTGATTACAAGTCAGTTGCTCTACCAGTTGAGCTACACCGGCGTATGATGGTGGAGGCTGAGGGGATCGAACCCCCGACCCTCTGCTTGTAAGGCAGATGCTCTCCCAGCTGAGCTAAGCCTCCATACATATGTGATACATAATAATAAATGGTGACCCGTATGGGATTCGAACCCATGTTACCTCCGTGAAAGGGAGGTGTCTTAACCCCTTGACCAACGGGCCTAAATAATAATGGCGGAGAGAGAGGGATTCGAACCCTCGAGACGCTTTTGGCGCCTACACGATTTCCAATCGTGCTCCTTCGGCCAGCTCGGACACCTCTCCATAAATGGCTCCCCGAACAGGGCTCGAACCTGTGACAACTCGATTAACAGTCGAGTGCTCTACCAACTGAGCTATCAGGGAATAGAATTGAACTGCTGACCTACTTACTTACTAAGACAATATTCACGCTTATGTAAGTGGAAGAAATCAGGCAAAAAAAATACCACAATATTGTGTGGTAACTGCTTGGCGACGTCCTACTCTCCCAGGACCCTGCGGTCCAAGTACCATCGGCGCTGGAGGGCTTAACGGTCGTGTTCGGGATGGGTACGTGTGG
>NZ_JBNPWS010000039.1:0-47637 GCF_050433705.1 Paenibacillus sp. DS2015 | reverse complement strand
TAATGCAAGCTTTTTTTCAATTTCATTTTCATGTGATTGTTAAGCTTTCTGATTCGTTTTGACCGCCATTTGTTGGCCGGACTAATAATATATCATCTCTATTATTAATATGCAAGCTTTAATTTTAATTCAAAGCCAACACTACTGTTACGCATTATTGTAGCAGATCTATGGTTCTCCTCTTTCTCATAGCATAGCCTTGCCAACAATAGACGAGTTAATGATATTAAATCTCGCCTATTTATTAATCTGATGTACCATCGTAAAATTTCCTTTCATCTTATATAGCTCTTTTATCATCCTTCTTATGGTCTCATTTTCTTTGTATAACTAGCAGATCAGACAAGTGATCACAAAATAACCTTTAAGAGTTCTTCAAAGAATCATCTATGGAGCAAGGTGTAACACTAGAATATTTTCAGTATCAAATCTAACTTCAACCCTCGGAGTCCACTGCTCATGTAGGTTCCACTTACACCCTGCTACTCCTTCTTCGCTCTAAAACTCAGCTTGTCGGTCCTAAATAGTCGAATTTATGATTACGCACATTCGTATTTATGTATTCATCTGCTCGATGTTCTCTATTTATTTCACCTCCGTGACCTTGCCCTTCGAATCAATGGCCGCATTAAATGAGAGTTTGTTCATCTTAGTAATAATGCTTTTATTGTAGCTCTTATCCATGAAGTTAGGTTGACCTCTTATAATTTTTACTGGCGTAATTTTACTTGTCATTTTATCGTTATCAATTTCAAAATCTACCATCATGGAATCTAGCGTCTTATCTCCGCCACGTGTCGACCGATTAAATATGAAGTTACCTAATGAATAATAGATGGGCTTATTCTTATAATACTCAATCCCCATCAAACAATGACTATGTGATCCAATAATAATGTCCGCTCCGCTATCTATCATCTGTTTAGCCATCGTACGTGCATACTTTTCAGGATAATCCATAAATTCTTGGTTCCAATGAATGTACATAATCGTGAAATCATTTGCTTTGGCAGATTTTTTGATCTCACTTAGCATGGGTTCAAGCGTATAAGCCGAGGCTGCCCCTGCACTCTTCTTACCCGCATACCAGGAAGGATCTGAAAGTACACGGCTTACCCCAATAACTGCGATTTTTTTACCCTTTATCGTTTGAGTATAAGGCTTAAAAGCCTCTTTTATATTCTTACCTGCGCCCGTATAACCAATATTGTATTTGTTCAAATGTAATAACGTGTCTAGCATCGCATCTTGTCCATAATCGAGAATATGATTATTCGCTAGAGTAACTCCGTCTATACCAGCATATATCAATCCCTTGAGGCTGGTAGGCTTGGAGCGAAAGGCAAACATCTTATCAGCAGCTTTGCCCCTGAGTGAGACAGGTGTCTCCAAATTTGCAAAGGCCATGTCTGCTTTTTTCAATATAGGTGCTACTTTTACAAACGGGTAGTTGGCTCCAAACTTAGTAATCTGATCCCCCACATAACCATCTAGGAGAATGTCACCTACAAAGACAAGCTTAATGTTTGTTTTTGTGAGAGATTCACTAGATACAACCGAAGTAGGATAGATAAATAATAGAATTAGTATAATGCCTAGTAATTTTCGCAAGAACACACCTCATTTACATATTTATTTAATTATAAACATATTTAACAAATGATTCACACAAAAATATAACTCTCTTTATATTCCAACAGTAAAGTTATCTACGTGCCTACCGATTGCAGGGTCGGAGAGTCCAATTAGAAAAGAACATACAGGAGGATCAATATGAAAAAATTAGCTAGTAGAATCTTACCTTTTGCCGTTGTATCTTCATTAGCGATAACCACGATTTTCTCAGGGTCAATATCTTACGCAGCCAGCAAGGACAAAGATCAGCCAAAAATTAAGAACGTTATCTTTTTAATCGGAGACGGCATGGGTCAATCCTATACCACTGCCTACCGTTACCTTAAAGATGATCCATCTACCCCTGTTATGGAACCAACAGAATTCGACAAGTACCTTGTAGGTAATCAAATGACTTATCCACATGACGAGAAGGAGAATGTCACCGATTCGGCTTCGGCTGCTACAGCTATGTCGGCTGGGGTCAAGACCTATAATGCTGCTATCGCTGTTGATACTCATCAAAAGGACGTTAAAACTGTTCTTGAACGTGCTAAGGAATTAGGAAAATCGACTGGCTTAGTAGCGACTTCGGAAATTACCCATGCTACACCCGCTGCATTCGGAGCGCATGACATCAGTCGTAAAAATATGGATGCTATCGCAGACGATTATTATGATGACCTTGTCAACGGTAAACACAAGGTGGACGTCCTCCTTGGTGGAGGATTGAAAAATTTCGTCCGTGAAGACCGTAATCTAACCGAGTTGTTTACAAAAGACGGCTACGGCTACGTGACCGATCGAGCGGGGCTACTAAAGAACACGAATGATCGCTTGCTTGGTTTATTCGCCCCAGGCGGCTTAGATAAAGCCATTGATCGAACGAACCAAACTCCTTCTTTAGTGGAGATGACAAATGCCGCAATTACACGATTGAACAAGAATAAAGATGGTTTCTTCCTAATGGTAGAGGGGAGCCAGATTGACTGGGCAGGACACGACAATGATATCGTAGGTTCAATGAGCGAAATGGCTGATTTCGAGAAGGCTTTTAAAGCGGCCATTGATTTCGCTAAGAAGGACGGTCATACGTTAGTTGTGGCTACAGCTGACCATTCAACAGGCGGATTGTCCATTGGAGCACGAGGAACTTATATCTTTGACGTAAGTCCAATTAAGGCCGCAAAACGTACATCTGACTTCATGTCTCAAGAAATATTCAAAGGTGCAAGCGTAGAACTAACCCTCAAGAAATATATCGATTTAACATTGACCGCAGAGGAAATTCAGTCCGTCAAGGATGCAGCAGCTACTAAGGAGCAAGATAAAATAGACAATGCCATTGATCTTATCTTTGATATCCGTACAAATACAGGCTGGACTACAGGCGGCCACACAGGCGAAGATGTTCCTGTATTTGCATACGGTCCAGGTAAGGAAATGTTCTCAGGACTTATTGATAACACAGACAATGCTAAAATCATCTTTAAAATACTAGAGGATAACGCTCCGAAAAAAACAAAAACTAAATAACCCCTCATAAAATAAGAAAGGCTACGCCTGTGTACAGGGCGTAGCCTTTCTTATTTTATTCATGAAAGCCAGTTATGTGCGTGCTGGCTACCCAATAATATATTCAGTAGCTTCATTTAATAATTGTTCAAAATTATCTGGATAATCATGATCCAAACCATCAACTTCTATAAATACATGATCCACATTCTTCTCATCCAGTAAGGTCACCAACTGTAACGTAGATTCATAACAATCTTCATCGTCATTGCCGCATATCACATATCCCTTCATATTCTTCTCAGCTAAAGTGTCCAATAAAGGCTCCCACTCTTCAATCTCTGGAAGCCATGGTGCAACCAAAATGAATCCCTTAGCCGATATTTCCCGAGACAAAAGCGCATTCAATGCTACTCCCGCCCCAGCAGAAAATCCTCCCACAATAACATTTGCTGTATCCCTTCCCGGAATCTCTACGAGTTGATGGTAATGCTCTTGTAGCTCATCTACTCCTTTATCTACATCTTCCCAATCATAGCTGTCTGAGAATTGAATTTGCGAGGACTGTGGTAATGCTAACATACACTGAGCCGACACGATAGACTTCCAGTATCCCTCTGATATTTCGATATTCTCTTGATCACCATGTAAGGAAATTAGTAGTATCTGAGATTCATCTTCCGAACGGTTCTCATCACGTATCACTTTTAAGACAGGTATTGCTGTTTGCTGTGCCTTAGCTTCTCGTTCCTTACAGCGTTGGACCATCTCTTGAAAGGCTTCATACTTATGGAGCGACTGCAAATCCTCATCTTCTATTAAATAATCATATCCATACCAATAACCACATTCTATGATGGCTTCTCTCATGATAGTCAATGCCTCTTGTTCAAGCCCTGCCGCACCTGCCAACGCATATCTATAATTAAATATTTGTGCTTTATTCCCCTGCACATCTCTCGCATGTTCTGTAATAAATTGGTAAGCTTCCAAGCTACCTGCATCCTCACTTAACTCTAATGTCCTATTTATTAATTGTGTAAATGTTAGTGTCGTCATGTTACCCTCCTTGGAATCACTCAACTTTATATATTTATTGTTAGAAAACGTAATGATTCTGTCAACGATCAGACAAAGTGATCTCTTTATAAAAAGGGAGAAAATGACGATATAATAATAGATTGGCCTAACGTTACTCTTTTCACACGGTATACATTCTAGTGAAAACCAATAATATGAGGGTTGTCATTAATTCTTTCTATTAAGCGGTTGTTCAAAAAGCCATCTATTAACCACAGGAAGTAATATTAGAAGGATATTTCCCTTCTAACCTGAGTTTCAACCCTTGAAGTCCGTTGCTCATGTAAGTTCACCTACACTCAGCTACTCCCTCTTCGCTCTGAACTCATCTTCTGAAGCGTTTAAAAAAACGCAGTAGCTTAAGCATACGCTAGGGTACTGAATAGTCGACTTTTTAAACAATCACTAAGGCGTTTGCTTTTAAATCAAGCTATTCGCTTATTTCGTTCTCAATATATGGAGGTACTACTATGGCAAAGATTTTGGTGGTTGATGATTCTCTATTTATGCGAGTTATTCTAAAGGAAATCATTCTAAACATGGGTCACACTGTTATTGGAGAGGCTGAGAATGGCATCGAGGCTATTCAGAGATATTCCGAACTACAACCCGATCTAATCACAATGGATATTAATATGCCTATGATGAGCGGAATTACTGCCCTCAAAGAGATACTAGAAATAAATCCCCAAGCTAAGATTCTGATCTGCTCTGCTCTTGGTCAACAAAAGTTCATTACAGAAGCCATTCGAGCAGGTGCCAAAGACTTTGTTGTGAAACCGATTCAAGAGGAACGCGTCATTGAAGCTATCTCCAAAATTATTTCCCGTTAAAAATACTAGTACTAATATTGAAATAAATAGAGATGTCTTGCAGTCGCAAGCTTCAGCACAGCTCTATTTATTATTCCCCAAGTTCTAAGTTGAGGAGTGACTCTACGGTTAGCAGTTCAGTTTCTCTTGTACCGATTTCAATTTCTGCACGCTGGATGAAGCTTTGTCTCGACGATCATCTATTTTGACGGATGTGGACACGCGTTGAGCTCCTGATATAAAAGGAGATTCATGCAAAGCAACAATAGCTTTCCATACTTCATCAAGAGGTCCCTCAATAATGGTACTCATAGATGTTAGTTGGTAAGTAACTCCTTGCTGTTGTTTCAATACCTTTTGCATATCTGCTACATAGGAACTTAGACTGGTTGTGGATGTTCCAATAGGAACTATCGTCACTTCAGCGATAGCCATTTTTAGTGCCTCCCTCATTTATTCATACAATCATTGTAACCAACTCACGAAGCAATCGCAAAGCCCATATAGCGTCTCCTATCTGACCTTATATAACCCTAATGATGTATATATTTGTATCATTGTTAAAGTTCACAATGGTGATTCCAGAGACAATCTGTTATAATCCCACATCCACTTCAGCTTATATAAAACAAAGGTTGCGCATACTATATATTGATGATATATTGATTTAACTACTTAACGATCGCTAAATATAGTGAATACAAACAAGTTCTATTTTCCAGAAAAAAACAACATCATATGCAGAGAGACGGGGTAGACAGGGGTAAGGTCCATCCAGCGCAATCTATTATCTACTGTGATGACACTCTTTGCAATTATATTTCAATGCCAGCAAAACTCACAGTATAGTGGAGTTTCTGGAAGCAAGCTCGATCATGACCTTGCTCCTTATGTCGCTAAGTCATTTGCGAAGAAATTCAATATAGGGTTACACTACTTTAGTGAGAATATTCCTTCGGAAGATCAAGAAATTACTCAAGGCAATTTAACATTAGCTAACGCCCATCCCCGTTCGTTCTTTCTTTTGCAATGCAAGAGGTACAAGCAGCATGTCAACAAGCGGCAGAAAACTTAATTCACGACTTACACACCCTGTCTAGCCGCACTGGTGGTCAGATTCCATTCACTAGCATGAATTACCGTACATCTACTATAAGCTGAAGGACACATGGTTATCGATCGTCTGTTGACTGCCACAATGCATGGAATCGGTAGTGGAGAGACACCTATCTTTCTATACCCAATCTTCAAATAAAGGTGGGAGTTACCCTGTCACCCGGAGATCCTTACTATCCTTTATTCTTAAAAGCTACTACTCCCTCCCTGCGTTCGCTGGAGGCGCCTTTTCACGAGTTCTGAAACGCAAGTGCAATCTCATATGTGAACTGAATGCTAACGCACGTAGTCGTCAGACTCTTTTTGGAATCTTCCCTTTCGCGGAAGTACAAATCAGCGTATTATGGATATTCAGGCTCTCTGAATTCGTTCTGCGGCAAATATAATCTCTAATATGAGATGATAAATATTGAAAGGAAGAAACCCATGCCCCAATTTGTAACTAAACCGAACAATCGCCAACTCGCTTTTGATGAAACTCGTCTCTCCGTTTATACTGATCGTCAACTAGAAGGACTAGAAGCACTTAATAAAGAACGTCTGGTCAAAAGTGTACTCAGTAAGCTTCGTCGTGAGGAAGTAACGGGTGAGGAGATTAGCAACGCCTTTACAATGGCGGCACTTGAGCTTGTTACCATAGAAGAACCCAATTGGAAATTTGCAGCAGCACGTTCCCTGCTTACTACCCTATATAAAAAAGCTGCTTATTATCGCAGATATAAATCATATCCAGACGAGCCTTACGGTGCACTATATCCTCTAATTTCTGACTTAGTTCAGAAGGGAATTTATCGTGAGGAGCTCTTGGAATACTATACAAAGGAACAAATTGAGGAACTTGCTCAGATTATCGACTATCGTCGCGATCTTCTATTTGACTACATCGGTCTTTTGACACTTACAGAACGTTACCTAACGACAGATTTCGATGGACATGTTATGGAATTGCCGCAGGAACGTTATATGGTCATTGCTATGTACCTCATGCACAAAGAGCCGGCTGAAAAACGTATGGAACTGGTCAAAGAATCTTACTGGGCGATGAGTAATCTGTATATGACTGCTGCGACTCCAACGATGTCTAATGCAGGTAAAAAAGTTGCCGGTCAACTCTCCAGTTGCTTCATAGACACTGTAGATGACTCCCTAGAAGGCATTTTTGACTCCAACACGGATGTTGCCCGTTTAAGTAAAATGGGTGGCGGAATTGGTGTTTATCTAGGTAAAGTTCGCGCACGTGGTTCGGATATTCGGGGTCATAAGAACACAAGTTCAGGAGTCATTCCATGGATTCGCCAATTGAACAATACGGCAGTTAGCGTAGACCAATTAGGAACACGTAAAGGTGCAATTGCTGTTTACTTAGATGTATTCCATAAGGATATTCTAGCTTTCCTTGATCTGAAATTAAACAATGGTGACGAGCGTATGAGAGCCCATGATGTATTCCATGGCGTATGTATCTCGGACATGTTTATGGAAGCAGTAGAAGCTCGTGGTGAGTTCAATTTGTTCTGTCCTCATGAAGTTAAGAAAGTCATGGGATGGAAAAATGAAGATGGACGTCCCCTTGGACTTGAAGATTTCTACGACGAGACGCTAGGTCAAGGAACATTCCGTGATAAGTATGCAGAAGCTGTTGCCCATCCTCTGCTATCCCGTATTACGGTCCCAGCGATCGACATCATGAAACGGATTATGAAATCTCAGCTTGAGACGGGAACACCGTATATGTTCTATCGCGATACCGTAAACCGCGCCAATCCTAACAGTGCACACGGAATGGTATACTCCTCCAACTTATGCACGGAGATTATGCAGAACCAATCAGCGACTGTTGTCGAGCATGAAGAATTAGTGACTAAGGATGGACAAACTAGAATAGTTATTTCCAAAATTCCTGGTGACTTCGTTGTATGTAACTTGAATTCTATCCATCTTGCGCGTGCTGTACCTGCAGGTGTTCTAGATCGACTAGTACCTATTCAAGTCCGCATGTTAGATAATGTCATTGATATTAATAATATTGAAGTTCTCCAAGCACAATATACAAACAGCCAATATCGTGCCGTTGGACTCGGCACTTTCGGATTGCATCATTTACTTGCACTTGAGGGCATTCGCTGGGAGTCTGACGAAGCCGTAGCATATAATGATAACCTGTATGAAAGAATCAACTATCTTCTTGTTCGTTCCAGTATGGAACTAGCTAAGGAAAAAGGATATTACCCTAAATTCCATGGCTCTGATTGGGAAAGTGGTGAGTATTTCAATCACCGTGGTTATACCGATGGTCAACATGTAGGGAAATTCGTCACCACTGCGGAGTGGAAGGAACTTCAACAAGAAGTTCAACAAACCGGTGTTCGTAACGCGTGGATGTTCGCGATTGCACCTAACGGTTCAACTTCGATTATTGCGGGTTCCACGGCGAGTATTGATCCACTATACGATTTATTGTCCTATGAAGAAAAAACAACATACAAAATTGCTAATCCAGCACCAGACTTATCAGATAAAACGATCTGGTATTACAAGACAGCCTTCAATATTGACCAACATTGGTCCATTAACATGGCATCTGCCCGTCAACGTCATGTCGATCAAGGTCAGAGCTTCAATTTCTACGTACGCCCTGACATTAAGGCGACTGATTTCTTGGACCTACACATTCATGCTTGGAAAGCAGGTATGAAGTCCACTTATTACGTACGTAGCCGTGCGCTAACGATTGAAGAATGCGATTCTTGCTCAAGCTAATGGATGACCCTGACCCCTACTAGACCTTCTCTTTATGGGAGGGTCCACAAGTACAATTAAAGGAGTAGTTTGTATGAAAATGCAGCAAATTTTCAATACTGAAGCACCTAACCAATCGACACGAATTATTGAAGGAGAATGCTCCGGCATTCTGAACTGGAACGATATTCGTATGCCCCATATGTATAAATTATATAAAGTACTGCTGCTCAATCACTGGATTGCTGATGAAATCCCGATGTCTAAGGATGCTCAACAATTTCCGGGACTAGATCCTGAAGAGCAACGTGTATTCAAGATTAATATATCATTACTTGCTGTGCTGGATTCTATGCAGACGATGTTTGTAGGAGACGTGAAACGTTATTTCACAGACTCTTCTCTTGAAGCCATCTCTGCAATTATCGGTCAACAAGAAGTGGTTCATAACCAATCTTATTCGTATGTTCTATCTTCTATTGTATCTGATCAAGAGCAGAAGGAAATATTCGAATATTGGAAGAAAGATCCTGTATTGCTAGAACGTAATCGTTTCATCGCAGATATTTATCAGAATTTCCGCGAAAATCAGAATCCACAGACCTTCTTTGAGTCTATGGTAGCCGATTTGATTCTAGAAGGTATTTTCTTCTATAGTACATTTGCTTTCTTCTACAACCTTGCACGTGACCAGAAGATGATGGCGACTAGCCAAATGATCTCGTATATTCAACGCGATGAGAACCAACATTGTTATTTCTTCGCTGAAGTATTCAAACAACTTCTGGTTGACTTCCCAGAGTTAAATACGAAGAAGAACATAGATTATCTGTATACTACAATTGATCAAGCGGTTGAGCTTGAAATCAATTGGGCTCACTATACACTTACGAATGTCCGTGGAATTGATCTAGATGAACTATCCGACTATGTCAAATACACTGCCAATAAACGCCTTAAATTAATGGGAATGGAGAAAGCTTATCAAGGTGTAGATGTCAATTGTATGCCTTGGATTAAACCCTTCTCTGATGATGCACTCAATACAACCAAAACAGATTTCTTTGAGGCGAAGTCTCGTAACTACGGTAAGGTAGGCGATGATAACGGGTTCGGAGATCTATAACCATCATTGTAGCGCCATTATGAAGCGTTCCGAATATACAAAGGGATCTAATCGTTAGCAAGCGGTTAAACTAATATCCATCCATAATTCACAATTCATAAAAAGGCGGCCGAAAGGTCGTCTTTTATTTAACCTGACATATAAAAATGGAGTGTCAAACTGTCACCAGTTTACACTCCATTGTCTTATTAAATTGAATTTATCACCATAAAACGGAATAGATTAATAGTAAGTTCAGTTCGGTTTATTATAAATTATAACTTCAATCCACTTTCCTTACGCTCTACTTTGAATCTTGTCTCTGTAGCCAATTCTTCTAAAGCTGCCTGCAAACGAAGTTGTAGGTCTTCTGAAATTTCAGTTCCTCCATCATCAGTACGAACGACTTGAGAGTCTACGGTATATACGCCACCTAGAATGTGACGTGCACCTAGTACAGATAAAACAGGCTTCAGCGCATAATCAATAGCAAGTAAATGAGCTAAACTCCCGCCAATAAATAAAGGTAACGTAATTTTTCCCGCGAATCCCTTTTCGGGTACAAGATCAAGGAATGTCTTGAGTACACCTGTGTAGGAAGCTTTATATACCGGACTTGCAATAATCACTCCATCAGCTTCTGCAAGGAGCCCATTAGCTTTTACAATATGCTCACTTTCAAATTTGGTATGAATAAGATCTTCTGCTGGCAACTTCACTACATCAATACGTTCCACTTCAAATCCTGATTTCTTCAGAAGATCCTCTGTATATTCAAGGATTGCATTAAGTCTAGAAGTCAATGTAGGACTTCCGTTAATTACAACAATTTTAGGCATCATTTCATTCTCCTCATCACATCATAATAGGTTAAAACCAATTATTATTATTCTGCTCATTCCACTATTTATATCTATTCCGATTAGTTTACTTAGCTTTAATTATGGTATCAATCATTTTTAATATTGTCAACACCTAGTTAGAACATTTACCTATATTGCATATAGCCTTTGTTTAGTTTATACTAGCGTCAAAGAATTGAACAGCTTATCACGCCTATGATCAGAATCCAACTGTGAGGCGTTTACGATCGGAGCAAGACTTTAAGCTCTCTAAGTTAACCGGCATCCGTCCGTTACCGCGGAACCAAGAGGATCGAAATTTGACCATCATGTCAGATTTCATCAAGTTGGGTGGCACCGCGAGCAGACGCTCCTCGTCCCAAAGGATGAGGGCGTTTTTTGTATTTTTATAGACAAAGGAGCTTGCGGACATGTTAGATATTCGGTTCATTAGAGAGAATTCAGAGTTATTACAGGAAACAGCACAGCACAAAAACATGAAGGTCTCGATCCCTGAGTTATTGGAGTGGGACAGCAAGCGACGCGACCTTCTGCAGAAGACAGAAGTGTTAAGAGCAGATCGTAACCGCTTGACGCAGACTATTGCGACGCATATGCAACAAGGTAATCTTCAAGCTGCCGAACCACTCAAACAACAGGTAAGAACAATGAACGAAAGACTCACCCTCGCAGATAAAGAATGGGCGGATGCCGATCAGCGTTGTAACGAGCTCTTACTCATGATCCCTAACGTTGTATCTCCCGACACTCCCAGAGGAAAGAATGATTCCGACAATGTGGAAATACGTATCAGTGGCGTGCCAACTGCATTTACATTCGAGGCCAAAGATCATGTCACCTTAGGTGAATTGCATGATTTAATTGATATTCCTCGCGGCGTTAAGACGGCAGGGAGTCGGAACTATTTTCTCAAGGGAGCTGGCCTCTTCCTTCATCTAGCTGTACAACGCTTAGCGCTTGATCTATTAACATCATACGGATTCACGCCCATGGATGTACCCGTCATGGTTAGACCCGAAGCCTTAAGGCGAACTGGCTTCTTTCCCTCAGGAGAAGACCAAACGTATGAGTTAGTCGATGAGAATAAATGGCTGGTTGGTACTTCGGAGGTATCCCTTGTATCGTATTATAGTGATGAAATTGTTGATCTCACTGAACCGATTAAATTAGCAGGAGTATCCACATGCTTCCGTAGAGAAATTGGATCAGCTGGGAGAGATGTTCGCGGCTTGTATCGAGTGCATCAATTCGCTAAGGTAGAACAGGTCGTCTTGTGTCCCAATGATCCTGCTCTATCGGAGCAAATTTTACAAGAAATCACAAGCCATGCGGAAGAAATTCTTACCTTACTAGAACTTCCCTATCGGGTAATGGCTGTCTGCACCGGCGATATGTCGCAGAAAACGTACAAACAATATGATATTGAGACATGGATGCCGAGCCGTCAGGCCTATGGAGAGACACATTCATCTTCTAATGTGCATGATTTTCAAGCGAGAAGGTCTAATATTCGATACAGAGATGCTAATGGAAAATTAGAATTCTGTCATACACTCAATAACACTGCTGTTGCTTCACCTCGAATACTCATCCCATTACTTGAGAATCATCAGCGTGAAGACGGCTCCATCTATATTCCTAAAGCTCTCCGTCCTTATATGGGCGGGCTTGAACAGCTTAATCTTCTATAAATCCGTAAGTGCATGAACAAAACTAAGCCCTCTCCATTCACTCAATTCGTGAATGTGAGAGGGCTTTTAATTCTTCATTAAAGGGAGCTTAATGTCTCCACCATCTGAACCTTTTGGGTGTGGCATGTGACGTGGATTTCGATAGCTCTTCGATTTCCTTCATCATATCTGAAGTGTGTGCATTTCCTTCTATTCCGTAATCCATTCTTTGCTAGGCTTCGTCCTCTTGCCACTTCGTACTAGAATATTGAATAGGCATAACCACTCTTTGCATTTCTGGAAATCCTTCATACATAACTCTAACCCTCCCCGGAATGTTTGCAAGCATTTACCTTGCAAATAATCATCCATCTTTAGGTACTGAAGGATATAGCAAGGTGTTGCCTGCTAAATGTTGGTTGCGCTTCCATAATAACATATCTCCAGACTTGTAGTAATGTGTAAGTGCTCTAATAGGTGTCATCCTTGTGTCATTAGCACTAAAGTTATGGGTACAGGAACCTTTTCTTACGTTCGTGATTATGCTGATGTTATTGACCCCAGCGAACAGAAGGAGCAACTCATAATGAGGACTAAACCCTATTCTCCCATGATGTGGCGAATCGAAATTGGAAGATATGTATTGCATAAGTTAGCCTGTGCAGGACTTGCTTATTTCACGTTGATGTTATTGTTAAACGTTCTACATTCGTTTGTCCTAGATAACCACAATGAGCCCCTAATCATTCTCCCCCTTTCTCCGGAACAGTGGATCTACGGATATATCATGATTGCCACTATCCTCGGTGACATCATATATTCCAAATTTCACACTTTATTGAAGATGAGTTTAGCATTTCTGTATACAATATTGGGATTTCTAACAGGCTTCTTCTTATTTATCAATGAGGTGGTGGGTCATCCTTGGCTCATAGGTGTGATGGGAATGGGCTCTATTCTACTCTTCTATGCAAGCACAATAGCCATACCCCGGGAATCTCTTGCGACTCCCCTCATGGCATGGCTTATTCCAATCATAACTTGGGTATTGTTATAAGTAACTATTCAATACGCTACCGTAAACCGGGCACGTGTGAAATAAGGATCTTCCACTTCATCAATCATTGCAGCTGCAAAGTCTTGAATTGAAATATAACTTCGATCCGCTTCATCTAGAACGATCTTATCTGTACCAATTCGAAACTGGCCCGTACGGCGTCCAGATTCTATCGTCGCCGCTGGACTGAGATACGTCCAATCCAAGTCTGACTCACTATATATACGCAGGGCTTCAGCATGTGCAATAGCTAGTGGACGATACTCCTCAGGGAAGTCAGGTGTATCCATCAATTGAAGTCCAGGCGATACTTCCAAACTACCCGCACCACCCACAACAAGAAGTCGTAACACACCCGCACGGCGAACCCCTTCTATCAGTGACCGAGCGGCCTCCAACAGTGCATCTTCTCCACCAAAAGAAGGACCATAGGTACTAACAACAGCATCGTGACCTAACGAGATAGAGGCCACCGAAGCAGGATTCATAATATCGCCCTCAACCACTCGTAAATTATCGTGTTGTTCTGTCCATTGCTTAGCATCACGCACAACAGCGGTCACTTCAAAACCACGATTTAATGCTTCACGTCCAATACGCTGACCAATGTTCCCATTTGCTCCAAATAATACAATCTTCAATTCTAAGTCCCTCTTTTCATAGTCTTTATGTCTTTAGTACATTCTATCTAGGTGCAATCAATCTGCCCAAGGTTTTATTTATGGTTCAAGTTATTTTACCACCACAACCCTGCGCTTACACCCTACTGTCCTAAACTTTCTTTATGATGTAACATATAAACATGTTCATAAACCCCTTAAACTGGGTTATACATATAAGTATGTAGGAAAAATTTGAAAGGTTGGTGTCAGAAATGTCCAATACGTCTAAGCTTCTGAAATGGGTAACATGTGCTATCGAAGCTTTCTTTGCTATTCCTCTGATTGGAGGAGGATTCATTCTTTCATATGGCTGGACGCCACTGTTTGTCGCACTCATACTCCATGTAATCGCTATTCTGTCGCTCCTTAAAGATCGCGGTTCCATTATTGGTAATGGACTCGGCGTTATCACTTCCTTAGTGGGCATTATTCCTATCCTGGGTTGGATCATGCACGCCGTTACGGCACTAGTGCTATTGATTGAGGCTATTACATTGCGAAGCAAACCACGATATTAGTGTACCCACGTCTTATGCCATAATCACCACAACCTTGCCACCTTGAATATTCAAGTTGCTTATGCAATAGTGGAGTAAGAATAAAGAAGGAGGGATCGAGATTGTCCCTTACGGAGGCCATCACCACTTATATGAGCTCAATTGAAGGTGTCCTTGTTATGTGTCTTGCCGTCGTTCTATTTATATGGATGTACATACGCACTACTGTACAGCTGAGGACATCTGGTAAAGAGCGCCTAGAACGACTTCAGCAATCTTTGCTGCTATACAGCCGGGTGACTGGGCCGCTCGGCGAAATAACAACGAAGCACACGCCAGATCCTGAAGAAGTAAGTCATCTGGTTTTCCTACTACAGGAATGCAAGGCAGCCCCCTTATTAACACGAGATATACATGAACAGATTGACGCATACATAAGGGAACGAGATAAAGATCGGCTGCGACTACTATATAAATCTTTAGAGCGCGAGGTCAATCGTAGAATTGAGGAACAAAGTACGCTCTTAAGTAAACTCGATAATCCTAGCTGGGGATTAAGCTTCTGGCTATTATTGAAGCCAGCCGTCCCCTTTATGACCGCTATTGCTGTTCTAATCTGGGGCCTTCAACTATATCAAGTTCTTAGAGTTACAGGAAACTCCAGCTCATTTCCTTGGGGGAACATCAATGCTTGGATGCGTTTTGTTTCTTGCCTCATAGCTACATTTACAATCTATCTTGTATTAAGAGATACTAAGCGGACTTCCTATCGTGCTACATATAACCTATTGTGTATATTAATCTCTGCTGTTGCGCTACTTCATATATTAGGATTGTATATCGCCCCTTATATTCTAGCCGTTCAGCTGATCCTTTATTTAGCTGGCTTCCGACTAACCCCTAATCGCTCTCGTCGAGATAGACCTTATGCAGGTCACGATCTTTCACTTAAGGAAGCGGTACCGCTTATTCATGAGGATGCTCTTCCTTCAGTATCAGCAGCTATTGAAAGTACAGACCTATTGCCCAAAACCACACGTTCAGATCGGATCCTTTCTAGTTCTAAGAATGACAGATCATGACTTAGGCTAATTATTCTTGACAACCAACAGAAAAAGCCGCAAGTGTCCATGTCTCTTCTTCATACGGAGAGCTCATGTGAACACCTGCGGTATTATTTATTCATAACATATTGATTGAACTAAAGTATTCTCCCCAGAGTTCTATAGATTCTAAAGAAAATCCAAACGATACTAGATTGGCTGGTCTTTCGTTCAATCTCTCTACTTAACGTGAACTAGATTTTCTTAAATGTGGAGACGCCATCCGTGAGACTTCATTAGACTTAGCAGCGCCAGATGACGTGTTCTCAAAACGTTTGCGCTCCGTTCTTTCCATTTGGACAATTTGACCTTCATGCACTACAATCTGTAGTGAGCCAAATTCCATATCGTTGAGAAGATCAGTAATGCGCGTTATCCATACCTCATCTACTTTAAGTGGTTTTGCCATAAGATGTCGTCTCCTCCCCCCGATTCGTAAACCATTCACGTCTCCGTACTTTCCGCCTAAATGCTTTTACTCAATTATCATTCTTTTCCAATTAGTTTAGTGTGATTTAACTTTAGCATGCCCTTAAAAGAGATGTCAACGATCATTTTGACTTGAAAACCAACTTTTTAATAATAAAGTAACCATCGCGAGCAATAGAAGTAAGGATGCCACGGCAAAAGAGGCTGAAAATTGGTATTCGTTATAAAGAATCTCTACGTGTAAAGGTAATGTATTCGTCTCTCCACGTATATGACCAGATACAACGGAGACGGCACCGAACTCCCCCATGGCTCTTGCATTACATAGAATAATGCCATAGAGCAGGCCCCATTTGATGTTGGGCAGAGTAACCTTCCAGAAGATCTGCCAGCCATGTGCACCTAAAGTCACCGCAGCCTCTTCTTCTTGTAAACCTTGATCCTCCATCAAAGGAATCAACTCTCTCGCAACAAAAGGGAACGTGATGAACAATGTAGCCAGGATGATCCCAGGTACAGCAAATATTATTTTGATATTATGGTCAGACAGCCATGGTCCGAACCATCCCTGTGCGCCGAACACCAGTACATAGACCAACCCACCAATAACAGGCGAGACGGCAAAAGGAAGATCAATCAGAGTAATTAATATCCCTTTGCCTCGAAATTTAAATTTCGTAATGGCCCAAGCAGCAGCTACCCCAAATACGGTATTGAGAGGTACGGTAATTAGAGCTACCAATAAGGTTAGCTTCAACGCCGATAACGCATCGGGATCCGTTAATGCCATCGAATATACCGACCAGCCCCTTTTGAGTGCCTCCGTAATGACGATAATTAGAGGAAGTACAATTAACCAAAGAAGTACCAGTCCAGCACTTCCAATCAGTAGCCATTTGACCCACGATGCCTCTGTCGTTGCCGAGTGAGAAGCCGCCTTTCTTGGTGATGTCGTTAAAGGTACAGAACCCGCCATATGAACATCCCCTTCTTTAAAAAGTGATCACCCAGAGTACCTTGTTAGCGGGAGGCTCGACGGGTCCATCTTTGGAATGAATTAATAATGAGTAGTAGTACGAATGAAACGAAGAGCAGTATCATAGCTACGGCTGTAGCTCCAGCATAATCGTATTGTTCAAGCTTCGACATAATTAACAACGGTGCAATCTCAGTTCTCATCGGCATGTTACCTGAGATAAATACGACTGAGCCATATTCTCCAATTCCCCGAGCAAAAGCCAAAGCGAAACCCGTGATTAATGGTGGTATTAGCTCAGGAAGTAGCACTTTACGAAAGGTACGAAATCGTCCTGCTCCTAGTGTAGCTGCAGCTTCCTCCGCATCCTTCTCCATATCCAGTAAAACCGGCTGTACAGTTCGGACAACGAAGGGTATCCCAATAAACATCAACGCTAGTGTAATCCCAATGGGTGTGAATGCCACCTTAATTCCAAGTGGCTCCAACAGAGAGCCAATCCATCCATTCTGTGAGTATAATGCAGTTAGTGATATACCCGCTACCGCAGTCGGTAACGCAAACGGAAGATCAATTAAAGCATCAAACAATGACTTGCCCGGGAAGTTATAGCGTACTAACACCCAGGCCAGAAGGAGTCCTAGCACAGCATCCAATAAGGCAGCTACCGCTGAAGTTGTGAAACTAACACGATAAGATGCGAGCACACGAGGATCAGTCGCTACATGCCAGAATTTATCCCAAGTAAGTCCCGTAGAATTGAAGAGCAACGCCGTCAAGGGAAGCAATACGACCAAGCTTAAATAAAAGACGCTGAACCCCATCGTAATCCCAAACCCAGGAATCACTTTACGCTGGACACTCTTGACTTGACTCATGCCTCTTTCATCCTTTCCTTGCCTTCGGTTTAATGAACCGATCAGCTATGTAGAATGAGATCAAGTTCATTTACTACCTTGTTTTCATTCTAGGTTCCTTAGATTGAGATCAAGTTAATCTGCTTCCTTGATCTCATTCTAGGTACCTTAGATTGAGATCAAGTTCATTTACTTCCTTGATCTCATTCTAGGTGCCAGGTACATAAATCTGATCAAATACTCCGCCATCATTGAAATGCTTCGCTTGCGTTTCTTTCCATGTTCCAAATACATCTTTTAGCGTAAAGAGTTCAATGTTCGGAAAAGAATCCTTGAATTTCTCTTTAACACTATCTAGTGTCGGACGGTAGAAATTCTCAGCAGCAATAGTCTGACCTTCTTCAGTATACAAATACTTCAGATAAGCTTCAGATACTTCTCTTGTTCCCCGTTTATCGACCACTTTATCTACTATAGCTACTGGAGGTTCAGCCAATATACTCAATGGAGGATATACAATATCAAATTTATCAGGGCCTAATTCTTTGACAGATAGAATAGCTTCATTCTCCCATGCAATCAACACATCTCCGATTCCTCGTTCAACAAAAGTCGTTGTAGATCCCCGTGCACCCGTATCCAAGACAGGAACATGTGAGAATAATGCCTTTAGGAATTCCTGAGCTTTGGTTTCATCATTGTTATTCTGCTTCAGCGCATAGCCCCATGCCGCAAGATAATTCCAACGTGCCCCACCCGACGTTTTGGGATTTGGCGTAATCACTTCAACACCATCTTTAATTAAATCTGACCAATCATTGATACCCTTGGGGTTTCCCTTACGGACCAAGAACACAATTGTCGAGGTATACGGTGAACTATTCAACTCGAACTTGCTCTCCCATCCCTCATTAATGAAGCCTTTTTCTTGAAGAGCATCAATGTCATATCCAAGTGCTAATGTCACCACGTCTGCTTCTAGCCCATCAATAACGGATCTACTCTGCTTACCAGAACCACCATGAGATTGCTTAATCGTAACGTTCTGCCCCTTCTCCTTCAGCCAATAAGCCGAGAACGCCTTATTATATTGTTCGTAAAGTTCTCGTGTAGGATCATAAGATACATTCAAAAGCTCTACATCTTTTAGTTGTTCTGTCCCTGTTGTAGTCCCGGTTGTATTCGTAGGTTCTGAAGCCTTAGTCTCTGTTGTTTTGTTTCCGCATGCAGCCATCGTCACAGTCATCAATAATACTAAAGCCGTAATAACCCCTTGTTTTATTCCCTTTTTCATCTTCTTCACTCCTACAATTCTTCGATTACCCTACAAACCTAGGAACAACAAATAGACAAAGGAATACATCAACTGGACTGTCAAACCAACCTCGAAGAGATTGTGTCTGCAGCATACAAGTGATGATATTCCTCCGTCTGTACGGTAAGAACCATTATTTAATTATTCCTACCCGATTAGTAAGGTATGTCGTTATTGTAATGAGCATTACCCGAACTGTCAAACCTTTTTTTATAAATAAATAAAATAAATTTCCATTTGTGATAAACTCTTGGCTTTACACTGGTTGAATACACATCGGTCTAGGTATTAAAAGGTTGAATCCCGTCTCTGTCAAACGTCCCGTTTCCGACTCCATCGCAAAAGAAACGACGCTACCACTATCTTGATTAGCTACAATAATATGCCCCGATGGTGAAATCGCAAAGTTCCTCGGTGTCACTCCATGTGTAGATACCCACTCCACAGCCTTTAAACCGCCTGTTTCTGGATCAATCGAATAGAGACCTATACTATCATGTCCACGGTTAGAGACGTATAAGAATCGACCACAAGGGGATACATGAATGTCGGCGGCTGTATTGTCTCCTTGATACTCTAGTGGGAGTGTCGAGATGCTTTGCAATATTTTCAACTCTACCGACGTCTCGTTATATGCAAATACGGTAATTGTATTACTTAGTTCATTCACACCATACCCCCATTTCTTCTCAGGGTGAAAATCAAAGTGGCGTGGACCCGATCCAGGCGGAAGATTTACCTCATGGTGTGTAACAAGAATCCCGTCTTCCAATCGGTAGAATATAATCTGATCTATGCCAAGGTCACAGACCATCACATACTGACCTGACGTATCCGAAAAAACAGAATGAGGATGTGCTGCCTCTTGCCGATCCGTGTGGGTACCCGATCCTGTATGTACGATGATCGATGACATTTCGTCCAATGCACCATTACTCCCAAGCCGGAACACATTAATTTGTCCCCCAGAATAATTAGAGACGAACACGAACTGTTCATCAGAAGAAAGGCTTATATAACATGGATCCGCCCCTTCTGTTGGTTTTCGATCCAATAAATGAAGTTCACCCGTCTCCTCATCAATTGAATAGACTAGCACTTCCCCTTCAGACTGTTCACTTACTGCGTACAATCGATTCCCTGCTGCATTTAGCCTCAGATAAGAGCAATTATTGATTCCTGCCATCGTACTTACGATACGCATAGAACCATCATCCCCATTTATAGAGCAAATATATATTCCTTTCTCTTCATTCGACGTACTGTTAGCCGTATAAAAAAGCGTTTCATTATGCAAATTCATATCAACACCACTCCTTATATTAAGTCTATTCTAGTTATTACCCAGTTTATAGCTCCATATATCAAAAATCCCTCATACCATCACCGTAATGATGTTATAGAGGGATCAGATTAATCTATGAGCATAGCTTAAGATTTCCTTCTCAGCGCTTTAAATTGTTTGTATTGAAAATAAAGGGTGCAACCAATACAGTAACCACATATTGCAACAAAGGCTGCCACAAATAACATCCCAGCAAATACATAACCTACAATCGGTAATTGCAACAGAAAACCAAGTAACGATAACGTAATGAAACCCACTGCTAACTTGTTATTGAAGCGCTGTAACTCCACCGCCTGCGTAGCCCTTCCCTCAACCTTAAGAAAAGATTTAGCAAGCAACACAAACACATTCTTACCCGTAAGAAGTCCTATAATCTGAATAAGCCAGAGTGCAAGTAATATATATGGTTGATTAAACAATGCAGTTAAAACAACAAATAGAACAATACCTGTCTGATTCGTTTTAACGTACGCTTCTGGGATTTCTTTCATGAACGTCACCACCTTCGTGTTAAATATAATTCATTATTCATATATGTACAATAGGAATTATATCAGGCCAAATTGCGAAATAACCCGGTATTCACCGGGTTAAGTAGAATCTTTATTTTCTTATTAACAACTTTATTAAGATGAGGGTCGATGAAGGTCTTATTCGGAACTTTGATCATCTTCTAATGGAAATAACTGTTTACTCTTACCCGATTGAATATCACGAGTTACATCAGCTAAAGTGATGTTATCGTAATGTCGTTCTAATACCAATTCTCCACTACCATAGATTTGCTCCATTACCTCCTGGATGTGCTCTGAGACTACACACGCGGCCTCTCCACCACCAGAGAACCAATTCGGTTGAAGTGAGCCTCTAGCAAGTAAACGATACAAATCGCCAAGCGTTAATTCATCACTGTTGATGTTCAACAAATAACCTCCACCAACGCCTTCCTTAGTCGTGACATAGCCCTGTTTACGAAGTAACCCAAGTACTTTACGGATACGAGCAGGATGAGTACAGACACTTTTTGCAATTTCATCGCTGTTCGCCATATGGTCTTTTTTTAAACTAAGTAGGGTTAAACAATGGACGGCAATATTAAATTCACTATTCATTACATCGCTCCCTCTCATCTGTAAATATATATATAACAGTTTTTTATGTCAAGTCTTCTAATAATCAGTGACGAATCTCCTATAAAAAATGAGCCCTTTCCATAGAAAGGGCCCCAAGTAGATTAGACATATGAAAGGGTTTACAAAACCTATTATAATATGAATATTCGTTTTTGAAAACGCTTTTTTTGAATATTCATCCATTTTGATATTTATTCCTGTTTAATAAGGGGCTCATCACCACGATTAGCACTTAAAACGATGTGTAATATGGAACATAACGTTTAGCAGACGGAGACGCTTCCGATCGCTATTGCCCATTTTATTGTATATTCCGCTGTTTCCTGTGAAAACTATTTCTATGATTAAATATTTATTGACCAAAACTAACCTTGTTAGCTATAATACTAATTACATTAATTAAATTGCTAATAACATTAGTATTAGGAGGTATATTATGAAATCGACCACAATACAAAAAGTACATCAACTTTCATTCCTACCACGTCTATTTCCAATCAATGTGTACCTTGTAGAAGAAGACGATGGGTTAACTCTAATTGACACGGGTATGCCTTTTAGTAAGAATGGAATACTTAAAGCTGCTTCTAAACTAGGTAAACCCATTGTCCGGATTGTACTAACACATGCTCATGGTGATCATGTAGGTGCTCTTGATACTCTTAAAGTAGCTTTACCAGACTCCAAGGTATATATTTCCCGACGTGATAACGCCCTGCTCTCCGGTAACACAGAACTTGAAGCTCATGAACCACAGACTAAAATACGTGGGAGTGTACCTACCCATATTGTGACTAAACCGGATTATTTACTGGAGGATCTGGATCGCATAGGTTCACTACAAGCTATCGCTTCCCCTGGTCATACACCTGGACATATGGCATTCATAGATACCCGCAGTGATATCCTCATTGCTGGAGATGCCCTCCAGACACGTGGAGGATTAGCGGTATCGGGACATATGAACCCCTTATTTCCGTTTCCAGCACTAGCAACATGGAATAAAGAAACGGCATTAGAAAGCGCTAAGCGCCTATTGCTACTGAACCCAACTTGGCTCGCTGTAGGCCACGGCCTAGTTATGCAGAATCCTAGCCAGGCAATGGACCTAGCTATCACAAAAGCACAAGCTGCTCTAAAGGAGACATAGTAATGGTAAAAAAAATGAGGTTGGATCGCAACATTATATTAACAGCCGCAACAGAAATTGCTGATTCGCATGGTTTAGAATCCGTTACACTATCTGCGCTTGCAGAGAAATTGGGCATACGTTCCCCTTCACTATATAATCATATCGAAGGTCTACCCGGACTCCGAATTGACCTAGCCGTGTTCGGATTACAACAACTCCGACACCTGATGACCGAGGCAGTTATAGGCAAATCAGGTAATGAAGCGGCACGCAGTCTCGCCATTAGCTATGTTAAATTTGCTAGGCTTCATCCTGGGCTCTATGAAGCCGTATATCGCCCTCAACCTAATACTAATTCTGCCTTAGAAGAGGCAGGCAATGCCTTGGTTGAAATGATAATTCGCGTACTAGAACCTTTCCAGTTGGGAGAAAAACAGACTATTCACAGTGTTCGTGGTTTACGTAGTCTTCTACACGGATTTGCTTCACTTGAACAGAACGATGGTTTCCGTATGGGCATCGATCGAGATGAAAGTCTACATTTTATGATCGAAACTTTCCTTCAAGGACTGAGACAATAAGAAACAGGATTATCCACCTTCTATTGAGGTAATATTGAGGTAATAATGTTTGCACCGCTCTTCAATTGAAAGTCCCCATCTGTGTGATATAATAAACTTACTTCAAATTGCAAATTATTATAGAGAGGGGTATTAGACCTTGCCTAACATCAGTCCCTCAACTCTTCAAATAGGAAGTACTATTGGAGCTCTTGTTCTCGCACTGCTCACCATTTTCATCCGACTGAGAGCTAGTAATAAACCTGTAACCGTTAAGAAAATCATCATACCCCCTTTAGGAATGTCTACTGGATTCTTGATGTTCGTTGCCCCTATGACACATATTCCCTTGTGGTGGGGAGTTATCGCATTATTCGTGGGTTGGTTTCTCTTCTCGTATCCACTCATTCGTAGTACTCATTTCAAAAAATTGGATGGCTTGATCTATGCGGAGCGTTCTCGGAGTTTCATAGTTATACTACTCGGTCTACTCGTCGTTCGTACAATACTCCATCAGGTGATTGAACAATACGTTTCCATTGCTCAATCTGGTGCTCTGTTCTTCTTACTAGCCTTTGGAATGATATTACGGTGGCGTCTATTTATGTACAAAGAATATCAATTGTTTCTGCGTGATTAACTTATATGCCCTACATTCGACCATATAGCTCAACTTCGATCTAATTCTAGGTTGAGCCACATGATCGTAATAGCTTCTATTTATGCTTCCATTCACGATTCAATTTATGTTAAGTTATCTCAATTTCAATATCAGTGCTTACAAAATGGATAGTGGTGATAAATGATCTCTTACAGTTCATATTTTATTGTAAAATCCAAGAGCTAAGTGGTATATTTATATGAACGCTGAAAGAAACTGTCATCATCCATAATTTAAAGGCACTGCTACCCTTAACAAAAGGTACAACCTCGACTATTTACAGTCTTGTGTTGCGCCTTTTTCTTATAGTGGCTGTTAAAAAGTTGACTATTCAGCAACCTAGAAAAGGAGAGCAATAATACTATGTTTCTTGAAGCCGTATATCACCGCCCACAACAAAATTGGTGTTACGCCTATAATGGCACTACAATCCACCTCAGAATTCGTACCAAAAGGAATGATGTTACCAGCATTTCAGCAATGACTGGGGATAAGTATGCTTGGGATCGAACAATGGAATACTTACCTATGACCCTTTTAACTACCGACGAAATGTTCGACTACTGGGAATGTGAAGTGACACCCCCTTATCGCCGATTGAAGTATGGTTTCCTATTGCAAAAAGATGAAGAAAAATGTTGGATGACAGAGTATACATACCTAAACGAAGCTCCCGACAATCCTGATCGACTATTCGAATACCCATTTATCAACCCAGTTGATGTATTCAAGACGCCTGAGTGGGTTAAGAATGCCGTATTCTATCAGATATTTCCTGAACGATTCGCCAATGGAGATCCTAGTATTAACCCGACAGGCACACTTCCATGGGGTGAAACTCCGCTACGAGATAATTTCTTTGGCGGTGATTTACAAGGTGTCATCGATCACATTGACCACCTCAGTAACCTGGGGATCAATGCTCTCTATTTCACGCCGTTGTTTACGGCGACGACCAATCATAAATATGATACCGAGGACTATCTTCAAATCGATCCTCAGTTTGGTGACGTTGATCTATTGAAGAAGTTAGTAGCACTTTGTCATGAACGTGGAATACGCGTGCTTATGGATGCCGTATTCAACCATTCCGGAAGAACCTTTGCTCCATTCGTTGATGTACAGAAGAACGGGGAATCTTCTCGTTACAAAGATTGGTTCCACATTTCCAAGTTCCCCATTCATGTAGAGAATGGAATTCCAAGTTATGACACCTTCGCTTTTGAGCCATTGATGCCAAAGCTCAATACTGAGAATCCGGAGGTCAAAGCCTACCTTCTGCATGTAGCAGAGTATTGGATTAAGGAAGTTGGCATCGACGGATGGCGATTGGATGTAGCTAATGAAGTAGATCATCAGTTCTGGAGAGAGTTCCGCCAAGTGGTTAAAGCTGCAAATCCCGACGCTTATATTCTAGGGGAGATATGGCATGAATCTTCGAGTTGGCTGCAAGGTGATCAGTTTGATGCCGTGATGAATTATCCTTTCACCCATGCCACGCTTGATTTCTTCGTAGACGGTTCTACAGATGCAGAAGGATTCTCACATGCTATTGGCAAACAGCTGGCGCGCTATGCCCGTCAAGCCAATGAGGTGGCCTTTAACTTACTAGACAGCCATGATACACCGCGCCTAATTACACTCTGCAAAGAGGATAAACGTAAAATGAAGCTCGCTGTGTCATTTCTATTTACATTTATCGGCACACCATGTATTTACTATGGTGATGAAATAGGACTTACCGGTGATCAAGATCCAGCCTGTAGAAAATGTATGGAATGGGATCCTGAGAAGCAGGATCAGGATTTATTCAGCTTCTATCAAGAATTGATTAAGATTCGTCTGAAGTACAGCGCATTTCGTACAGGTACATTTACATTCCTTTCTTCTGAATCGCGTAGTACAACACTAGCCTATGCCCGCGAGGATGAGCAGGGTAAATTTATAATTCTCATGAATAATCACGATGAGCAGCAATCCATCGAAATACCCTTAGCAGAGAACCGATTAGAAGAGATCCGCTCGGGTGAGACCTATATGATCAAGAATGGATCACTAAACGTAACATTACCTTCTTACGGTTGTTTGATATTTAGAGTCGTACGTTAGTAAGTAGAGTCATTAACCCTAACAAAGGGGATATTCTTAGGTCAGATTATGACCTAAGAATATCCCCTTTAATTCGTTTAGTAGCGACTCAGCATTAATTGGGTTTTTAACCCGTCTGCAGGAACGAGCCAACCCTTATTATTCAAGCTATTAATGAGTGCTGTACGGTTAACGCTAGCCTCGTTATAATTCGCCGTTTTGAACGATATTTCTACGAGCGGTTCTATTCCTGTACCCGCTGCATCACGTATAGGCCACACTTCCACATCTACCTCAAGCCCGTTCCAGCTACCTTCATATTTACTGACAAGCACAGGACCGTAAGCACGGGCATTTTGAAGCTGTCCCTTACCCCAATTACTTGAGCTCCAATCTTTCAACTTACCAGGCAATTTATCCAGCAACATCCCCCGGGCAACGGCTTCAGATGGAAGTCCTAAGGCGCCATTTAATGAAGTACTGACCTTTTTATCTAGCGATATGCTTAAGGTTTGCTTGCCATATCCCCAATCTACCTCTGCCTCATAATTATCATCCGTAATATCAAAGCCCTCGTTATTCGCAAGGGTTAGAGCCGCTTGGATATCCCCATTTTGAATCGCATACCTTTTTTTGTAGTTTAACTCGTAGTTGTCTTTATTCTCTTTTTTTCTAAAACGTGCATTCCAGCCTTGCGCCTCAAGATCTAAGCTGAGGGTATCAAAGTACTCGACATTAACCTGTTTGGGACTGGATAGACTGAATTCGGACCTTATAGCAGAGGTCAGTGAAAGATTTCCATCCAATACTTGCGTAGAATCCAGCAGCAACTTGACCTCGTAGGATGGAACCATGTTAGCCTCCTGGCCCTTTGCTTGAACCATCTCAGGTGCGTGTAGTACCGATACTAACATTGTCGCACCAAGGAACACTGCACTTGCTTTTGCCAACCAATGTTTCATCCTCTCAACTCCTATTCATGAATGGGATTACAAATACTATGTTAGAGGTCCATTGTCATGAAGAGATCAAACGGGAAAACTAATTTTGTTAATTATTCCACTAATTTATAGATGAGAGGCAAGAATTTTTAAAGCTACTATGAAGTGTATCAATAAACTTCTCTGTCAATCGGGAGTCATAACGATCCTTGTTATAGCAGCAATGGATAGAACGCTCGAAATTAGCATGGGGTACTTGCCGCATGAGCAAGCGTCCCTGCTTGACTTCCTCCTGTACAGCCAGACCTGAGATAAAGGCGATGTGTCCGCCCTGCTGCACGGTCTGTTTGATAGCTTCAATCGAATCCAATTCGATAGGGCCAACCAGGCCAACCTGGTGATTGTTCAGCCACCTCGTCGTCATTTCCCTCGTACTTGATTCTTTCCCGTGAAGCACAAAATTAGCTGTCGCTATCAAGCCCGGATTGAGCTCTTCATAAGATGCCAAATGATGATCAGGCGAAAAGATGACGACCAATTCATCCTCGCAAAGGCTGTGAGTGGATAAGAAAGACTTCTCGAAAGGCTCCGATGAAATAATCCCCAAGTCAATTTCGTGATTCCAAAGCTTCTCTTTAATGATAGGCGCTGGCTTGACCAATACCGACAATTCAATACCAGAATTAGCTTTGGAAAAGTCACTCAGTACCTCCGGCAACACATAGGTCGCTGGAACATAGCTGGCTCCAATGGTGAGCTTCCCCCTGGCAA
The DNA here is from genome assembly GCF_050433705.1 of Paenibacillus sp. DS2015. Classification (NCBI taxonomy): domain Bacteria; kingdom Bacillati; phylum Bacillota; class Bacilli; order Caryophanales; family Paenibacillaceae; genus Paenibacillus; species Paenibacillus sp. DS2015. The sequence continues at coordinate 19,593 of NZ_JBNPWS010000039.1, read as the reverse complement.
GACTTCCGTATTCCTTCACGACACGTTCGGCCTCCTGCGCCAGCTTATTAATGCGGGAGGCGTAATGGAGTAAAGCCCGTCCGGGTGCGGTCAAGAAGGTCTTATCCCCCCGCGATTCGAACAGTTTAACGCCCATATCCTGCTCCAATCTTTTCATATGATAAGTGATGGTCGGCTGCTTTAGCTCTAGTACGTTGGCGACAGCTGTGATTTTCTTATGTTTTTCTAGTAACTCAACGATTTTTAATTTCAACAAATTCATGCGCTAACGCCTCCAATTCCGTTTTATCCACTGTAGCATAGAAAAATTCGATGATTGTTAAAGCAAATCCACTAAAAAGTTAATGTTTCATTTACATATCTCAAACAAAGGACAAATAGTTCGCCGCTATACTGATCACAAGACTGATAACAAGCTTAAAGAATAGGCAGGTTAACAAAAATGGGAGATATCACTATCCGTCTGTTAGAAAAGTCCTTTGGTTCAGTCCAGGCGCTACGACCTTCAAGTCTGACGATTGCCAAAGGCAGCTTCACTACACTACTCGGCCCTTCCGGCTGTGGGAAGACAACGCTTCTACGGATGCTGGCTGGACTGGAGACCCCCGATGCAGGAGAAATTCATGTGGATGGAGAGTGCTATTATTCGAAAGACCAACGAATTAATAAGCCAGCTCACCAGCGCCATTTCGGGATGGTATTTCAGGACTTTGCACTTTGGCCACACATGACTGTTTTTGAAAATGTTGCTTTTGCTCTGCGCGCAGCTAGAAAGAAAAATGGCTTAAAGGAGTCGGTGCTTCATGCGCTGAGAACCGTGCGGCTAGAAGGTATGGAGAAGCGATTTCCGCACGAGCTCTCTGGTGGACAGCAGCAGCGAGTAGCCTTTGCCAGAGCAATCATAATGAAGCCACAGCTCGTGCTGTTCGATGAGCCGCTCAGCGCCCTTGATGCTATGCTCCGCGAAGAAATGCGTGCAGAGCTGTTGCATTTAGTCAAAGAGATTGGTATTACCGCCCTCTATGTCACACATGACCAGACAGAAGCCATGAGCATGTCAGATGAGGTTGTAGTGTTGCAAGAGGGAGAAATATTACAGCGAGGGACGCCGGAGCATATTTACAGCGCCCCAACCCATCCCTTCGTTGCTCAGTTCATAGGTAAGTCTAATTGGCTGATGAAGGATAAACGAATGGTTCGACCTGAGCATATCCGCTGGAGGGAGGAGAACATCGCTGATCATCGCTTTGAGGGTACGCTACGCCATGCCAGCTATATGGGAGACCGCTACGAAGTTGAGCTTGACATGCATCAGGATCTTGGAATATGGACAGCGTACTCTTCTTCCCGGTTGTCCATCGGTGAGACGATACAGGTATATGTATCTCCAGAACATGTACATGATGTTGTGTTATAAGTTACTTCATTCGTTAATGGAAGTTATAGCAATCACGCTAGCCTGAACAGGCGGCGCACTATGATTAGGGGGCAATACAAATGAAAATAGCCAAACAAGGGTTGATGCTTGCTTTAACAGTATGTATGGGAATAGGTTTAGTCGGTTGTGGAGCAGCAGGAAACAATGCACAACCTGCGGAAACAGCACCAACAAATTCAGTATCAGCACCCGTGGAACCACTGGATACAAATAAGAAACTAAGCGGCACTTTAGCCGTCTATAGTGCAGGCCCAGAGGGCTTAGCCAATAAGATCAAAGAAGGATTCGAGGCCAAAACAGGTGTCAAGGTAGAGATGTTTCAAGGGACAACAGGAAAAATACTCGCTCGTATGGAAGCCGAGAAATCAAATCCAGTCGTAGATGTCGTTGTGCTCGCATCGCTACCAGCGATGCAAGGGCTCAATCAAGATGGCATGCTCTTGGGCTATCCTGAGGCGATCAACGCAGACAAACTGATCGCGGACTGGTCTGACCAAGATGGACATTATTTCAGTTATAGCGCATCTGCTCTTGGCATTGTCTATAATACGAAGCTTGTTCAGACCCCTCCTGCTTCGTGGGCGGATTTAGCCAAGCCTGAATGGCAGGGAAAGGTGAACATCCCCGATCCATCCTTATCTGGTTCTGCGTTGGATTTCATCTCGGGCTACCTGAGTGATGTAGGGGAGAATGGCTGGACGCTCTTTGACAGCTATAAACAGAATGATGTGGCAATGGCTGGAGCTAATCAGGAAGCTCTTGATCCAGTTATTACAGGCGCCAAATCCATTGTGGCCGCTGGTGTTGACTATATGGCTTATAAAGCGAAGGCCGCAGGAGAGCCTATTGATATTGTTTATCCTAAGGAAGGTAGTGTCATCAGTCCGCGCCCAGCTGCCATTGTGAAGACGAGTACAAACACCGACAATGCTAAAGCATTTATCGATTATCTGATTTCAGATGAGGCACAAGAGATGGTAGCCAGCGCATACTTGCTACCCGGTCGCTCGGATGTTGAGGCGAAAGACCGCACAAATGCCAGTGAGATAACCACATTTAATGTGAACTGGCAGTGGATGAACGAGAACAGCGACAGTGTTACAACGAAATTCTCGCAATTGTTTAAGTAAGACGAGCCGCCCGGCGGTTCGGGCTTAGATGGGTGGTACGACAATGCAAACCAATTCTTTCAAATCATATAGATGGATATGGCTCGTGCTGGCACTGCTACTACTTGGCATGCTGGTGCTAGCACCACTGATGATGATCTTTTGGACGAGTCTGTATCCTGACCAGACCTTTGATTTACAGGCGCCGCTACGCAATATCATGCAGAGCGATTTAAGCCAGGTACTATTCAATTCCATCTGGTTGGGAATGTGCGTCATTGCCGTGACAACGGTACTGGCATTCCCCCTGGCTTGGATTATGGCGAAAACGGAACTGCGCCGTCATAAATGGCTTGATATCGTGCTGCTAATACCATTCATGACTCCTCCCTATATTGGTTCGATGGGCTGGATGTTATTTATGCAGACCAACGGTTATATGGAACAGTTCATCCCAGCGGCTTCGGCCCTGACCCCTGCGTTCTTTAGCTTCGGGGGAATGGTTACTATTATGAGCCTGCATCTGTTTCCTTTCCTGTATTTGTTGCTGCGCAATTCGCTTCTCCAAATCAGCGGAAATATGGAGGAAGCGGCAGCTGTGCATGGCGGTGGATTTCTTTATCGTATTAGACGAATCATTCTGCCGCTGCTCTTATCAAGTTATGTCATGGGTGCCCTGTTGATATTCGTCAAAACGATTGCCGAATTCGGCACACCCGCAACCTTTGGTCGCAAGATTGGATTCTATGTCATGACGTCGGAAATCCATAAATACATTTCAAGCTGGCCGATCGATTTTGGCAAGGCGACTTCGCTTGCTTCCGTGTTGCTCGCCTCTTGTTTAGTCATGTGGTATATCCAGAGCGTTATCAGCAGCCGTTATTCGTATCGTCTAGTCGGTGGCAAGGGAACGACTAGCAGATACGCTTCCGTTAAGAGTTGGAGAGGTCTTGTATGTTGGCTCTATATTGGTCTGCTACTGCTGGCTTCGATTGGGGTCCCGTATTTCTCTATTATTACAGCCTCACTGCTCAAGTTGCGCGGCGAAGGGATAGCCTGGTCCAATCTTACGCTACAACACTACGCTGATTTATTAGCTCCAGGATCGGATAGCTTGAATGCGCTGTTGAACAGCTTCGGCTTATCGATCGTTGCATCCACGATTGCAGTCGTGCTAGGCACCTGGTTGGCACTGACCGTACAGCGCTCCCGTACGCCGGGACAGAAGCTAGTTGATCTGTTCAGCTTGTTACCTAATACAGTGCCAGGTATAGTCATCGTCGTGGGATTGATTCTGCTATGGAATGCCAAATGGATGCCTATTCCACTATATAATACGTACGGCATGGTGGTGCTTACCTATGTCATCCTGTTTCTTCCCTACACCGTTCAATACGTGAAATCCAGCTACGGACAGATCGATCCCATGCTAATGCAGGCAGGCCATGTATTCGGCGGGCGTAGGCTGTATGTGCTACGGAGAATCTTACTTCCGCTTCTGCTACCCGGAATGCTGGCAGGATGGATGATGACCTTTACGATATCCAATCGTGAATTAGTTGCTTCCTTATTAATTTTACCGCCCGGGATGAAGACCTCAGCGACCTATATCTTCGCGCAATTTGAACAGGGTGCAGTGTCCATGGGCATGGCTATGGCGGTAATCTCCGTCGGAATAACGACCGCACTACTACTTGCAATGTCTTATATTAGTTCACAACAGAAAGTGGAATAGCTTATGACTCAACTAACCATTTGGGGTGGGGCCGGAGAACACGGCCGCTCCAGTTATTTATTACAGCATGGAGAGCAAGCCTTATTACTTGATTGCGGAGGAAAAAAAGAACGAGGGGGCCAGTATCCACTCATAGATGAAGAGGTTCTGCCTCATCTTAAAGCGGTGTTTCTGTCCCATGCGCATGAGGATCATTCGATGGCCATCCCTTTATTATATAAGCATGGATTTAAGGGGAAAGTATGGACAACCCGCACAACGGCTCAACAGCTACCCGTGTATTTTCAAGCTTGGAGCCACTATGCCTATTCTCAGTCTATCAATCTGCCTTATAATGACCAACATATCGAGGCTATTGATTACGTTTTTCTAGAGGATAGGTCTGTTCCGGGAGTCTGGGGCGAGGTGTTTCCTGGATTGCGAATGAAATGGGGGCGTAGCGGGCACCTTCCCGGTTCGGTATGGTTTGCACTTGATTGGGCTGACAAGCTGATCTACTTTTCGGGGGATTACACGGAAGAGTCTAGCTTGCTTGCTGTTGATCGACCTGTGCATTTACTAGGTCCGCAGCAAACCTATGTGGATTTGGCAATTATTGATGCAGCCTATGGTGCTGACCCAGATTCTCAGGCGATCGGGCTAGAGGAACTTGAAAGAGTGACCCGAGAAACACTGCGAAAGAATGGCACTGTGCTCTATCCCGTCCCGACCTATGGTCGAGGTCAAGAATTACTCGTATGGGCGAACGAGGTCTTTCCTGAAGCAGCTCTAATTGTGGAGCAAGTGCTCATGGAACAACTCCATCAACTTGCAACGATGCCAGACTGGCTGCATGATAATGCACTTGCCCGTATTGAGGTGATGCTTGCCTGCGGAAGGCTGAACATTGTAGCTGACACAGAGGCTCGTGAACACGCACTTTCCCGCACAGAAGGGGCGATTATTTTTACCGATGACGGTATGATGCAGTCTAAAACTGCGCAATGGTACTATAAGCGATTAGCCAGTTCAACGAAGAATGCTGTCATTCTGACAGGCCATCTAGCTGCTGGCTCTTATGGCGAGTTGCTGTTAGGAACAAATAGTACTCAGGTCCATCATGTCCGGTATAAGGTTCATCAGGGGTTGCCCGATGTTCGAAACATGCTGGAATGGGTACCAAGCAAAGCCACAGTTCTTGTACATGCCTCCAAGACAGAAACTGACCTTTTACTCAAAGCGCTACCGCATGAAGACCATCATACGCTTCATTCCCTCTGTTCTGGGGAGATACTAACCTTTTGAGTGCTCCTCCTCTGTGGTACTCTCTAGTAATACTTCTTTGTAATTCAACCTACATTTCGGACATAACAAAGCAGCTAAGGATCTACCCCTTAGCTGCTTTTCCATTCCTTGATTCTTAGATTCTCATCTCCCTACGTTTTAAATTTCACCAATGACTGCTTGAACGTCTCTGACATTTCTTCAAGTCTTTTCGACAAATCCACCAACTTCTCACTGACTATATACTGTTGCGAGGACATCGACGCTACTTCTTCTGTCGAAGCACTCGTCTCCTCGACCACTGCACTAATCGAAGTAATGGATACAGATAATTGTTGCTGGGACTCGATTAGTTCTTTAACGAACACTGAAGAGTTATCAATCTCTACTAGAAACTCATCCATTTGCTGTTTCACACTCTGAAAAATACTAGATGCCTCTTTAACAGATACCCTCTGCTCAGCCATCATAGGTGATACGGCATTCAGAGACGCTGTCGTATGCTCAATCCCACGCCAGATCTCATCTGTAATCTCTGCAACGGTTTGGATGGATTGCTTCGATCCGTCTGCTAGATTCCTAATTTCATCAGCAACCACCATGAATCCCCGTCCTGCTGTACCCGCTCTCGCTGCCTCAATCGAAGCATTCAGCGATAGAATATTTGTCTGCTGTGTCATGCTGCCCATGAGTTCAAGTATTTTTTGTATAGAGGATGTACTTTTCTTCAATGTTTCTGCATGGTTAACCATCGTTCTATTCATTTCAACAATTGTATCCGTTTTGCGCACTAATTCATCCATGTAATCTGAGCCTTGTTCACTCACCTGCACTACTCGACTAGCTGCTTGTTCCATAGTGTTATTAGATAACGATACTTTATTAATTTTCTCTGCAATACTTTCAGACAGCACACTTTCACTCTCAGCTTCCATCGCCAGATTTGAAGCTCCTACCGCAATCTCTCTGGAGGCATCGGCAATCTCTCCCGCTGCAATCGATGTACTTTTTGAGACTAAAGTCAATTCATCAGCGGTATCCAGCACTTCTTGAGCCGAACGATTCGTCTGATCCACAAGTAACCCAATTTGATGCATCATTTGATTGAAGCTAGATCCTAACCGACCGATTTCATCCTCACTATGGAAGGTGGTACGTACCTGTAGATTACCTTCTTCCCCCTCTACCATTAAATTACATAATTTAGCGAGAGGTCTACCTACATTCCGAACGACATAATAGCCAATTAATAGTGCAAACATCACTGCTACAAGGATCACGATGACAGTAACATACAGTAGTTGATTCGTCCCTTTTACAAAATCACTGATAGGGGCGTATCCCATCATTGTCCATTTTGTCGTATCCAAAGTTTTGTACACAACAAGCTGTTCTACACCATTCTCATCATCCGTTGTAAATGAGGTATCGCTTTCCTCCCCATCCTTGTCAATATGAATAAATGACTGCGTTTCAAGAAGAGCGTTATCTTGGGCATGAACTATCCGATTACTATCCGTTATCACTTTCACTTGGCCATTCACACCAATTTTTAGATTCGATAGTATTTCTCCAACTGCCTTATCCTTAATTTCAAATAATAGAATATATTCAGCCTCAGGTTGCTTCATATTCCGCAACAATCTTCCCATGGTAAGCGTTGCCTCCGAATATGAATTGAAGAACCCCTTAGTAGTGGTAGGGAACCATACAATCTGACCCTTAGCGTCAATAATTTGTTTAACCTTTGCTTGAATATCGTCATCCGTTCGAACACCACTAACACCAGCGGATTTATACGAGCTAGCTTCAACTAAGTCCTTTTTCACCAACCGAACACCCATAAGTCTACTATCAGACCCCGAAATAGAAGTTAATTTATTGCGTATTCCCTCTTCCAAATCACGCTTTTGCACAGTCCCAATATCTGCTTGGTTAATTAACTCTAAGTCATGCTTCAACTCCGTATCTACAGCTAATTGTTTGGATGAGGCCTCATATTGTAGGAATAGAAAATCAAGTTTATCAGCGGCTTGTACAATGGCCTGTGAGGAAGCTAAGGAGACCTCCTGTTTAATTATCCCTTTAGATAATTGGTAGGAAGAGAGACCTAGTGCTGTAGACAATATAACAATTCCACTAAACAAGATTGCAAATAATTTCGTACTAATAGATTTAAAGCGGAGTATACGTATTTTGTTCAATGTTGTTGCTCCCCTTTCGCAATTCTTCCTATGTAGTGAATAAAAAAAAAGGGTACAACCCACCTATTGCGAGAACTGTACCCAAATGTAACATTACTAATGATTGTATATCTAAGTTCTATATGTTACTCATTATTAAGTTTATTGATTTATTGTAAGACTTCGCCTTACCCTTTGCTCGCTCCTGATGTTAAACCTTCGACAAGAAGACGCTGTAGGAACATAAACAGAATAGTAATTGGAACAGCGATCAGGACTGCACCTGCTGCAAACAGGGTGAAGTTCGTATTCGTGTTCGAATTCACCATGTCATACAAACCAACGGCTACTGTCCATTTTTCCTTAGACCGAAGTACCATCCTCGCAAAGATAAAATCTACCCATGGACCCACAAATTGCGTCAGAGCCATATAGGTCAGCATCGGTCTAGAAAGCGGAAGAATAATACGAGTAAAAATCCTTATATTACTTGCTCCATCTATTTTAGCTGCCTCATCCAACGATCGTGGAATCGTATCTAGGAAACCCTTAGCGACAAAGGTTCCCATTAAGGGAGCTCCTGCTGCGTACACAATAATAAGTGCAAGATGTGTATCAAGTAAATGGAACTCTTTAAGGAGTAGAAAGATTGCGATCATGCTCATGAACCCAGGAAACATCCCTAGAATCAACACACCTGAGAGTGTTGTCTTCCGTCCCCGGAAGCGGAAACGTGACAGGGCATAACTTGTCAACAAGGTAAGTACAACCCCAATCAACATGGAGGCAATCGATATTTTCAACGTATTCATATACCATTGACCAAAAAAGTAACTTTTAGATGTAAATAGTTCTCGGTAATGATCCAGCGTGAACTGATCTGGAATTAGCGACTTACTATACAGTGACTTTCCTGGTCGAATGGATCCCATGATGACCCAAAGTGCAGGATATATAGCAGCAATGGCCATAAAGATGAGAATCAGATAACTTAACGACAGTTGAATGGTTTTCTTAATTTTGTATATACTCATTGGATCATATCCTCCTCTTTAAATGACTTCGTTCGACGATAGTTATAGATCGAGAACGTCGCAATAATTAAGAAGATAATGATACCTACAGCAGAAGCCATATTATACTTATTCTGTTCTAATGTTAACTTATACAACCAAGTTACAAGTAGATCGGTCGCCCCTGCATACTGATAGTCCCCGACATTCGGAGCTCCATTCGTAAGTAGGAAGATGGCATTAAAGTTATTAATATTTCCAGCAAACTGCGCAATGAGTATCGGTGCTGTTGAGAAGAGCACCATCGGTAGCGTAACAATCCGAAATTTCTGATAATTAGTTGCACCATCGACCTCAGCAGCTTCGTACATATCCCGAGGGATCGTTGTTAGAACACCCATAATCAAGATCATGGAGACTGGAATCCCCACCCACATATTGACAACAATGACGGTAACCTTTGCCCAAAAGGGATCGGTCAACCACGGAAGTCCTGCTAATCCGAAATATCTAAGATACTGGTTAATCGGTCCAAATTGACCATTAAACATATTTCTCATGACAAGCAATGAGATTAGCTGTGGAATAGCATAAGGAATAACTAGAAGCGTTCTCCAAAATCCCTTAAATCTGATTCCCTTTTGGTTAATAAGCAATGCAACAAGTAATCCTCCGAAATAAGTAGTTACCGTTGATAGAACCGCCCAGATAATTGTCCAAGTTAGGACGCCATAGAATGTATGACTCCATGTCTTGAGTGTTAGCAATTCCTTAAATGTATTAAAACCAACCCAATCGACTAGTTTAGCCGGTGGAATATGGTTAGGGGCAGAATAGTTCGTGAATGCCAACATGACCATGAATATAATCGGCATTATTGTAAGGAATAGTATACCTGCGCCTGGTAATGTCAAAAAGGCTTGCGCAAATTTGTAATCCAGGACATAGCGAATAGATTGTAGCATATTGTTCGGCGGAATTCCCCGATCTCTATTCTCTGCCGTCTTACGTGCATCTATGATATTCATAATATAAATACCTATAAAAATAACGAAGATTAACAATGTAATCAAACTTTGAATCAGGATAATAATTGAATTATCTGCCACTAGTACCGGTGGTTTACTTGTAATGTCTCGCGCTTTATCTCCCAAAGTGATAACGCCCCACAGGGCCCTCTGCAAATTACTACCGAAATAGAATATCGCAAATACTTCCACAATCAGAAATATAATACCCTTAATAAACTGTCTATTATATATTTGGCCAAGCCCCATGCTTATTATCGACAGTATGGTGGCTTTGTTTCGATGTCTACCCACAAGCTCTCTCCTCTCTCTGGTAAATCGAGGAATTACCCGCCACAGATTGCGACGGGTGATCTCTAATCGTTATTCCTCTGACTAGCCAACCGTGTATATTACTTCGTTACGCCGTTGTTCAAGTCTTTAATTTGCTCTACCGCTTTATCCAACACTTCTTTCGGATCTTTATTGTTATCCCACATTTCAGTCAAGGCAGCACCGATTGGTGTCCATGTATTATTCATTTCTGGAATGATAGGCATAGGGTTAGAGTTTACAACTTGTAGAGCAAAACCAGCTATGATTGGATCATTCTTGATTTGATCAGAATCTAATGCTTCTATATTCGTTGGTACAGAACCGACAAGCTTATTCAGAACTAGTTGTGAATCCTTAGAAGATGCGAACTGAGCGAACAACTTAGCTGCATTCGGATATTGCGTGAACGAATTTACAAAGAAAGATTTAATTCCGGAGAATGAAATGGCAGGTTTGCCATCAATCGTTGGAATTGGAGCGATAGCAAGGTTATCTCCTAGTACTTCTTTATAACCTGCAAGTTCCCAAGGACCTGTAATATCCATGGCTACATCGCCAGCGTTGAACAAGCTACGTTTAATGTCAGGCGTAATATCTCCACTCTGAATCGGGAGTGCTTCTTTTAATTTCATATAAGTCTCGAATCCTTTAACAGCACCTTCGATATTAATTCCGATATCATCTTTATTCGTACCATTCTCACCATAGATATACCCACCACCGGTTGCAATAAATGGATAGTTGAAATATAAGTTACCTGTTTCCCACATAATTCCGTATCTGTTCTTGGACTTATCTGTGAACGTTTTACTGAAAGCAATGACATCTTCAAATGACTTTGGAGCTTCCTTAATTAAGGATTTATTGTAGAAAAGAGCATATGTTTCAGCAGCTCTTGGGTATCCGTACAATGTACCATCAACCGTTACACCTTGAATGGATGCTTCTGTGTTGTTCTTAGTCGTTTCTTCACCAAAAACATCATTTGGTAATATTAGTCCTGCACTTACTGCTCTACCCACATTATCATGTGGAAACATTACAACGTCTGCAGCCAATCCAGAAGGCCCGTCTGTCGTTAATTTTGTAGCTTGATCTGTTGCCTGTACTTCTTCAACTTTGACGGGAATATTATATTTTTCTGTAAATTGCTTTGCCATTTCATCTGCAAATGCCCGTTCCTCTTTACTTTCCCAAATAATCAGTGAAGCGCCTTCTTCTGGTTGAAGTCCTGGGTCAGCAACCTCTTCTGGAGCGACAGCAGGTTTGTTAGTCGCATTCGTGACTGGAGCAGGCTCCGCATTCTTACTTGGTGTGTTGGAACCACAGGCCGTAATCGAGATAGCCAAGGTCATAGCAGTAACTAGCGTCATTACTTTGTTCATCTTCATTTTTAAATTAACCCCTCTCTAAATGGTCTAACGTTGTTAAACTTAAAACCTCTGAAAAATTGCGCAAACGATTTCATGTATTCGTTAGAATTGCCACTTACAGACTTAATTGTGTGGGTATAAAAGTTATATGATATAAGTAAGCGCTTTATTCATGGGTCTATCATACACAATAACATTTGCTTTGTAAAAACGTTTGCACACGGTATTTATGGCTATATTATCCTAAAACAACGATAATAGCCACTATTATCTTCGATTTTTACAAATTTACACAATAATGCGTTCATTTACTTCAAAATAACGGAAGAGTATGGAGAAATCAAGAGTGAATTTAAGTTAATCTCTGTATTTTTGTCTGTTGCTCTTAAGATCTCAGTGTATTTATGCTCTACTCTGCGATCAAGCGTAACTCGTTGCACTTGATCTGATAAATTATGCACAATAAGTACCTCATCAGAGAGTGTACGCCGTGTATAAGATATGATTTGTGCATTGCCTGTGTCATAATATTGAATGTCTCCATCATGAAGTGCTACTATTTCATTTCTCCATCGTACCCATTCCCGATAATGGGCCAATAATGAATCCTTCTCGCTTATCTGCAACTCAACGTTAGGTGTATGCTCTCCAACATTATAAATGGATTCTTCCCACGTTGTCTGTCCCTTCCCTTCAACCCCTTCTTCATACCAGCTCATAGGTTCACGAATTTGTTCATCTGGCTTCATTCCTAACATACCAATCTCTTCACCGTAATAAATAAACGGGTTACCTGGTAACGTCAGAAGAATAGAAGCAGCCATCTTGGCATGATCCATATTGCTATCAAGCTGACTCATGACCCGATTCTGATCATGGTTACTCAGAAAGATAGCATCCACAAATTGTCCCTCTGATTTAGCGTTAAACAACTTATATGTTCGCTCTAGCGTAAATATCATGTTGTTATCTCGTTCACTTGTCACGCTGCTAATAATAGATTCCGCTAGACTGAAATTGAATCCAGAATCAAATGCCTTATCCAAATAAGGGGCCACTGAAGCAACGGAATTCTCCCACACTTCCCCAACGATATACGCATCTGGATTAATCTCATTCATACTGCTTCGGAACTCCTGCCACCATGCAATATTCTTAGCTTCTGTTTCCTTGTTCTTATCCGATACTAAATCTTCAAAAATGTGCTTTGCTGCATCCAATCTAAACCCATCAAGACCTAGCTTAAGCCAATACTGACCGATATCCTTCATTTCTGTTCGTACAACAGCGTTATCGAAATTAAGATCAGGCATCCCATCCCAAAATGTCCCCAGATAGTGGGTATCTTTCAATTCATTCCATGGACTAGCACCCGATGCGGCACTCACGCCACTTAGATCACGGTTCTGATCCTCTGCCCATACGTACCAATCTCGATAAGGACTGTGCTTACCTTCTGCAGCATCTTTGAACCAAGGATGTTCATTGCTAGTATGGTTAACAACCAGATCCATAATGACTTTGATACCTCGTTTATGCGCTTCGTCAATTAATGTTGCCATATCTTCCATTGTTCCGTATTCGGAATTAACACTTCGATAATCAGATACATCATATCCGTGATAGCTCGGAGAGGGTTGAATCGGCATAAGCCAAATTCCACCTACACCAAGATCATCTGTCGTAGATGGGTCCCCATCGTTTAAGTAATCAAGTTTTTCTATGACTCCACGTAAGTCACCAATACCATCCCCATTCGTATCATAGAAAGATCGAACAAAAATCTCATAATAGACCGTTGAGGGTTGTTCATTAATGGAATCAATAGAAACTGCAGTAGATGATTCCTTATTCTGCCCTTCTACAAGAGGTTCAGAAGTCCTTTGTCCATTCTGCTGTGTACGTGTTACATTAAGATTATCATTGTTGCAGCCTACCAAAAGCGTTCCAAGAAGGACTGCCCCGGTTAACCCAATAGCGACCCGTTTGAGATATGTGGCTGATTTCATATTTTTCACAATTTTCCCTCCACCTAAATTTTATTGTATTTTATGGGTATCATCATAACGGAGGAGTCTCTTAAGTCAAAACGTTTGCAGTCCTATATTCCGGCTAATTCATTGATTACGGGAATATAATATGGATCTTGGCTTCTTATTTCACCATTTATCTCGATTTTGATCCAATTTGTTATTATTTATGTTATAATTAACATCAACATGCAAGGTTTGTTATTTACAACCCTCAGACATTAGATTAAGATATCAAGTGTGAAAAAGAATATCTTATTTGTTTGATTTATCGATTTACGGAAACGGTATCAACCTGGAGGTCATTATGTCTGTAACCATTAAAGATGTTGCTAAAAAAGCTGGCGTATCACCCTCCACGGTATCCCGAGTGCTATCCAATCACCCGAGAATTAGCCGTGAAACTTCTCGAAAAGTTAAAATCATTCTTGATGAGATGGGCTATCATCCCAATATCATGGCTCAGAGCCTGGTTTCTAAGACAACGAACAGCATTTGCGTTATTCTGCCTAAATCTGCTGAAGAGCTATTCTTGAATTCATTTTTCATGGAATTAGTTCGTGGTATTGTCACACAAGCTAACCGTTCCGGCTATGATGTAGTACTTAGTTCGGGGGGCAGTGAACAAGAGGAAGTCGACGTTGTATCCCGTTTAATTAATGGAAAAAGGGTCGACGGTGCTATTTTACTCTATTCACGTAAAGATGATCTTGTTGTCGAATTTCTGCAAAGCAACAATCACCCTTTCGTCTTGATTGGGCGTAGCGATAAATATCCAGATCTATTATCAGTAGATAATAATAATGTTCAGGCCGCTTATGATGCTACCAAGCACTTGATTTCCTTCGGCCACAAACGAATTGGATTTGTCAGCGGACCCCCAAATCATGTCGTTTCAATAGATCGACTTAAGGGGTACCGTCAAGCTCTTGAAGAAAATGGACTTGACATGCGCAAGGACTGGATTGTTGAAGGAGAATTTCTACAAGAAAGTGGCTACCGAGCTATGTCTTTCTTTATGAATTTACCAGAAAGGCCTACGGCCTTAGTTGTGGTCGACGACCTTGTATCATTTGGTGTTTTGCGAGGTTTACATGAGCTTGGATATAAAGTTCCTAATGATCTAAGTATTGTTAGCTTTAATAATATATCTATTGCCGAACTCTCAACACCACCCATTAGTAGTGTCGATATTGGTATTTATAATCTGGGGTATACGGCTTCACAAGCATTAATCCAATCGATCCAGAATGATAGAGAGAAACAATTTCAAAAAAGAAACATTATCCCGCATCGGCTCGTGGTAAGGGAATCTTCTATGATGCCAATGGTTGATCAGAACCATTGAATTTAGATATAATTATCTTTCAACATCAACTTTCGACTCTATCTAAATTTTCTTTACATTTAGAAATGCGTGGAGCAATCAAATTTGCTTCATTTATTTTTAATAACAATACAAACGTTTGCACAATAAAGGAGGAAGCTACAAAATGAACCCAACGAATTCCCCTATCCAAGCTTGTTTATTCGACCTAGACGGCGTCCTTGTTGACACTGCAAAATATCATTTTTTAGCCTGGAAAAGACTCGCTGATGAACTTGGATTTGAATTTACTGAGAAGGATAATGAAAGACTTAAAGGTGTAAGCCGTATGGCTTCCTTAGAGATCCTACTTGAAGTCGGTAACGTTCAGCTCGATGATGAGACCAAGCTCGCACTCGCAGAGAAGAAAAACAATTGGTATGTAGACTACATTTCAACAATGGATGACTCAGAGATCCTACCTGGTTCGCTTACTTTTCTAAAAGAGTTGAAACAACATGGGATTAAAGTAGCCTTAGGTTCTGCCAGCAAAAATGCCATGACTATATTAAACAATGCAAACTTAGTTCCTTACTTCGATGCCATTATTGATGGAACCAAAACTTCCAATGCTAAACCAGATCCTGAAGTATTCCTACTCGGTGCAGAGGCAGTTCAAATATCTCCAGAACATTGTGTTGTATTCGAGGATGCCGAAGCTGGGATTGAAGCTGCTATCCGTGGAGGAATGCGGACGATTGGCATTGGATCACCCGGGACCCTTATCCTAGCAGAATATGTCGTCCCTTCTCTCGAAGAAATGTCTGTTGAGAAATTACAACTTATCATGGCAAGAACCTAAACCAATTGCACCGATTTTTTCTCCATTCATAGGAATGTAGGAAATAGAAACACTATACTAAATCACAACTTCTGAAGGAGACGATTCACGTGAAGCAATATTTGAAATTAGACCCATGGAACATTATTGAAGAGGGATTTGACCCTCATAACCAAGAAATATCAGAAAGCGTTTTCAGCATTGGTAACGGATATATGGGTCAACGAGCTAACTTTGAAGAAGATTACAGTGGTAGTACGCTACAAGGAAGCTATATGGCTGGCGTCTACTATCCTGATAAAACTCGTGTTGGATGGTGGAAGAACGGCTATCCAGAGTATTTTGCCAAAGTACTTAATTGCACCAACTGGATTGGAATTCATGTCAATATCGCGGGTCACCCTCTTGATCTTGCCCTGTGTACTGTTAAAGATTTCGTTCGTGTATTAAATATGAAAGAAGGGACGCTCTCACGCAGCTTCATTGCGGAGCTACCTGATGGTAAGGAAGTGAAAGTGGAAGCCATTCGTTTCATCAGTGTTAGCCACCGAGAAATTGGAGCCATCCGTTATGCTCTGACTCCACTTAACTTTAGTGGTCAAATTTCCTTCACTCCATATCTTGATGGAGATATCAAGAATAAAGATTCAAATTATGACGAGAAATTCTGGATGGAAGTGTCCAAAGAGGCTGGACCAGATGATGCTGTACTAACCATTAAGACTAAGAAACTGGACTTCCACGTTACTTCAGTTATGTCCTACACCATCAGTAAGAATGGGCAACCTCTAACCGTTACTCCGGAATCGGTTCAACAAGAGAAATATGTCGCTCACCACCTCCAATTGGATGTACAAGAGCAAGAGCAAGTTGTGCTCTATAAATATGTTGCTAACGTTACTTCTCGTGATCATGGCCTAGGTCAATTGATCACTACAGCACGAGCAATACTTCAAGAAGCCATGCAAATAGGCTTTGAAGGTCTACTCCAAGAACAAATTAGTAGCTGGGATAGTAAATGGCGTGAGAGTGATATTGTAATTGAGGGTGATATTGCTGCACAGCAAGCGATCCGCTTCAATATTTATCAACTTAACCAGACCTACAATGGTGAGGATGATCGACTGAATATCGGTCCTAAAGGATTTACTGGTGAGAAATATGGTGGAAGTACTTACTGGGATACAGAAGCCTACTGCTTGCCGTTCTATCTCAGTACATCCGATGCATCCATTGCTCGTAACCTTCTAGTATATCGCTACAAGCATCTAGAAAAAGCAAAGGAAAATGCTAAGAAATTAGGCTTCAGTAAAGGTGCATTATACCCGATGGTTACGATGAATGGGGAAGAATGCCACAATGAATGGGAGATCACTTTTGAAGAAATCCACCGTAATGGTGCAATCGCCTATGCTATATATAACTATGTTAATTATACCGGAGATACAGCTTATCTAGGACAATATGGTCTAGAAGTACTCACAGAGATTTCGCGATTCTGGGAAGAACGCGTTAATTATGTACCTACCAAAGACAAGTATATGATGCTAGGGGTCACAGGACCCAATGAATACGAGAATAACGTTAATAACAATTGGTATACGAACAGTATGGCAACCTGGACAATGGAATACACACTTGAGGTCCTAGATAATTTACAGCATAATGAACCACTTATCTATAAAGAACTCATTGACAAACTTCGATTAAAAGAAGAAGAAACATCTAAGTGGAAAGACATTATTGCTAAGATGTACTATCCCTTCGATGAAGAACTGAACGTATTCCTTCAGCAGGATGGATTCCTAGACAAAGATCTAACTCCGGTCAGTGAGCTTGATCCTAGCAACCTACCTCTCAACCAAAAATGGTCATGGGATCGTATTCTTCGCTCTTCTTATATTAAGCAAGCCGATGTTCTACAAGGTATATTCACATTAAGAGATCGCTTCGATTTAGACACAGTTAAGAGGAATTTTGATTTCTACGAGCCGCTAACGGTTCATGAGTCATCTTTATCTCCGTGCGTTCATTCCATCTTGGCCTGTGAGTTAGGTTATAAGGAAAAAGCTTACGAAATGTATATGCGTACATCTCGTCTTGATCTAGATAATTATAATAATGACACCGAAGATGGCTGTCACACGACAAGTATGGCAGGTACGTGGATGTCTGTAGTTCACGGATTCGGTGGGCTCCGCATTAAAGATGGTAGCGTCTACCTAAGCCCATTCAATCCCGGTCATTGGAAATCCTTCTCTTTCAAGGTCATGTTCCGCGCATCACGTCTTAAAGTAACCGTCTCAGAGCATGATGTTACAGTAAGTAATGAGACCGATTCCCCTGTACAGGTTAATGTACATGGTACTGAATATATGGTTGGTGGCCTATCCACTATTCAAGTAAGCATGACGCAATAAAGAAATGTTAATATAGATGAAAGCACAAGCCCCACAGCACTTATAACGTGCTGTGGGGCTTTTTCATTAGGAATTAACAATCGACAATTGATGAGATCTGTATTAAAAACAAACAAAATTCATAACAAAAATAACATTTTTTTCGTATTTATTAAATAGAACGAGCCTTGGGATAACTTCCAGGCTCGTTCTGCGTTAGATATCTTTCTATAATTGACGAACACTAATCAAATTATAATAGGTTCTCATAAGATGCTATTAGCTGATCTGAATTCCGTGTGGAGGACGATCTGCAGGCTTGCCGAAGAAATATCCCTGAGCAAACTCGACACCAGCTTCTCTACAGAATTCAAAATCTTCATATCGCTCAATCCCCTCAGCGAGTACCAATCCATTGAAATGGGATGCTCCCTCAATAATTCTTAAAATTTCATATTGTTTCACAGGATCCTTGCCACAATGATCAATGATGCTACGATCAATCTTGACATAGTCAGGCTCAAGTGTGTTCATCAACTCAAGGGTAGAATACCCAGCACCTACATCATCAAGCGCAACCTTCATCCCATTTCTTCGATATACATTAAAAATTTCAAGTAAATGAGGAAGGTTATCGATCTTCTCCGTCTCTACCACTTCAAAAACGAAATCTTTAGGGTCCAAGTTCAGTCGGTTAATGGTTTCAAAGGTATGCGTCAAACAATATTCAGGATTATATATGGATGAAGGTAAGAAGTTAATAAATCTCTTATAACCTCTCGGTAGCCACTTTGCACTCGTCTCAATAGCTGATATCCGCGCTGCTCGATCCAGAAATGAATGTAAACCCGTCTCATGAGCGACTTCAAATAGATTAGAAGGTTGAAAAGCTACCCCTCCCACGGCAGGGCGAAGCAGAAATTCAAATCCAACAATTCGTTCCTCTCTATCCACGATGGGTTGCATATGATTACTGAATTGCTCTTTGCGAATAATATCCACAACAACGTGATGCTCTAACGTAGCCTCAATCTGTGATAAAGTCAGCCATGGACTGTGTTCACTATTTTTTCCAATTCCGGTTACAGATATCATCAGTTCCTCAAAATTCCCACTCGGTAAATTATGTATCCACTGGAGTAAATGTAGCATCTCTTCTTTACTATGATATGAAATGGTCACAAACTCCGTGGACATTTCCATGTTCAGTCCCTTTGCTTGAATTGCAGCAGTTAACTGTAAGTTCAATGGTTTTAATCTTACCAAACCTTGGTCTTCTATAGGTTGTATTGGGGCACAGTTGCTGCAGTTCAATAGAACTCCTCCTTGGCATATTTTACCGAAAACCTTTTACAATATTATACCATGCGCCTATTTTTGTGGGAATAGTTTTGTTTCTTTTGTATTACCTTTTAGCTAACCTTTTACCTAAACTATAAAAAAATAAACTGACAGCCATAAATACTGTGAACATCAATTGTAAAATACCTAATATCAGCAGTTGAAAATTCCCCACAAATAGCCGACATACTCTCCGAGGGGAGAGAAATATATGGTCAA